>NZ_JAILXP010000165.1 GCF_020740895.1 Streptomyces sp. UNOB3_S3 | reverse complement strand
GCTGAGGCTCACCGGGCCCCTCCCGCCGCCCGCGCCGCCCGCCGAGGAGGCCCGCCGGGGCGGCGGCCCCCTCCACTCCCTGCGCCGCGACAGGCAGGCCATCAGCCACCACTACGACGTCGGCAACGCCTTCTACGAGCACGTCCTCGGCCCGTCCATGGTCTACTCCTGCGCCTACTGGGAGAGTCCCGAGTCGACCCTTGAGGAGGCCCAGCGGGCCAAGCTCGACCTTGTTTGCCGCAAGCTGGGTCTCAAACCCGGAATGCGGCTGCTCGACGTCGGCTGCGGCTGGGGCTCGATGGCCCTCCACGCCGCCCGCGAGTACGGCGTGGACGTCGTCGCCGTCACCCTCTCCGAGGAGCAGGCCGCCTACGCCCGCAAGCGGGTCGCAGGGGCCGGTCTGGCGGACCGCATAGAGGTGCGCGTCCAGGACTACCGCGAGGTCTCCGACGGGCCCTTCGACGCCGTCTCCTCCATCGGCATGGCCGAGCACGTCGGCTCCGCGCGCTACGCCGGGTACGCCGCCGACCTGTACGCCCTGCTGCGGCCCGGCGGCCGGCTGCTCAACCACCAGATCGCCCGCCGCCCGCTGCGGGACGAGGGCGGCTACCGGGTCGACGAGTTCATCGACCGCTACGTCTTCCCCGACGGCGAGCTCGCGCCCGTCGGCCGGACCGTGGCCCAGCTGGAGGAGGCCGGCTTCGAGGTCCGGGACGTCGAGGCGCTGCGCGAGCACTACGCGCTCACCCTGCGGCGCTGGGTGGCCAACCTGGAGGCCCAGTGGGACGAGGCCGTGCGGCTGACCTCACCGGGCCGCGCCCGCGTCTGGCGGCTCTACATGGCCGCCTCCGCGCTGGCCTTCGAGCGCAACCGCATCGGCGTCAACCAGGTGCTGGCGATCCGCACGCCCGAGTCCGGGGCGTCAGGGCTGCCGCTGCGCACCCGCGACTGGAACTGAGACCGCGGCACAGCGCAAGGGCCCGGTCCGAAACCCGGACCGGGCCCTTGCCGTCGGCGGACGCGGCTGTCGCTACTCGGCCTTGATGGCCGACAGCATGTTGAGCTTGGCCGCCCGGCGGGCGGGCCACAGCGCGGCCAGCACGCCGACCACGGCGGCCAGCAGCAGGAAGACGCCCATCCGGCCCCAGGGGAGCACCAGCTCGTAGGTGCTCACGGCCTTCTTGATGAGATCGCCCGCGGCCCAGCCGAAGAAGACGCCCAGGCCGATGCCCATCACACCGCCGAAGAGCGAGATGATCAGCGACTCCAGGCGGACCATCCGCTTGATGCCCTTGCGGTCCAGGCCGATGGCACGGAGCATGCCGATCTCCTGCTGACGCTCGAAGACGGACATCGCCAGGGTGTTGATGACGCCGAGGACGGCGACGACGACGGCCATGGCCAGCAGGCCGTAGAGCATGTTCAGCAGCAGGCCGATGGCCTTGGAGATGCCGTTGGAGATGTCCTGCTTGGTCTGGATCTGGATGGCGGGGTTGTCGCCGAGGGCCTTGGCGAGGGAGTCCTTGACCTTCTCGCCGGCGCCGCCCTTGACCTTGACCATCACCTGGCGGTCGTCGACCTGCTTCTGGTGGGGGGCCAGGGTCGGGGTGTCGATCCAGATGCCGCGCATCAGGTCGTTGCCCTTGAAGACGCCGCCGACCGTCAGCTTGCCCTTCTTGCCGTCCTCGAAGGTGACGTCGAAGGAGGAGCCCTGCTTCCAGTGGTTGCTGCGGGCCGTGGCGTCGTCCACGACGACCTTGTCACCGGAGAGGCCGGCGAACGAGCCCGACGTGAAGTCGAGGTTCGTCAGCTGCCCGATGGTCTTGCCGTTGACGCCCGTGAGGCTCTGGTGGTCGCCGTCGATACGGGCCGGGGAGGAGCGCAGCGGGCTGGCGGCGACGACGTCCGGGTGGCCGGCGAGCGTCTTCTCCACATCGGTGGACAGCGGGGTCATGCTGGCCATGGAGACGACGTAGTCGGCCTTGAGGGCGCCCGTGGCCATCTTGTCGATGGCCTGCTGCATGCTGCCGGCGATCACGGTCAGACCGGTGATCAGGGTGAGGCCGATCATCAGCGCGGAGGCGGTGGCGGCGGTGCGGCGGGGGTTGCGGACCGCGTTCTGCCGGGCGAGCTTGCCGGGCATCCCGAAGGGGCGCAGCAGCGGCGCCGCTGCTGCGATCACCGGGCGGGACAGCAGCGGCGTCAGCACGAACACGCCGATGAGGACCAGGCCCGCGCCCAGGCCCATCATGGTCGAGCTGGTGGCGGTCAGGACGAGCGCGGCACCGAGGGCGCTGATGACGCCACCGATGGAGTTGCGCACGACCAGGGACTTGGTGGTGGCCACGGCGTGGACGCTGTTCATCGCGGCGACCGGGGGGATCTTCGCGGCGCGGCGGCCGGGCAGCCAGGCGGCGAGCATGGTGACGACGATGCCGACGACCATCGAGACCAGGATGGTGCTGGGGGAGATGACCAGCGGGCCGTCCGGGATGGTGGCGCCCGTGCCGCCGATCAGCGACCGCAGGCCGGCGCCGATGCCGATGCCGGCGACGAGGCCGGTCACACCGGCGACCGTGCCCACGACGAACGCCTCGATGAGCACCGAGCGGGTGACCTGGCGGCGGCTCGCGCCGACGGCGCGCAGCAGGGCCAGCTCCTTGGTGCGCTGGGCGACCAGCATGGTGAAGGTGTTGGCGATGATGAAGATGCCGACGAACAGGGCGATGCCCGCGAAGACCAGCAGGGTGGTCCGCATGCCGTCCATGGACTGGGAGATCATCCGGCTCTGCTCGTCCGCGAGCTGCTTGCCGGTGGTGGCCTCGGTGTCCTTGGGGAGGATCTTCTCGACCGAGGACTTCAGGGCGGCCTGAGAGGTGCCCGCGGCGGCCTTGACGTCGATCTCGTCGAAGCCGCCGGGCTTGCCGTAGAGCTTCTGCGCGGTGGCGGTGTCGAACAGGGCGAGGCTGCCGCCGGCGGAGACGTTGCCGTCGTCGGTGGTGAAGACGCCCGTCAGCTTCTGCTGGAGCACGGGGCCGTCGACGGAGATCCGGACGGTGTCGCCGACCTTGTAACCGGCCCGGTCGGCGGTCTTCGCGTCGAGGGCGATCTCACCGGCGGCCCGGGGCGCGCGGCCGGACTTCAGCGGGTAGCGGGCGTCCTTGCCGCCCTGGCCCGCGTAGTAGTTGGCGCCGGACGAGGAGAAGCCCTCGCCTATCAGCTTGCCCTTCTTGTCGGCGATCGCCGCGAAGCCGCTGACGGAGCCGGTGGCGGAGGCGGCGCCGGGGACCTTGGCGGCCCGGTCGAGGAGGTCCTGCGTCAGCCGGGGGGCGGCGCCGGGGACGCTCCTGTCACCGCTCTCCTTGTGGGGCTGGACGGCGACGTCGACGTTCGTGAAGCCCTTTTGGGAGCTCTTCTGGAAGGCGTCGGAGATGGTCGAGGTGAAGACCAGGGTGCCGGAGACGAAGGCCACGCCGAGCATGACGGCGAGGACGGTCATCAGCAGCCGGGCCTTGTGCGCGAGCACATTGCGCAGCGCGGTGCGGAACATGGGGTTCAGTCCTGAGTTTCGAGTCCGGCGGGGATCAGCTCGTGCGGCCCTTGGCGTCGAACCGCTTCATGCGGTCGAGCACGGCGTCGGCGGTGGGCTCGCGCATCTCGTCGACGATCCGGCCGTCGGCCAGGAAGATCACACGGTCCGCGTAGGAGGCGGCGACGGGGTCGTGGGTGACCATGACGACCGTCTGGCCGAGCTCGCGCACGGAGTTGCGCAGGAAGCCGAGGACCTCGGCGCCGGAGCGGGAGTCGAGGTTGCCGGTGGGCTCGTCGGCGAACATGATCTCCGGCCGGCCCGCCAGGGCGCGGGCCACGGCGACGCGCTGCTGCTGACCGCCGGAGAGCTGGTTCGGGCGGTGCTTGAGGCGCCCGGACAGGCCGACGGTGTCGACGACCATGTCGAGCCACTGCTGGTCGGGCTTGCGGCCGGCGATGTCCATGGGGAGCGTGATGTTCTCCAGGGCGGTGAGCGTCGGCAGCAGGTTGAAGGCCTGGAAGATGAAGCCGATCTTGTCGCGGCGGAGCCGGGTGAGCTTCTTGTCGTTCAGGGCGGTGAGCTCGACGTCGCCGATGCGGGCCGAGCCGCCGGAGACGCTGTCCAGGCCGGCCATGCAGTGCATGAGCGTGGACTTGCCGGAGCCCGAGGGGCCCATGATCGCGGTGAACTCGGCCTGCCGGAAGTCCACGGAGACGGCGTCCAGGGCGACCACCTGGGTCTCACCCTGGCCGTAGACCTTGGTCAGGTCCGTGGCGCGGGCGGCCACAGCGGTGCTGCGGACGGCGGTCGGGGCGCCGAAGGGCATGGTGGTCACGGTGGGGGGTCTCCTGTCGGGACGGCGGGCTCCGGGACGCGTCGTCCGCGGAATCAGGGCACATCCACCATGGTCCGGCGTGCTTCGGCCGCCCGGATCAGCCGTAGCTCCGGTTCCCGGGACAGCCTCCGGAGGTATGCCGGGAGCGCCCTGTCATCCCTGGGTAGGAGACCGACCCTTACCGAGGGCGACGAGATTGCGACAATTCCGGTTGCTTGTGGGGGTGGGGTGGTGAACGGCGGAGATCGGCCCCTGGCATGTGCCAACGGCGTCATCCCAGCACTGATGGGGGCTCAGTTGCCAATAAAATAAGACAACCTCGGGTCCATGTTCCGCTGTTTGGGGGGCGTGCCCCGGCTAGGCTCGTGCTGCTCTCCTCCGAGGGGAGGCTCGCGCGCCTCACCGCCGGGCTGCCCGAGAGCCCCCCGCCCGGATGGTGGAATGCAGACACGGCGAGCTTAAACCTCGCTGGCCCTTCGGGCCGTGCCGGTTCAAGTCCGGCTCCGGGCACCTCATCACTTCGCGAGCCGCCTATTGGCGTCGCCATCGCGTTAAGAGTGCCGCATTTCGCGGTTCTCCCGGAACCGGTCGCCACCGGTTCGCGTTGTCCGGTACGGGGTCCGGCAGAGAAAAGATCGTCCCGTAGCAGGAGGGCCTTTTCTTTGCCCCCCTATTACCCTTGACGCCAAGGCCGCGCAGGGTGGCCATGGAGGAGTGAGATGAGGAGCAGCAACCCGGTCTTCTCGCGACGGGGGTTCAGCCGCGACACCAGCGGTTACGCGGGCTTCGACGCGGGGGCGCAGGCCGGGGCCGCGTCCCAGGGGAACCCGTACGCGAACAATCCGTATGCCGGGAGCCCGTACGCCCAGCCCAGCAACCCCTACGCGACGAACCCGTACGCGCAGGGCGGGCCGGATCTCCAGCAGGGCCACCCGCAGGCCCCGGCGCGGGCCACCGGCCGGATGACGATCGACGACGTCGTCACGCGGACCGGCATCACGCTGGGCACGGTGATCGTCGCGGCCGGCGCCGCCTGGGCGCTCTCGCTGCCCGTCGGCGTGGGCTTCGGCGCCGCGATCGTCGCCATGGTCCTGGGCCTGGTCCAGTCGTTCAAGGCCAAGCCCTCCCCGGCGCTGATCCTGGCCTACGCGGCCTTCGAGGGTCTCTTCCTCGGTGTGATCAGCAAGTACTACAACGCGGTCGCCTACGGCGCCCCGATGCAGGCCGTGCTCGGCACGATGGCCGTCTTCGCGGGTGTCCTGATCGCCTACCGCACCCGGATCATCCGGGTCGACCGCCGTTTCACCCGCTTCGTCATCGGCGCCTCGATCGGCTTCCTCCTGCTGATGGTCGCGAACTCCCTGTTCGCGGTCTTCGGCGGCGGTGACGGTCTGGGCTTCCGCAGCGGTGGTCTCGGTATCGCGGTCGGCGTCGTCGGTGTGCTGCTGGGCGCGGCCTACCTGGCGCTGGACTTCAAGCAGATCGAGGACGGCGTGGCCTATGGCGCTCCCCGCGAGGAGTCCTGGCTGGCGGCCTTCGGCCTGACGCTGTCGCTCGTCTGGATCTACACGGAGATCCTCCGGATCATCGCGATCCTGAACAACGACTAATACCTCCGCACGCTCCGCATGGATATATCCGTGCGGACGGGGATGACAGGGCCCGGGAAGGCGACGCCTTCCCGGGCCTGTTCCGTTCCCGCGGGGCGCGTGGCTCAGCCCAGCTTTCGCGCCGCTCGTCGGAGGTCGTACTCGTGGACGATGGCCTTCGCGTGGCCGTAAGCGAGATTGTGCTCACCGCGCAGCCAGCTGACCTTCTCCTCGAAACGGAACAGGGAGGGGCCTTCTTCGACCGTACGCAGCCAGTCCGCTACTTCGCGGCCGGTGCACTGGGGGATTCGGGAGAGCAGGTTCCGGTGGGTCTCGTCGGAGAAGACATGGGACATCGGCGCCTCCGGACGCGTCGAATGATGGTCCTTCATGTCACCGTGCCCGAGTGTTCAAGCATTGGCAACAGTCGGTGGGCGGCGCATAGTCTCATGGCGTGGATGATGTGACGCCTCTTCTGGCCGCCGTGGACACCTTCGCCGACCGGCTGCGGACCCTGCCGCAGTCCCGGCTGAGCCGGGGTGCGGCGGCGGAAGCGCTGGCCCTGGCCCGTGAGCTGGCCGCGTGGACCCAGCGGATCGAGGAGCCGGACGCCCCGGCGGTACGGGAGATGCCGGACGCGGGAATGTTCGCGGTGGCCGACCAAGTGGCGGTGGCCGGCCATGATTTGGCCGAAGCGCTGCTCGCCTCCGGCGGGGTCACGGAAGGGGTGGCCCGGGCCGTGGGACTGATCGAGGAGGCCGCGGGGCGCTGCGGGCTCTGACGGGCCCGGCCGCCGGCCCCTGCGGGCCGCTGAGTCGCCGGGCCGCCGGGCCGCTACAGGGAGGCGATGACGCGGTCGGCCAGGACGTAGACCGTGCCCGACGCGCACTCGAAGGTCAGGGCGTAGGCGCCGGAGACCCCGGAGCCGCCCAGCAGGACCGGCGCGTCACCGGCCCGCAGGGCCTCGGCGAGGCGCTCGGCGGTCTCGCGGTGCCCGGGGGTCATGCAGACCGTGGTGCCGTCGGCGAAGACATAGACGTCCAGGGTGCCCAGCGGGCCGGGGCGGACGTCCGTGAGCGGCACGCAGTCGTCGGCGAGCTCGGTGAGGCGCTCGACCGTGCGCTCGTGGTCGGTGACGGCCGAGGTCATGGGGGTGAAGTCGGGGTGCGAGGGGTGGCGGCGGCGGGCCGCCGCCAGCTCGGGGGAGTCCGCGGCCTCCGCCTCGAGGTCGGCCAGCGGGTCCAGCCCGGCGAAGTCCAGCCCGGCGAGGTCGGCCTGGCGGGGCAGGAACAGGGGGTCGTCGAGGCCGGGCAGGACGACCGGCAGAGAGGGCGCGTCGGCGGCCCCGGTGAGGTCACGGGCCTCCTGGGCGGCCCAGAACGCCCGGGCCTCGGCCAGCTCGCGCTCCCGCTCCTCCGCGAGGGCGTCGGCGACGGCCGCGCGTATCTCGGAGAGCTCGGCCACGGGGGCGGTACGGGCGGCGGGCACGGCACCGCGCGCGTCGGCGCCGGCCGTGGCGGCGGCCAGTTCCTCGCGCAGGGCGGTGATCTGCCGGCGCAGACCGCGAGTGCTGTGCAGGGCGGCGGCGCCCGCGGCCGTGGCGGCGGCAGCGCCCAGCAGCAGGGCAAGGGACATGGCGCTCACTGACGTACTCCCGGTTGCTTGGATCCCCCGAATTCCTACCTCAGCTTCGCGCATGCCTCCGGAGGCCCACAGTGCAAAACGTCAGTAAACGGACGGGACCAAGGGCCCGGACGTTGTTCCTTCAACCACTCTGACCTGGGGAAACGAATCTCCCCCGGGACGTTGGTCACATCCTGGGGGAGATTCGGTCACGTTTCGGCAAGGTGGCCGAAGACTGCTGTTGGCAAGTGCCGCTTGCCGACTGGCTCAGCCGCTCGTGCTTTTGGTCGCGCTGAGCTTCGCCTTCGCTGAGGGCAGGTGCCGCCCTCGTGCCTCGGGCGGCCCCTGCCCTCCGCTGCGGCTCAGCTCAGCCGCTCGATCACCATCGCCATGCCCTGGCCGCCGCCCACGCACATCGTCTCCAGGCCGAACTGCTTGTCGTGGAACTGGAGCGAGTTGATGAGGGTGCCCGTGATGCGGGCGCCCGTCATGCCGAAGGGGTGGCCGACGGCGATGGCGCCGCCGTTGACGTTCAGCTTGTCGATGTCGATGCCCAGGTCGCGGTAGGAGGGGATGACCTGCGCGGCGAACGCCTCGTTGATCTCGACCAGGTCGATGTCGCCGATGGTCAGCCCCGCCCGTCGCAGCGCCTGCTCGCTGGCCGCCACCGGGCCGTAGCCCATGATCTCGGGGGAGAGCGCGGAGACGCCCGTCGAGACGATCCGGGCCAGCGGGGTCAGGCCCAGCTCGCGCGCCTTGGTGTCGGACATGATCACCACGGCGGCGGCGCCGTCGTTGAGCGGGCAGCAGTTGGCCGCCGTGATCAGGCCGTCGGGGCGGAAGGCGGGCTTGAGGCCCGCGACGCCCTCCAGGGTGACGCCCGCGCGGGGGCCGTCGTCCTGCGACACGACCGTGCCGTCGGGCAGCGTCACCGGGGTGATCTCGCGCTGCCAGAAGCCCTTCTTGATGGCTTCCTCGGCGAGGTTCTGCGAGCGGACGCCGAACTCGTCCATCTCCTGGCGGGTGACGCCCTTGAGGCGAGCCAGGTTCTCGGCGGTCTGGCCCATCGCTATGTACGCGTCCGGGACCAGGCCGTCCTCGCGCGGGTCGTGCCAGCCCTCGCCGCCCTGCTCGGCGCGGGCGGCCGTGCGGGCCTCGGCGTCGGCGAAGAGCGGGTTGTGGGTGCCAGGCATGCCGTCGGAGGAGCCGTTGACGGAGCGGGAGACCATCTCGACGCCCGCCGAGATGAAGACGTCGCCCTCGCCGGCCTTGATGGCGTGGAGCGCCATCCGGGAGGTCTGGAGGGACGAGGCGCAGTAGCGGGTGATCGTGGTGGCGGGCAGGTGGTCCATGCCCATCTGCACGGCCACGATGCGCGCCAGGTTGTGGCCCTGCTCGCCGCCGGGCAGACCGCAGCCGAGCATCAGGTCGTCGATCTCGCGCGGGTCGAGCCCGGGGACCTTGGCGAGCGCGGCCTGGATGATCGTGGCGGTGAGGTCGTCGGGCCGCAGCTCCTTCAGGGAGCCCTTGAAGGCGCGACCGATGGGGGAGCGGGCGGTAGAGACGATCACGGCTTCGGGCATCACACGGCTCCAGTTGCGCGGGAACGAAGACTCCCCGGAAGTTACCCGCAAGTACGCCCCGGGTCACGGTCTCCGGGCTGTGACGCCGGACTCTTTCCAGTATGGGCGGGCCGTTCCCCGTCCGGAACGGCCTCCGCCCCCGTCGGCAGCCGCCGCCGCTTGCGGTGCTTGAGCAGTGCCCAGCGGCCCCGCGCCGTGACCTCCGTGCCGCCCTCCGCGGCCGCCTCGGCGGCCGCCCGGGCCAGCGGCAGGATGCCCTCGCGGCGCGCCGCGTCCGGCCGCTCGTCCTCCGGCCAGAGCCCCAGCGTCGCGCAGAGCGTGGGCAGCACGGCCATGGCCGCCGTCGCGTAACCCTCGGCCGAGGGGTGGTAGTTGTCGGGCCCGAACAGCTCCCGGGGGTTGGCCTCGAACTCCGGCCCCAGCAGATCGCCCAGCGAGACCGTCCGGCCGCCCGCCGACAGCACCCCGATCGTCTGCGCCGCCGCCAGCTGCCGGCTCAGCCGCCGCGCCAGCCAGCGCAGCGGCTGGTAGACGGGCTCGATCGTGCCCAGGTCGGGGCAGGTGCCGACCACCACCTCGCACCCCGCCTCCCGCAGTCTGCGCACGGCCTCCGTGAGCAGCCGGACGGAGCGGGCGGCGGGCACCCGGTGGGTGACGTCGTTCGCCCCGATCATGATCACGCAGACGTCCGGGACCCGCTCCGGGTCGCAGAGGATCTGGGTGACCTGCCGCTCCAGGTCGTAGGACTGCGCCCCGGACAGTGCCACGTTGCGCAGCTCCACGGGGCGTTCCGCGACCGCCGCGAGCCCCGAGGCCAGCAGCGCGCCCGGGGTCTGCCGGGGCCGGTGCACCCCCTGGCCGGCCGCCGTGGAGTCGCCCAGCACGCCCAGCAGCAGCGGCTCCCGCACCGGCCCGAGCGTGAACGCGGAGCCGTAGCTGCCGTCCGCGTGCGGCGGTGCCCCGCCGGCCCCGCCGACGACCCGGCGGGCCAGCGCCACCTCCGTGAGCAGCACCCCGAGCACCGCTCCGCCGAGCAGGCCGACCCCGCCGCCTCCGTACGCCGCAGCGGCCGCGATCCGCCGCGCGGCCCTCGCCCTCAGCATGGACACCGGACAGCCTCCTCAGCGCTCCGAGAACCGGTTCACAAACGCTTCACAAAAGCTTCATGAATCCGGCGCGCCCTTGCCAGTGCGCGCTATGAGCAGGTTGCCCCGCTCACTCGCCTCCGCAACGCGCCGTTGGAGCGGTCGCGGGCGCTCTAGGCTGGCGGTATGGGCACGCGACGACCGCTAGTGCCCCCGACCGCGGAGATCACCGTGCAGTATCACGATTCGATGATTGAGCTCGTTGGCAACACCCCGCTCGTGAAGCTCAACCATGTGACCGAAGGCATCAAGGCGACCGTCCTCGCCAAGGTGGAGTACTTCAACCCCGGTGGATCGGTGAAGGACCGCATCGCCGTGCGGATGATCGAGGCGGCCGAGAAGTCCGGCGAGCTCAAGCCGGGCGGCACGATCGTGGAGCCCACCTCGGGCAACACGGGCGTGGGTCTCGCGATCGTGGCGCAGCAGAAGGGCTACAAGTGCATCTTCGTCTGCCCTGACAAGGTTTCCCAGGACAAGATCAACGTACTGCGGGCGTACGGGGCCGAGGTCGTCGTCTGCCCGACCGCGGTCGACCCGGAGCACCCGGACTCGTACTACAACGTCTCCGACCGCCTGGTGCGCGAGACGCCCAACGCCTGGAAGCCCGACCAGTACAGCAACCCCAACAACCCGCTCTCGCACTACCACTCCACCGGTCCGGAGCTCTGGGAGCAGACCGAGGGGAAGATCACCCACTTCGTCGCGGGCGTGGGCACCGGCGGCACGATCAGCGGCACCGGCCGGTACCTGAAGGAGGTCAGCGGCGGCAAGGTCAAGGTCATCGGCTCCGACCCCGAGGGCTCGGTCTACAGCGGCGGTTCGGGCCGCCCGTACCTGATCGAGGGCGTCGGCGAGGACTTCTGGCCCTCCGCCTACGACGGCACGGTGACGGACGAGATCATCGCGGTCTCCGACAAGGACGCCTTCCAGATGACCCGCCGCCTCGCCAAGGAGGAGGGTCTGCTGGTCGGCGGCTCCTGCGGCATGGCGGTCGTCAGCGCCCTGCGCGCCGCGGAGGACCTCGGCGAGGACGACGTCGTCGTGGTGCTGCTGCCGGACAGCGGCCGCGGCTACCTGAGCAAGATTTTCAACGACGAGTGGATGGCCGACTACGGCTTCCTGGAGGAGCCCGGCGACGCCGCCCGCGTCGGCGACGTGCTGCGCCGCAAGGACGGCGGCATCCCCTCGCTCGTCCACATGCACCCCGAGGAGACGGTCGGCCAGGCCATCGAGGTGCTGCGCGAGTACGGCGTCTCGCAGATGCCCATCGTCAAGCCCGGCGCCGGTCACCCCGACGTCATGGCCGCCGAGGTCATCGGCTCGGTCGTCGAACGCGACCTGCTGGACGCGCTGTTCGCCCAGCGGGCCTCGCTTGCCGACCCCCTGGAGAAGCACATGAGCGCGCCGCTGCCGCAGGTCGGCTCCGGCGAGCCGGTCGGCGACCTGATGAACGTCCTCGGTACGGCGGACGCGGCCATCGTGATCGTCGAGGGCAAGCCGAAGGGTGTCGTCAGCCGGCAGGACCTGCTCGCGTTCCTCGCCGAGGGCGGCAACAGCGGAACGAAGTAAGGCTCATTGGGGTAACTACCGGTCCGTAAAAGGTACGTATGCGTCACGCGCGCGCAGCATGGACTTAACACGGAACCGGCATAGTGGGGGGTGTCGAGGCGGCAGGAACTCCGGAGCGGCTCCCGGACTCCAGAGCCGTCCGGACGCGGCACCGGTTCCCGTCACCTGGGATCCGGTCCGTGTCCTCCGCGGGGACCGCCGTCGTCCCGACCCCGGCTCC
The DNA here is from genome assembly GCF_020740895.1 of Streptomyces sp. UNOB3_S3. GTDB lineage: Bacteria > Actinomycetota > Actinomycetes > Streptomycetales > Streptomycetaceae > Streptomyces. Next base: position 3,130 of record NZ_JAILXP010000165.1, on the reverse strand, counting down.
GGCCGGGGTGCGGCGGCCCCCGCGCCCTCTGTTTTTCCGGGTGCTGCGGACGATGCTCCGCCGGGGCGCCCCGTAAGGGGCGCGGGGAACTGCGCGACAAGCCCCCACCGGCCCGCGGGTGACCGGAACGCTTACGCCTCCCACCCGTCGGAGGAAGGCGGCTCCGGTTCGTTCGCCCGGCGCCGCCAGGCCCCCCGGGACGCCTGGGCGACATTGACGCCCACGATCCCCGCCCAGGTCACCACCAGCCCCGCCAGATGCGCCTGGTACGCGGCGATCGCCGACAGCGGCACCGCCAGCACCAGCGACAGCGCCGCGAAGCCGAAGCGCTCCCCGAAGCTCCCGAGGGCCGGTGACGGCCCGTCACCCGCACCCCGCCCCGCCGCACTCCGCGCCGCGCTCATCTGCCGCTCGGCGAGATAACGGCGCACCTGGCGGTCCGCCGTGGCGTCCATCCGCCGGTCGATGCGCTCCCCGACCTTCTCCAGGAAGGAGTCGATGAGCTCCGCCTCGTACTCCGGCCCGAGCTCCTTGAGCGTGTGCGCGGTCGCGTCCAGCTCCCGGCGCAGCTCGGGGTCCTTCTTCAGGCTGAGGGCGGGGTCGTCGGGGCGACCGGGGTCCTTCGGGGCAGCGGTGTCACGGGCCATCATGGCCACGAAGGTACGGTCGGCGGGTGCCCCGCGTCAGTGGGGCCAGCACCCGTATCCGCAGAGGGGATGCCCCCCGGTCCACCGGGGCCCCATGGAAGGAGCGATTCCGTGCCCGAACCCCTGCTGTCGTCCCTGGTGGCGCCGGACGCCGCCGACCGCCCGGACGCCCTCACCATCGCGGGACGGACCATGTCGCGGGAGGAACTCCTGGGCGCGGCGGGCGCGGTGGCGGCCCGGATCGCCGGGGCCCCGTCGGTGGCCGTACGGGCCGTGGCGGAGCCCGGGACCGTGGTGGCCGTCGTCGGCGGGCTGCTCGCCGGGGTGCCCGTCGTACCGCTGCCGCCGGACGCCGGGCCCGCCGAGCGCGACCACATCCTGCGCGACTCCGGCGCCGAACTGATCCTCGGCGAGGACGTCCCCGTGGACATACGGGAACGCGGCACCTGGTCCGCGCCCGAGCCGGACCCCGCCTCGACCGCCTTCGTGCTCTACACCTCCGGCACCACCGGCGCGCCCAAGGGCGCGCTCATCCCGCGCGGCGCCGTCGCGGCGGGCCTGGACGGGCTCGCCGAGGCCTGGAAGTGGACGGCCGAGGACACCCTCGTCCACGGGCTGCCGCTCTTTCATGTGCACGGCCTCGTCCTGGGCGTCCTGGGCGCCCTGCGCACCGGCTGCCGGCTGGTCCACACCGGCCGTCCCACGCCGGAGGCGTACGCGGCGGCGGGCGGCAGCCTCTACTTCGGCGTGCCGACGGTCTGGTCGCGGGTGGTGCGCGACCACACGGCCGCCCGCGCTCTCTCCGGGGCCCGGCTGCTGGTGTCGGGCAGCGCCGCCCTGCCCGCGCCCGTCTTCCGCGACCTGGAGGCGCTCACCGGGCAACGCCCCGTCGAGCGCTACGGCATGACGGAGACCCTGATCACCGTCTCCACCCGCGCGGACGGCGAGCGCCGCCCCGGCGCGGTGGGGCTGCCGCTGCCGGGCGTGCGCACCCGTGTGGTGGAGACCGGGGAGGAGGGCGGCATCGGGGAGCTGGAGGTGTCCGGCCCGACCCTCTTCGCCGGCTACCTGGGCCGCCCGGAGGCGACGGCGGCCGCGTACACGGCCGACGGCTGGTTCCGCACGGGCGACATCGCCGCGATCGAGGCGGACGGCACCCACCGCATCGTCGGCCGGGCCTCCACCGACCTGATCAAGTCCGGCGGCTACCGGATCGGCGCGGGCGAGGTCGAGAACGCCCTGCTGGACCACCCGGCGGTCCGCGAGGCGGCGGTCGTCGGGCTGCCGCACGACGACCTGGGGCAGGAGATCGTCGCCTATGTGGTGGCCGACGGGATCGACGAGAAGGCGCTGATCGACTTTGTGGCGGGCCATCTGTCCGGGCACAAGCGGCCGCGCCGGATCCGCTTCATGGACGCGTTGCCGCGCAACGCGATGGGCAAGCCGCAGAAGAAGCTGCTGCCTCCGCTGTGAGGCACCGGGCCGCGAGGCACCCGTCCCCTGCCGTACCCTGCATAATTTCATGCAGGGTACGGGCCGGATGAATGACTGACCGAGGAGGGCTCATGAGCGAGACCGGGGGCGAGCCGGAAGCCACCGCGCGGCTGCAGAAGCTCTTCGAAGGACACCGGCTGACGCCCACGCAGCGCCGCATCGCCCACTGCATGGTGCGCCGCGCGGCCGACGCGCCGTTCCTCTCCAGCGTGGAGCTCGCCGAGCTCGCCGGGGTCAGCCAGCCGTCGGTGACCCGCTTCGCGGTCGCCCTCGGCTTCGACGGCTACCCCGCGCTCCGCCGCCATCTGCGCGACGTCGTCCCGGCCGCCGAGGCGCCCGCCGAGGACTCGTACAACGAGTACCAGCAGGCCGTGCAGGCCGAGATCGACAACCTCCGCCACCTCGCCTCGCTGCTCGCCGACCCGTCGCCCGTCGCCCGGGCCGGCCGGCTGCTGGCCGCGTCGCGCCCGCTGCCGGTCCTCGGCCTGCGGGCCGCGACCGCCCAGGCGGCGGGCTTCGCCTACTTCGCCCGCAAGGTCCACCCCGACGTACGGCTCCTCGACGAGGGCGGCACGCTGCTCGTCGACCGCATCGACGCGGCCGTCCGCGCCGGGGCGAGCGCCCTGCTGTGCTTCGCGCTGCCGAGGCATCCGCGCGAGGTGGTGGAGGCGCTGGAGTACGCGCGGGGGGTGGGCCTGACGGTCGTCACCGTCGCGGACTCCACCTTCGCGCCGGTGGCCCGCCACAGCGACGTCCTGCTGCCCGCCGCCGTCGGCACGGGCCTCGCCTTCGACACGGCGTGCGCGCCGATGCTGCTGGGGCGGGTGCTCCTGGAGGCGATGTGCGACGCGCTGCCGGACGCGCAGGCGCGACTGGAGGAGTTCGACGCGAAGGCGGCGGCGCGGGGCTTGTTCGTGGAGTGAGGGGGGAATTCAGCCCCTCCGGCGTTTGAGGAGCGGGGGTCCGGGGGCGGAGCCCCTGAATGGGGG
>NZ_JAILXP010000164.1 GCF_020740895.1 Streptomyces sp. UNOB3_S3 | reverse complement strand
CGAACCCGGAAGCTAAGCCTTTCAGCGCCGATGGTACTGCAGGGGGGACCCTGTGGGAGAGTAGGACGCCGCCGAACTCCTTTTAAGAGAAAGCCCTGGCAGGGGATACCTGCCGGGGCTTTCTTGCGTTCTGCCACCGTGGCCCCCTCTGCGCGGTCCCCTCACCACTGGGGGTAAAGTCAGGGGGAATCGTTGGTACATATCCCCACAGGAGGCCCCCGGGTGGAGGTCCAGGAGACGCGTGTTCAGACCGACCGTGTCCTCACCATCCCGAACATCCTCAGCATGGCTCGCCTCGTCGGCGTTCCACTGTTCCTGTGGCTGATTCTCCAGAAGCACGACGGCTGGGCGCTCCTCGTCCTGGCGCTCAGTGGAGTGAGCGACTACCTCGACGGAAAGCTCGCCCGGCGCTGGAATCAGATCAGCAGCCTCGGCCGGCTGCTCGATCCGGCCGCCGACCGGCTCTACATCCTCTCCACGCTCTTCGGTCTGACCTGGCGTGAGATTCTTCCGCTCTGGCTGACCCTGGCCCTGCTCGCCCGGGAGGCGATGCTGCTGGTCATGGTGTGGATCCTGAGACGCCACGGCTATCCGCCGCCGCAGGTGAACTTCCTCGGCAAGGCCGCGACCTTCAACCTGATGTACGCCTTCCCGTTGCTGCTTCTCAGTGATGGATCCGGCTGGCTCTCGTCACTCGCCGCGATTTTCGGATGGGCGTTCGCCGGATGGGGTACAACCCTCTATTGGTGGGCAGGGATCCTCTACGTGGTCCAGGTCCGCCGACTCGTCAGGGCGGATGCCACGGCCGACTGATCTCGCCGTACTCCCCAGCCTCCATCGGGCAGGAGCCCACCGGGCGCGCGCGGACGCGCGGCGCCGGCCGGGCTCGTCGGGCGGTTCCGTCGGCATGACCGTCGTCTCTCAAGGAGGACGCTTCCGACATGAAGGCCGTCGTGATGGCCGGAGGCGAGGGCACCCGCCTTCGCCCCATGACCTCGAGCATGCCCAAGCCGCTCCTGCCCGTGGCCAACCGGCCGATCATGGAGCATGTGCTCCGCCTGCTGAAGCGGCACGGGCTCACCGAGACCGTGGTGACCGTACAGTTCCTGGCCTCTCTGGTGCGGAACTACTTCGGTGACGGTGAGGAGCTCGGCATGGAGCTCACCTATGCCAACGAGGAGAAGCCACTCGGCACCGCGGGCAGCGTCAAGAACGCCGAGGAGGCGCTCAAGGACGATGCCTTCCTCGTGATCTCGGGCGACGCCCTCACCGATTTCGACCTCACCGACCTGATCCGTTTTCACAAGGAGAAGGGCGCCCTGGTCACGGTCTGCCTGACGCGCGTCCCCAATCCGCTGGAATTCGGCATCACGATCGTCGACGAGCAGGGCAGGGTCGAGCGCTTCCTGGAGAAGCCCACCTGGGGCCAGGTCTTCTCCGACACCGTCAATACGGGCATCTATGTCATGGAGCCCGAGGTCTTCGACTACGTCCGGCCCGATGTCCCGGTCGACTGGTCGGGGGACGTCTTCCCGCAGCTGATGAAGGAAGGCAAGCCCATCTTCGGCTATGTGGCCGAGGGCTACTGGGAGGACGTCGGCACCCATGAGAGCTATGTGAAGGCACAGGCCGATGTCCTGGAGGGCAAGGTCGACGTCGACATGGACGGTTTCGAGATCTCGCCCGGGGTCTGGGTGGCCGAGGGCGCCGAGGTGCATCCCGACGCGGTCCTGCGCGGCCCGCTCTACATCGGCGACTACGCGAAGGTCGAGGCCGGCGCCGAGATCCGGGAGCACACCGTTGTCGGCTCCAACGTGGTCGTCAAGAGCGGTGCCTTTCTCCACAGGGCCGTCGTCCACGACAACGTCTACGTCGGTCAGCAGAGCAATCTGCGCGGCTGTGTCATCGGCAAGAACACCGACATCATGCGGGCGGCCCGGATCGAGGACGGTGCCGTCATCGGCGATGAGTGCCTCGTCGGTGAGGAATCGATTATCCAGGGCAATGTCCGGGTCTATCCCTTCAAGACCATCGAGGCCGGCGCGTTCGTCAACACCTCGGTCATCTGGGAGTCCCGGGGACAGGCCCATCTCTTCGGCGCCCGCGGTGTGTCCGGGATCCTCAATGTGGAGATCACGCCCGAGCTGGCGGTCCGGCTAGCCGGCGCGTATGCGACGACGCTGAAGAAGGGGGCCACCGTCACCACGGCGCGTGACCACTCCCGTGGTGCGCGGGCCCTCAAGCGTGCGGTGATCTCGGCCCTCCAGGCCAGCGCCATCGACGTCCGTGATCTGGAGAACGTCCCCCTGCCGGTGGCCCGGCAGCAGACCGCGCGGGGCAGTGCCGGCGGCATCATGATCCGTACGTCGCCCGGGGTGCCGGACTCGGTGGACATCATGTTCCTGGACGAGCGCGGTGCCGACCTCTCCCAGGCGGGGCAGCGCAAGCTCGACCGGGTCTACGCCCGCCAGGAGTACCGGCGTGCGTTCCCCGGGGAGATCGGCGATCTGTCCTTCCCCTCCAGCGTCTATGACTCCTACACGGGTTCGCTGCTGCGGTCCGTGGACACCACCGGTGTCGCGGAGGCGGGGCTGAAGGTGGTCGTGGACGCCTCGAACGGCAGCGCGGGGCTCGTTCTGCCCAGCCTGCTCGGCCGGCTGGGGGTGGACGCGCTCACCATCAACCCCGGGCTGGACGAGGCCCGTCCCACCGAGACCGCCGACACCCGCCGTTCCGGGCTGGTGCGGCTGGGGGAGATCGTGGCGTCGGCGCGGGCCGCGTTCGGGGTGCGGTTCGACCCGGTGGGCGAGCGGATCTCGCTGGTGGACGAGCGCGGGCGCATCGTGGAGGACGACCGTGCGCTGCTGGTCCTGCTCGACCTGGTGGCGGCCGAGCGGCGCAGCGGGCGGGTGGCGCTGCCGGTGACCACGACCCGGATCGCCGAGCAGGTGGCCGCGTACCACGGGACGCAGGTGGAGTGGACGACGACGTCGCCGGACGATCTGACGAGGGTGGGCCGGCAGGAGTCGACGATCTTCGGTGGGGACGGGCGCGGCGGCTTCATCATCCCGGAGTCCAGCAGTGTCTTCGACGGTACGGCCGCTTTCGTCCGGTTGATCGGACTGGTGGCCCGTACCCAGCTCACGCTCAGCCAGATAGACGCACGGATTCCCAGGGCGCATGTCCTGCGCCGGGACCTGGCCACGCCGTGGGCCGTCAAGGGCCTGGTGATGCGGCATGTGGTGGAGGCCGCCGGGGAGCGTTCGGTGGACACGACGGACGGGGTGCGGGTGGTCGAGGCCGACGGGCGCTGGGTGATGGTGCTGCCCGACCCGGCGGAGGCGGTGACGCACCTGTGGGCGGAGGGGCCTGACGACGCCTCCGCGCAGGCGCTGCTGGACGAGTGGTCGGCGGTCGTGGACGGCGCCGGGCGCTGACGCCGCCCGGGGCGTCGTCCGCCCCGGGCGGGGGGATGTTCCCCCGGTGTTTCCGGGGTGTCGTGATTCCGTACCGGATCCGGCACGCCGGTGGGGCCATTGGGAGACGACGCCCCCGACGTGCGACGATGTGCGGCATGTCGCAGCAGCCCCCCGTTCGGAGCACCTCGTCGCCGCCGTCGCGTCCCGACGCGTCGATGTCGCTGCTGACCAATGTGATGGATCACAGCCTCGACGAGGGGTACGCGGAGGCGGCGGCCCGGCGGGCCGAGGGCGGCAAGGGGCTGCCGAGCACCCTGCGGGCCAAGTTGGGGCTGGCCGCCGCCCTGATGCTGTCGGCCGTGGTGGTGACGCTGGGGGCGGCGCAGGCGCGGATATCGGCACCGACGCTGGCGAAGGAGCGCGAGCAGCTCATCCAGCGGATCGAGGCGGAGACCTCCGCCGCGGACAGCCTCCAGAAGAACGTCGACTCCCTGCGGGGCTCGGTCGGCACCAAGCAGCGTGACGCGCTGCGGAAACACGGTGGGGACAAGGCCGAGTTGGTCTCGCTGCTCGCCGGTGCGACGCCGGTGCACGGGCCCGGGGTCAAGGTGGTGATCGACGACGCCAAGCAGGCGAAGACCGGTGGGGGCGGGCCTCGGGAGAGCAGTGGCTTCTCCGACACCGGGCGGGTGCGCGACCGGGACATGCAGCGTGTCGTCAACGGTCTGTGGCAGTCCGGCGCCGAGGCGATCGCGATCAACGGTCAGCGGCTGACGGCGCTGTCAGCGATCAGGGCCGCGGGTGACGCCATACTGGTCGACAACAGACCGCTGGTGCCGCCGTACACGGTGCTGGCGATCGGGGACGGGCAGCGGTTCAGCACCGCTTTCCAGGACAGCGTCGACGGCCAGTATCTGCATGTGCTCCAGCAGAACTACGGGGTCCGCGCGAGCATTTCCACCCAGGGCGACGTCCGGCTGCCGGCCGCGCCGAGTCTGATCGTACGTACCGCAACACCAGGGAAGGGCACATCGTGATCGCCGTATTGGGCCTCATCGTGGGAGTCGTGGTCGGGCTGGTCGTCCGTCCCGTGGTGCCGACGGCGGTCGAGCCCTACCTTCCCATCGCCGTCGTAGCGGCGCTCGACGCGGTCTTCGGCGGCCTCCGGGCGATGCTGGACGGGATCTTCGACGACAAGGTGTTCGTCGTCTCGTTCCTGTCCAATGTGGTCGTGGCCGCGCTCATCGTCTTCCTGGGCGACAAGCTCGGCGTCGGCGCGCAGCTGTCCACCGGTGTGGTGGTGGTCCTGGGCATCCGCATCTTCTCCAACGCGGCCGCCATCCGGCGGCACATCTTCCGGGCGTGAGACCGATGAGCGCAGACGACACTCCCGACAAGTCCGGACAGGGTCAGGAACGTCCGGAGGAGCCGGAGAAGAAGGAGCAGCGGGAACGGCCTGAGCCGCCGGCCGGGGAGCCGGGCGAGCGTGCCGAGGCGCCGGCCGGGCCGGAGAGGGAACGCCCGGAACCGGAGCCCGAGGAGCCCGGGGCCGAGAAGCCCGGGGCCGGGGCGTCCCCGCCCGGGGAGCCGGGCCCGGAGGGGGCCGGACCAGGCCCTGTCCCCCCAAAGGAAGCCGCTCCCGGGGCCGTGCCGTTGACGGGGCGTCAACGGCTGATGAGCGGGCTGTGGCCCCCAAGGCTGACGCGTGCCCAGCTCACCGTGGCGGTGCTGCTGTGCGTCCTCGGACTGGGTCTGGCCATCCAGGTCCGTTCGACGAGCGACAACAGCGCCCTGCGCGGCGCCCGGCAGGAGGATCTCGTAAGGATCCTGGACGAACTGGACAACCGCACCAAGCGGCTCGAGGACGAGAAGCGCAAGCTGGAGAGCCAGCGCTCCGAGCTGGAGAGCAGCTCCAACCAGGCGGCCGAGGCCCGGAAACAGACCGCGCAGAAGGAGGAGCAGCTCGGGGTGCTCGCGGGTACGGTTGCGGCCGAGGGGCCCGGTATCGAGCTCACGGTGAGCGACAGCAAGGGCTCCGTGGAGGCGGACAAGCTGCTCGACACGATTCAGGAGCTGCGGGCCGCGGGTGCGGAGGCGATCCAGATCAACGATGTCCGGGTTGTCGCGAGCACCTACTTCTCCGGCTCCGCGGGAAAGGTGGAGATCGATGGAAAAAAGGTCTCGCAGCCCTATAAGTTCAAGGTCATCGGCAAGCCCCAGGACCTGGAGCCCGCGCTGAACATCCCTGGTGGTGTGGTGCAGACTCTCGAGAAGGAGCAGGCGTCGGTGAGTGTCTCCCGGTCTGAGAAGATCATTGTGGACGCCTTGCGCCCGGCGAAGCGGCCTGACTACGCTCGGTCGTCATCGCAGTGAGACGGGCGTGCGGTCGTGGCCCGTGGGGATGGCGGGAGGTTGCGGGGGGTCGGCGCACCAAGTCAAGGGTGCGTGATGGAAACTGTCTGTTGACTGCGGACGTTGTAGAGATGTCCAGGTCGGACGGTGTGTGCAGCAAGGTTTTGTCCTGCCCCACGGGCGGGTCTGTTTCGGTCAAGGGGAATCGCCCGTGAAGTTGTTTGCGAAGTTGTTCGGCAAGAGCGCACGCCAGGACGGCGGCACCGCCCGGCACCGGGCACCGCGTCCCGGGGAGGGCGGCGAGAACGCCCAGGAAGGCCGTCCGCTGTTCCGGGACCAGGTCGACGCCCAGGGCTACGAAGGCGGCATTCCGGGCGGTCCGGGCGCGTCCTCTGTTGACCCTGCCCAGGCGGGGCGCATAGGTTTCGGGGCACCAGCGACCTCAAGTGCGGGTGGAGGGTTTGCCTTGCCGGTATGTACGAGGTGTGGCCACCGGAACGCCGAGGCCAGCCGGTTCTGTTCCAACTGCGGCGCTCCGCTGCGGCCGGGCGCGGTCGCCGAGCGCGCGTCGGAGACGACCTCGACCATCTCCATCTCCGGTCTCGAGGCGTACGACTCGGAGACCACCGGCCAGACGGCGATCCCGGCGCTCTCGCCCGAGGCCCAGGCCGCCGTCGAGGCGCTGCCGCAGGGCTCGGCCCTGCTGGTGGTCCGCCGCGGCCCCAACTCCGGCAGCCGTTTCCTGCTGGACGCCGAGGTGACGACCGCGGGCCGGCACCCGCAGAGCGACATCTTCCTCGACGACGTCACCGTCTCGCGCCGGCACGTGGAGTTCCGCCGGGGCCACGACGGCAGCTTCACCGTCACCGACGTCGGCAGCCTCAACGGCACCTACGTCAACCGTGAGCAGATCGAGTCGGTTGTCCTGTCCAACGGCGACGAGGTGCAGATCGGCAAGTACCGGCTGGTCTTCTTCGGCAGCCAGCGGGCCATCTGACCCGCTCCCGGACGCGGTCCGGGGCACCTCCAGGGAAGGGCCATGCTTCGAACACCGTCGGGCGGCACCGGATCCTCCGGTGCCGCCGGCGCGGAGGGCCGGCTGGTGAGCATCGGAACGGTGCTCAACCTGCTGCGCGAGGAGTTCCCCGAGGTCACCATCTCCAAGATCCGTTTCCTGGAGGCGGAGGGCCTGGTGGAGCCCCGGCGGACCCCGTCCGGCTACCGCAAGTTCAGCACGGAGGACGTGGCCCGGCTCGCGCATGTGCTGCGGATGCAGCGCGATCACTATCTCCCGCTCAAGGTCATCCGGGAGCAGCTGGACGCCCTGGCCCGGGGCGAGCGGATCCAGCTGCCCGCCCCAGCGCAGCCGAGGGACGCCCTCGACCTCACGGACGTCCTGGACGAGCCCGGGGCGCCCACGGCGGCCCCCGGAGGGCCCGAGGGGCCCGTGGCGGCCCGTATCGGCCGTGCGGAGCTGCTGGCCGGCGCCGGGGCCACCGAGGAGGAGCTGGCCGAGTGGGAGTCCTACGGGCTGCTCACGGCCCACCCGGACGGCGGATTCGACGCCGATTCCATGACGATCGCCAAGCTCGTCGCCGACCTGGGCCGCTTCGGTCTGGAGCCGCGCCATCTACGGGCCGTGAAGGCCGCCGCCGAGCGGGAGGCGGGCCTGGTCGAGCAGGTGGTCGCCCCCCTGCGCCGGCACCGCAATCCGCAGACCAGGGCCCATGCCGAGGCCACCGCCAGGGAGCTGGCCGCCCTGTCCGTACGGCTCCACGCGGCCCTGGTGAGGGCCGCTCTCCAGCCCCGTGGCCAGTCACAGTGAGTGCCCGACTACCCAAACCCGCCGGGCACGGCCTAGGGTTGCTGTGTGAACGAGCTCGATGTCGTGGGTGTCCGGGTGGAAATGCCCTCAAACCAGCCGATCGTGCTCCTGCGTGAAGTGGGAGGCGACCGCTACCTCCCGATTTGGATCGGACCGGGAGAGGCGACGGCGATCGCCTTCGCCCAGCAGGGCATGGCGCCTGCCCGTCCGCTGACCCACGACCTGTTCAAGGACGTGCTGGAAGCGGTCGGACAGCAGCTCGCGGAGGTCCGCATCACGGATCTGCGCGAAGGCGTCTTCTACGCGGAGCTGGTCTTCGCGAGCGGGGTGGAGGTCAGCGCGCGGCCGTCCGACGCCATAGCGCTGGCGCTGCGCACCGGCACGCCGATCTACGGCAGTGACGGGGTGCTGGACGACGCGGGGATCGCCATCCCGGACGAGCAGGAGGACGAGGTGGAGAAGTTCCGCGAGTTCCTCGACCAGATCTCGCCGGAGGACTTCGGCAGCAGCAACCAGTAGGGCGCGTGGCGGCCGGCGGAGAGCCGGCGGAAACCGCCCCGGGGTCGCATTCGAGTAGTTTTTCCCGCTACCCGGACACGTAAAACCACTCTCAGGGTGATTATCACTCGGCGTGCCGAGTGTGGCGATCGTTGACGCACCCCGAGCGACTGCCTACCGTCGAGAAGGCAGGTCAAGGACGGAGGTCGGCGTGAGAAGCACGGGCGACGGTACGGCGGTCGGCGGTCCGTATCCGCTGCATGGGGGAACGGTCGAACCAGTGCCCCGCTATTCCGCGACGGCGGCGGTGACCACTCCCCGGGGAAGCGAGCCCGGGGGCGCGGCACCCTCCCGGAGCTCCGACGGCATCGGGTACCGGGGACCGACGGCGTGCGCGGCCGCGGGCATCACCTACCGGCAGCTCGACTACTGGGCGCGCACCGGGCTCGTGGAGCCCAGCGTGCGGCCCGCGTACGGGTCGGGCAGCCAGCGGCTCTACAGCTTCCGGGACGTCGTCGTCCTGAAGATCGTGAAGCGGCTCCTGGACACCGGGGTCTCGCTCCAGAACATCCGCACCGCCGTGCAGCACCTGCGCACGCGCGGCATGGAGGACCTGGCGCAGATGACGCTGATGAGCGACGGTGCCACGGTCTACGAGTGCACCTCGCCCGACGAGGTCGTCGACCTCCTCCAGGGCGGCCAGGGCGTCTTCGGGATCGCCGTGGGCGTCGTCTGGCGCGATGTGGAGAGCGCCCTCGCCCAGCTCCACGGGGAGCGGGTGGACACCGGTGAGACGCTCGTCGGCCACAACCCGGCCGACGAGCTCGCCCGCCGCCGCAACCGGGCGGGCTGAGGCCCTCCGGGGCCGCCGTACGGCAGTGTGACAGGGCGCCCCGCGCGGGCCGCGAGAGCGGCCGGCACGGGGCGCCTCGTCGTACACCGGCGCGATTGTCAGTGGTATGCGGCAGCATCGGTCCTGTGAGGGGTGCGCCGACGATTCTCCATCTGGACATGGACGCGTTCTACGCTTCGGTGGAACAGGCGTCCAAGCCCAGCCTGCGCGGAAAACCCGTGGTGGTGGGCGGGCTGGGCCCGCGCGGGGTGGTGGCCACCGCGTCGTACGAGGCGCGGGTCTTCGGCGTCCACTCCGCCATGGCGACGGCCCAGGCCCGCAGGCTCTGCCCCAACGCCGCCTATCTCACCCCGCGGTTCGCCGTGTACCAGGGGATCAGCCAGGTGGTGATGGGGCTGCTGGGCGAGCTGTCGCCGCTGGTGGAGCCGCTCAGCCTCGACGAGGCGTTCGTCGACCTGGAGGCGGGCGGAGTGCCGCCCACCGGAGCGGCCGCCCGCGCGGTGGCGGAGCGGCTGCGGCGCGACATCAAGGCGGCCACGGGGCTCACGGCCTCGGTGGGGCTGGCCGGCTCCAAGATGCTCGCGAAGATCGCCTCGGAGGAGGCCAAGCCGGACGGCCTCAGGCTCATAGAGCCCGGCACGGAGCTGGAGGTGCTCGGCCCGATGTCGGTACGGGCCGTCCCGGGTGTCGGCCCCGCCACCGCTGAAACGTTGCGGCGCGCCGGTATCACCACCGTGGCGGAGACGGCCGGGGCCGGCGAGGACGAGCTGGTGCGCCTCCTCGGCAAGGCCCACGGCGCCGGGCTGTACGCCCTGGCCACCGGGCACGACGACCGTCCCGTGGTCGCCGAGCGGGACGCCAAGTCCGTGTCCGTGGAGGACACCTTCGACGAGGACCTGACCGACCGGACCCGGGTGCAGCTGGAGCTCGCCCGTCTCGCCGACCGCTGCGTGACCCGGCTGCGCGGCGCCGGGCGCTCGGGGCGGACGGTCGTCATCAAGGTCCGACGGTACGACTTCTCGACCCTGACCCGCTCGGAGACCCTGCGCGGCCCGACCGACGACCCCGCCGTGGTGCGCGAGGCGGCCGCCCGGCTGCTGGAGCACGTGGACACCACGGCCGGGGTGCGGCTGCTGGGCGTGGGCGTCTCCGGGCTCGCCGACTACACCCAGGAGGATCTCTTCGCCCAGGCCGCGGCCGGGGCCGCCGAGGCCGCCGCGGCTGCCGCGGCTACCGGGATGGCTGGGACGGCCGGAGCGCCCGATGCGGCACCCCATGAGCCCGAGACGCACCAGGAGCCCCGGAAGGCCCCCGAGGGGCCGCCGCGATGGCTCCCGGGGCACGACGTCCGGCACGACGAGCACGGGCCGGGCTGGGTGCAGGGCAGCGGCGTGGGGCGCGTCACCGTCCGCTTCGAGGAGCCCTGGTCGGCGCCCGGCCGGGTGCGGACCTTCCGCGTCGACGACCCGGCGCTCCACCCCGCCGAACCGCTGCCGCTGGTGCGCGCCGCCGACGATCAGCCGCCCGTGCCGCCCGCGCCCTCCGGGTCCCCGGACGAGGGCTCCCCGGCGGCCGTGCCGTCGGGAGCCGGGGGCGGCTCCGGCGGGGGCAGCTCCAGCCCGTAGTGCCGGTAGAGCCGCAGCTCCTGCGCCGGGGAGAGATGGCGGCCCACCCCGAACCCCGGGGCCTCCTTGATCAGCGCGCGCTCGTAGGGGACGCGCAGCCCGTCGTCCTCCACCCGGCTCGGTTTCAGCGGTACGAAGGCGTCCCGGCCGAAGAGGCCGGTGCGCACGGCCGCCCACTCCGGCTCCCCGGTGGCGTCGTCCAGATACACCTCGTCCACGGTGCCGATCTTCACGCCGTCCCGGTCGAAGGCTTTGCGCCCGATGAGGGTCCGGGGGTCGATGTCGGTCTGCACGGCTCCTCCGCTGCTCCCCGCCCATGACGGTCCTCGTCACCACGAAAAACCACGGACGTGAAACCGGCCACTCGGGAGATCCACCCGGAAACCCCCGCTGGTAGGCTGGCCAGTGGCCGCAGACCCCGTGCGGGAGAGCTCTTCCCGAACCCCACAAGGCGTTCGGAGAAGGCGCCGAAGGAGCAAATCCTCCCCGGAATCTCTCAGGCACCCGTACCGCATGGACGAGGTCACTCTGGAAAGCAGGGCGGGCCCAGGTCAGGCAGCAGCCGCCGAAGCCCCTCCTCACCGACGGTGAAAGCCGGATCGTGCGCCGCGGCCCGGTGAAGCTCTCAGGTTGAGATGACAGAGGGGGAGGCCGTCCGGGTACCCGCGCCGTGGTACCCCTCGCAGGTCGTATGACCAGGAGGCCTCCGCAGATGACCGTCCACCGCATCGCCCTCACCGACCTGGAGCGCGGCACGCCCTTCGAGGCGCGCCACATAGGTCCCGACGCCGCCGCCCAGGCCAAGATGCTCGCCCAGGTCGGCTTCGGCTCGCTCGACGAGCTCACCGCCGCCGCCGTGCCGGACGCGATCAAGAGCGCCGGGGCGCTCGGTCTGCCCGAGGCCCGCACCGAGGCCGAGGTCCTCGCCGAGCTCCGCTCCCTCGCCGACCGCAACACCGTGCTCACCCCCATGATCGGCCTGGGCTACCACGGCACGTTCACGCCCCCGGTGATCCTCCGCAACGTCATGGAGAACCCCGCCTGGTACACGGCCTACACGCCGTACCAGCCGGAGATCTCCCAGGGCCGCCTGGAGGCCCTGCTCAACTTCCAGACGGTCGTCGCCGACCTGACCGGACTGCCCACCTCCGGCGCCTCCCTCCTCGACGAGGGCACCGCCGCCGCCGAGGCCATGGCCCTCTCCCGCCGGGTCGGCAAGGTCAAGGACGGCGTCTTCCTCATCGACGCCGACACCCTGCCGCAGACCGTCGCCGTCATCGAGACGCGCGCCGAGCCCACCGGCGTCGAGGTCGTCGTCGCCGACCTGTCCGCGGGCATCCCCGAGGAGATCGCCGAGCGCGGCGTCTTCGGCGTCCTGCTCCAGTACCCCGGTGCCTCCGGCGCCGTGCGCGACCTCCGCCCGCTGATCGAGCGGGCCCACGAGCTCGGCGCGGTCGTCACCGTCGCCGCCGACCTCCTCGCCCTCACCCTGCTCACCCCGCCCGGCGAGCTCGGCGCGGACATCGCGGTGGGCACCAGCCAGCGCTTCGGCGTCCCCATGGGCTTCGGCGGACCGCACGCCGGATTCATGGCCGTCCGCGAGAAGTTCGCCCGCAGCCTGCCCGGCCGCCTCGTCGGCGTCTCCGTCGACGCCGACGGCGACAAGGCCTACCGCCTGGCCCTCCAGACCCGCGAGCAGCACATCCGCCGCGAGAAGGCCACCAGCAACATCTGCACCGCCCAGGTGCTCCTCGCCGTCATGGCCGGCATGTACGCGGTCTACCACGGCCCCGAGGGGCTCGCCGCGATCGCCCGGCGCACCCACCGCTACGCCGCGATCCTCGCCGAGGGCCTGCGCGCCGGGGGCGCCGAGGTCGTCCACGACGCCTACTTCGACACCGTCACCGTGCGGGTGCCCGGCCGGGCCGCCGAGGTCGTCGAGGCCGCCCGCGAGCGCGGCGTCAACCTCCGCCTCACCGACGCCGACCACGTCGGCGTCTCCTGCGACGAGACCACCACCCGCGCCCACCTGGCCGCCGTCTGGGCCGCGTTCGGCGTGGCGGCCGACGTCGAGGCGCTCGACCCGACGACCTTCGACGCGCTCCCCGAGGGCCTGCTGCGCGACGACGAGTACCTCACCCACCCGGTCTTCCACCAGCACCGCTCCGAGACCGCGATGCTGCGCTACCTGCGCCGCCTCGCCGACCGCGACTACGCCCTGGACCGGGGCATGATCCCGCTCGGCTCGTGCACCATGAAGCTCAACGCCACCACCGAGATGGAGCCGGTCACTTGGCCGGAGTTCGGCCAGCTGCACCCCTTCGCGCCGGTCGGGCAGGCCGAGGGCTACATCACCCTCATCACCGAGCTCGAGGAGCGGCTCGCCGAGGTCACCGGCTACGACAAGGTCTCCCTCCAGCCCAACGCCGGCTCCCAGGGCGAGCTCGCGGGCCTGCTGGCCGTCCGCGCCTACCACCGCGCCAACGGCGACGAACGCCGCACGGTGTGCCTCATCCCGTCCTCCGCGCACGGCACCAACGCCGCCAGCGCCGTGATGGCCGGCATGAAGGTCGTCGTCGTCAGGACCGCCGACGACGGCGAGGTCGACGTCGAGGACCTGCGCGCCAAGATCGAGCAGTACCGCGAAGAGCTCGCCGTGCTGATGATCACCTACCCCTCCACCCACGGCGTCTTCGAGGAGCACGTCGCCGACATCTGCGCGGCCGTGCACGACGCGGGCGGCCAGGTGTACGTCGACGGCGCCAACCTCAACGCCCTGGTGGGCCTGGCCAAGCCGGGCCGGTTCGGCGGCGACGTCTCGCACCTGAACCTCCATAAGACCTTCTGCATCCCGCACGGCGGCGGCGGCCCCGGCGTCGGCCCGGTCGCCGTCCGCGCCCACCTCGCCCCGTACCTGCCCAACCACCCGCTCCAGCCCACCGCGGGCCCGGCCACGGGCGTCGGCCCGATCTCGGCCGCGCCCTGGGGCTCCGCGGGCATCCTGCCGATCTCCTGGTCGTACGTCCGGCTGATGGGCGGCGCGGGCCTCAAGCGCGCCACACAGGTCGCGGTGCTCGGCGCCAACTACATCGCCAAGCGCCTGGAGCCCCACTACCCCGTGCTCTACACCGGCCCGAACGGCCTGGTCGCGCACGAGTGCATCGTGGACCTCCGGCCGCTGACCAAGGCCACCGGCGTGAGCGTCGACGACGTCGCCAAGCGCCTGATCGACTACGGCTTCCACGCGCCGACCATGTCGTTCCCGGTCGCCGGGACGCTGATGATCGAGCCGACGGAGAGCGAGGACCTCGCCGAGCTGGACCGGTTCTGCGAGGCGATGATCGCCATCCGCGCCGAGATCGAGAAGGTCGGCTCGGGGGAGTGGCCCGCCGAGGACAACCCGCTGCGCAACGCCCCGCACACCGCCGCCTCGGTGACGGGCGCCTGGGAGCACCCGTACACCCGCGAGGAGGCCGCCTTCCCGGGCGGGGGCGCGAAGGCCGACAAGTACTGGCCGCCGGTGCGCCGCGTGGACGGCGCCTACGGTGACCGCAACCTGGTCTGCTCCTGCCCGCCGCTGGAGGAGTACGAGGGCTGACGGGCCTTCAGCCTTCAGGACACGGATCAGGGCCGGTCCGGCGCTTCGGCGCCGGGCCGGCCCCTTCTGTGTCGTACGCCGCCTCGGCGGGCCGTCGGCCGTCGTACCGGGCGCGGGCGGTGCCGCCGCGTCAGGCGGCGGTCACCACCTGGTCGGTGCCCAGCGCCCGGTGCGGGGCGATGATCTGTCCGTCCGGCAGCAGCTCACCGGTGTCCTCGAAGCAGAGGACGCCATTGCACAGAAGACTCCATCCCTGCTCCGGGTAGGCGGCCACGAGATGGGCGGCCTCCCGGTCGGCGGAGTCGGCTGACGGGCACGTGGGCTGGTGCGGGCACATGGAAGTGATCTTTCGCTCTGATGTGGTGGCTGTCCTGCGGCTCGACGCGTCGTTCATGCCGCCCCCCGTTGTCATCGTCGGTCGGTCCCAGTCTTGCCCTCCGGGTCTTATTCCGCAGGGATTTCCCGGGGACGCTCCTCACAGGAGGATGACGCGTCACCCGGGCGGGCGGTTGCTCCCAACTGGCCGGTCCCTTCGGGGGGTTCGTGGTAGCCGCAACGGACTAGCCCGGAAGAGTGAGGGGTGGGGACAGCGGTGCGCCCCGCGCCTCCCCTGGTGCGGGGAGGCGCGGGGCGCGGTGGCTCCGGGGATCCGGCCGGACCGGCTCCGGGCCCGGTCAGGCGGTCGCCCGCAGCCGGTGCGGGGGCGCCAGCCGGGGCGTCAGCGCGGGCAGCAGATCGGCGGCCCGGTGCGGGCGGTGGGCCGCGATGCCGGGCGGCGCCGGGGCGAGGGGGACGAGCAGGTCGCCCGGGGCGAACAGCTCGGAGGCGGCGTCGGCCGTGATGTCCGCGTGGAGCCAGAGGGTGAGCATGTAGAGCTCGGGCACCGACAGCAGCCGTGGCTGGTACGGGGTGGTCAGGGCCTCGGCCTGCCGCAGGGCCAGCTCGGTGGAGGCCACGTACGGGCCCTCGCAGAAGTGGGAGAACGCCCAGCCGTCGGCCGTGAGCACGGTCTCGCCGGCCGCCACTGCCCGTTCCCCCTCCTTGATCTGGAACCGCCAGCCGGTCAGCCGGGTGCGCGGCGTCCCGCCGATCGTCCCGGACCGCTCCAGGAGGTGGACGGGCAGCGGGAGTTCGGGGCTGAGCGGGGTCCGGGCGGACCGCAGCGAGGGGGTACGGGCCTCACGGACGGCGGTGGGGGAACCGAGGGC
>NZ_JAILXP010000163.1 GCF_020740895.1 Streptomyces sp. UNOB3_S3 | reverse complement strand
CCCGTGCCCACGCCGCGCATCACGCGGCCGTACCACCAGGCCGTCACCAAGCCGGCGAAGAACGGCGCTTCGCTCGTCACGCTCATGCTGGTGATCACCGCTCCCGCCGTGCTCGCCGCCGCCCTGCTGCGTCCGCGCGGCAGCGGTGGCGGCGCCGGGGGCGGTGGCTGATCACCCGGTTCCGATCCGCCGACCCCCTCTTGGAGGTATCCCTTGTCCGAGTGGCTGGTTCTGGCCCTCGCCATGGCCGCCGCGTGCGCGGTCGTCCTGTCGATCACCGTCCTCCGGCAGCGCCGGATCGGCATGGACGACAACCCGCACGAGACCCCCGACGTCATCGAGTACATGACCATGATGGTCGGGGTGGTCTATGCCATCGTGCTCGGTCTGGCCATCGCCGGTGTCTGGGAGGCGCGCAACGGCGCGCAGGACACCGCCCGGGCGGAGGCCCAGGCCCTCCACGAGGTGAGCGAGCGGGTCCAGGCGTACTCCCCGGCCGGCCGTGAGCAGGTGCGCGCCGACGTGAACTCCTATGTGAGCTACGCGGTCAAGAAGGAGTGGCCGTCGATGCTCAGGACGGGCGAGCTCACGGACAAGGGCGCCGAGTTGCTCGACAAGGTGCGCGCCGACCTCACCTCGTACCAGCCGCGCGACGACCACGAGGGCCAGTCGTACCAGCCGCTGCTGGACCAGATCGGCGCGGCCGACGCGGCGCGCAACGCGCGGGCGGCCAACGCCGGGCCGACGATGCCGGGCGTGGTCTGGTTCGGGCTGATCGTGGGGGCGCTGGTGGCGGTGGGGCTGATCTTCACGCTCCAGATCCGGCGGTCGCCGCGCGAGTTGCTGCTCGCCGGGCTCTACAGCGCGCTGATCGCCTTCCTCCTCTTCCTCATCTGGGACTTCAACTCCCCCTTCGGCCATCAGGTGGCCGACACGGCGGGCCCGTTCAGCGATCTGTTCTCCATCTGACGGGCAGGTGCTTGAGGCCGTTCTGGAAGTTGGACGTCAGCCGGACCGGTTCGCCCGCCCGCTCAAGGCCGGGCAGCCGGTCCAGCGTCGCCCGCAGCATGGCCCTGATCTGGGCGCGGGCGAGGTGGGCGCCCAGGCAGAAGTGCGGGCCGAAGCCGAAGCTGACGTGGTCGTTGGGGGTGCGGGTGATGTCGAAGCGGTCGGGGTCGGGGAAGACGCGCTCGTCGCGGTTGGCGGAGGCGTGGTAGACGACGACCTTCTCACCGCGCCGGATACGCTGCCCGCCGAGCTCGGTGTCGCGGGCGGCGGTGCGGCGGATGTCCAGCACGGGCGGCCAGTGGCGCAGCACCTCCTCGACGGCGGAGTCGGTCAGCTCGGGCCGGCGGCGTAACGCCTCGTACTGCCCGGGATGGTCGAGGAGGGAGTGGAGGCCGCCGGGGATGCCGTTGCGGAGCGTCTCGTTCCCGGCGACGGCCAGCAGGAAGAACATCGTTTCGAACTCGTCGCCGGTGAGCCCGCCCTCGCGCATCCGGGCCATGACGCTGCCGGGCCGGGGCGCGTCGGCGAGCGCGTGGGCGTAGGCGAACATGTCGGTGAGCGCCTCGGGCGAGCGCGGGTTCAGCGGGGTGCCGTCGGGCTTGAGGAGCGTGGCGGGCCGGTGGGCGAGGGAGGCCCGGCCGAGGGGGCTGAGGGCGGTCGGGTCGGCGGTGCTGGAGTCCGCGTGGTCGGCGTCCTGGTAGCCGATCACCCGGTTGGACCAGTCGTAGAGCAGCCGCCGGTCCTCCTCGGGGACGCCCAGGATGTGGGCGAGGGTCCAGATCGGCAGGTCGGCGGCGAGCTCCACGTAGTCGGCCTCGCCCCGGCCCGCGACGTCCTCGACGAGGGCGCGGGCCCGGGCCTCGATGGCGGTCTCCAGTTCCCGGGTGGCGCGCGGGGTGAAGGCGGCGGCGACGATGCGGCGCAGCCGGACGTGGGCGGGCGGGTCCTGGTTGAGCATCATGGCCCGGACGAAGGCGAGGTCGGCCTCCGTGTCCGGGTCGCGGATCTGGGTGGCGCCCAGGTGCGAGGAGAAGGTCCCGGTGTCGCGCAGCACGCGTTTGACGTCGGCGTGCCGGAAGACCGCCCAGTAGCCGGGGCCCGCCGGCCACGGCCCGACGGCCGTCTCGGGCACCCGGCAGACGGGGGCGTGGTCGCGCAGCTCCCGGAAGAGGGCGTAGGGGACGCCGTGGGCGTAGGTCGCCGGGTCGAACACGGCGGCGGGGCCGACGGGCGCCCCGGGGTGCGTCTGGTGTGCGCTCACGGGCCGGACCGTACGTCGCCGGCTGGCGGGCCCGTCAAGGGGCCAGGAGAATTGTCCGGATGCTCCTGGCCCCCGCGCGCCGGTCACACCCACCGGAATGACCGGTTCAAGGCTAGGTTCCCCGCGCGTCGACCGGTGCCGCCGATTCGGTCGACTGGTGCCGCCGATTTGGGGGTACTGAGCAACGGACGGGAGGTAGTGAGCGTGACCGACTGCTTTGCTGACAGGGAAGGCCTCACCCGGCCGGTCGGTGAATCGGAAGCCGACGCGTATGTGCGCGGCATCTCGTTCAAGACCGGGCCGCCCCGCCTTCTCGGTGTCGAACTGGAATGGCTCGTCCATGATCTGCACGACCCCACCCGCCCCGTCGCCGCCCACCGGCTGGCGGAGGCCGCCGACCGGGTGGGCGCACTGCCGCTGAGGTCGTTGTTCACCGTAGAACCCGGCGGCCAGCTGGAGTTCAGCTCCCAGCCCTCGGAGTCCCTCGCCGCCTGTGTGGCGGACGTCTCGGCCGATCTCTCCCTCGCCCGCGCGGAACTCCGCGCCCTGGGCCTGGCCCTGGCCGGGTACGGCAAGGAGCCGTGGTACGAGCCCCCGAGGGTCCGCAGCACCCCGCGCTACAACGCGATGGAGGTCTACTACGACCGCATCAACGGCGCCGGGCGCAATGTCATGTGCCGCACGGCGTCGGTGCAGGTCTGTGTGGACGCCGGGTACGAGGGGCCGGGGCCGCTGGGGTACCTGCGGCGCTGGCGGCTAGCCCATCTGCTGGGCGCGGTGCTGTCGGCGGCGTTCGCCAACTCGCCGCTGCTGCACGGTCGCCCCTGCGGCTGGCGGTCGAGCCGGCAGGCCTGCTACGCGCGGATGGACCCGGGGCGCACGCTGGCCCCGCCGGACTGGCACGACCCGCGGGCGGCCTGGGCGGCGTACGCGCTGGACGCGAAGGTGATGTTCGTACGGTCCGAGGACGAGCCGTGGGCCGTGCAGCAGGCGCTGCCGCTGCGGCAGTGGACGCGCACCGGGCATCCCCGGCAGGCCACGGCCGACGATGTGGCGTACCACCTGACCACGCTGTTCCCGCCCATACGGCCCCGGGGCCACCTGGAGCTGCGGATGATCGACGCGCAGCCGGGCGAGGACGGCTGGATGGTGCCGCTGGCGGTCACGGCGGCGCTGTTCGACGACCCGTCGGCGGCGGAGACCGCCTACCGGGCGGTCAAGGGGCTCGGTGACGTCCCGGGCCGGCAGCCTCCGCCGAGGAACGCGCTGTGGCGGCGGGCGGCCCGGCACGGCATGGCCGATCCCGAGCTCCACGCGGCGGCGGTGGCCTGCTTCGCCGCCGCGCGGGAGGCGCTGCCCCGGCTGGGGGCGCCGCCCCGGGTGCGGGACGCCGTCGAGGAGTTCACCGGCCGGTACGTCGAGCGGGGCCGGTGTCCCGCCGACGATCTGCTGGATCTGGTCGGGGCGCGACAGGGGGGCGGGTCGTGAGGCCCGCCCCCGGGTCCGGCCCGGCCGCCCCGCGGGAGCGCGCCGCGAGCGCCCTGCTCGCCGCTCGCGCGCGCACCCGCGCCCTGACGACCTGTGTGGACGAGCGCGAGCTCGTCGCCCAGCACTCCCCGCTGATGTCCCCGCTGGTGTGGGATCTCGCCCACATCGGCAATCAGGAGGAGCAGTGGCTGTGGCGCGCCGTGGCCGGGCAGGAGGCGCTGCGCCCCGAGCTCGACCCGGTGTACGACGCCTTCGGGCATCCCCGCGCCGAGCGGCCGTCGCTGCCGCTGCTGCCCCCGCGCGAGGCCCACGCCTACGCGGCCGATGTGCGCGGCAGGGTCCTGGACGTGCTGGAGCGGGTGCCCATGGAGGGCGGGCCGCTGCTCGCGGACGGCTTCGCCTTCGGCATGATCGCGCAGCATGAGCAGCAGCACGACGAGACGATGCTTATCACCCACCAGCTGCGGTCCGGCCCGGCGGCGCTGACGGCGCCCGAGCCGCCGCTGGCCGCGCCGGACGCGGCCCTGCTGCCGGCGGAAGTGCTGGTGGAGGGCGGCCCGTTCACGATGGGCACGTCCACGGAGCCCTGGGCGCTGGACAACGAGCGCCCGGCCCATCCCCGGCTGGTGGCGCCGTTCTTCATCGACACGCTGCCGGTGAGCAACGACGCGTATCTGCGCTTCATCGAGGACGGCGGTTACACGGACCCGCGCTGGTGGCGTCCGGAGGGCTGGGAGCAGGTGCGCCGCCATTCCCTGTCCGCCCCGCTGTTCTGGCGGCGCGAGGGCGGCTCGTGGGTACGGCGGCGGTTCGGGGTGACCGAGCCCGTGCCGCCCGGCGAGCCGGTGCTCCACGTGGGCTGGTACGAGGCCGCCGCCTACGCGGCGTGGGCGGGACGGCGGCTGCCCACGGAGGCCGAGTGGGAGAAGGCCGCCCGCCACGACCCGGCCTCGGGGCGCTCCCGGCGCTATCCGTGGGGCGATGACGATCCCACCCCCGAGCACGCCAACCTCGGCCAGCGCCATCTGCGTCCGGCGCCCGTGGGCGCCTACGCGCGGGGCGCGTCCCCGCTGGGGGTGCGGCAGCTGATCGGGGACGTCTGGGAGTGGACGGCGAGCGACTTCCTGCCCTATCCGGGGTTCCGGGCGTTCCCCTACCGGGAGTACTCCGAGGTGTTCTTCGGCGACGGGTACAAGGTGCTGCGCGGCGGCTCCTTCGCCGTCGACCCGGTGGCCTGCCGGGGGACGTTCCGCAACTGGGACCTGCCCGTCCGCCGGCAGATCTTCTCCGGCTTCCGTACGGCACGCGACGCGGAACCCGCCTGATGTGCCGCCACATCGCGGTCCTGGGCCCCGACGCCCCGCTCGCCGAAAGCCTGGCCGATCCGCCGTACTCGCTCGTCCGCCAGTCGTGGGCGCCGCGCCGGCAGCGGCACGGCACCGTCAACGCGGACGGCTTCGGCGTGGGCTGGTACGCGCCGGGCGACCCGCTGCCCGCGCGCTACCGGCGGGCCGGGCCCGTCTGGGGCGACGAGTCGTTCGCCGACATCGCCCGGGTGGTACGCACCCGGGCGCTGCTCGCCGCCGTGCGCGACGCGACGCGTCCGGGCGGCGACGGGGAGGCCGCCGCGGCGCCCTTCGCGGGCGGCCCCTGGCTGTTCAGCCACAACGGGGCCGTCACCGGCTGGCCGGAGACGGCGGAGGCGCTGGTCCCCCTGCTGCCGCCGGGCGCGCTGCTGCGGCTCGCCGCCCGCTGCGACTCGGCGTTCGTCTGGGCGCTGGTGGAGCACCGGCTGCTGGGCGGCGAACCGCTGGGCCGGGCGCTGGCCGGGGCCGTCATGGACCTGGCGCGGGCAGCTCCCGGGTCACGGCTCAATCTGCTGCTCACGGACGGCGCGTCGATAGCCGCCACGGCGTGGGGCGACTCGCTCTGGTATCACGCCGGGCCCGGGGAGCGCGTGGTCGTGGCCTCCGAGCCGTACGACGACGCCCCCGGCTGGACCGAGGTCCCCGACCGGTCCCTGCTGACCGCCGACCGCACCGGCGTGTCCGTCTCCTCCCTCACCCCGCCCCCGTCGAGCACCGCACGCTTCCCGGATTCCCCGCGCAAGGAGCCCGTTCAGTGAGCCCGTTCGTCCTCACCCGCACCCTCCCCCTCGACGCGACGGCCGCCGCGCTGCGCGCGGACGTCTCCGAGGGCCTGACCCGCTCGCCCAAGGAGCTCCCGCCGAAGTGGTTCTACGACGCCCGGGGCAGTGAGCTGTTCGACGAGATCACCCTGCTGCCGGAGTACTACCCGACCCGTGCCGAGCGCGAGATCCTCATCGCCCGCTCCGGGGAGATCGCCGCCGCGACCGGGGCCCGTACGCTCGTCGAGCTCGGCTCGGGCTCCTCCGACAAGACCCGGCACCTCCTCGACGAGCTGTCGTCGCTGGAGGTGTACGTCCCCGTCGACGTCAGCGAGTCCGCCCTGACCGGGGCGGCGGAGACGCTGCTGGCGGAGCATCCGTCGCTGACGGTGCACGCGCTGGTCGCCGACTTCCAGTACGGGCTCACGCTGCCGGAGGCTCCGGGTCCGCGGCTGGTCGCGTTCCTCGGCGGCACCATCGGCAATCTGCTGCCGCCCGAGCGGGCGGTCTTCCTCGCGGGCATCCGGGCGGGGCTCGCCGAGGGCGACGCGCTGCTGCTGGGCACCGACCTGGTCAAGGACGAGAGCGTGCTGCTGCCCGCCTACGACGACGCGCGCGGGGTGACCGCCGCGTTCAACAAGAACGTCCTCGCCGTCATCAACCGTGAGCTCGAAGCCGACTTCGACCCCGGCGACTTCGACCACGTGGCGCTGTGGGACGCGCGCCGGGAGTGGATCGAGATGCGGCTGCGCGCCCGTGGCCCGGTGGTGGCGAAGATCCAGGCACTGGACCTGGCGGTCACCTTCGAGCCGGGCGAGGAGCTGCGGACGGAGGTGTCGGCGAAGTTCCGTCAGGAGGGTGTGCGGAGGGAGCTGGCGGCGGCCGGTCTGGAGCTCACCCACTGGTGGACGGACCGGGCGGGACGTTTTGCCCTGTCACTGGCGGTACCGGTGTGACGGGAAGGACTTGAATCGGCCGGTGCCGGTGAGATCACCATCTCATCGCACCGGCGCGCCGGGGCATGGTTCAATGCCGTGCGTGACAGCGCCCGTGTTCCCCGGCAGATTCGAGTAGCGCATGGTCGAGCCTCTGCGCTCCGGAGATCCCCGGCGCATCGGCCCGTACCGGCTGGAGGGCCGGCTGGGCGCGGGCGGCATGGGGCAGGTCTTCCTCGGCACGTCGCAGGCGGGCCGGAAGGTCGCGGTGAAGCTGATCCTGCCGGAGCTGGCGAACACCCCGCAGTTCCGGGACCGCTTCAAGCGCGAGGTCGACGCCGCGCGGCAGGTGGGCGGCTTCCACACGGCCCAGGTCGTCGACGCCGACCCCGACGCCGCGTCCCCCTGGCTCGTCACCGCGTTCATCCCCGGCCCCACCCTGCAACGGACCGTCACCGAACGCGGCCCGCTGGCCCCCGACGCCGTGCTCCGCCTCGGCGCCGGGCTCGCCGAGGGGCTCGCCGCCATCCACCGCTGCGGCCTCGTCCACCGCGACCTCAAGCCCGGCAACGTCATCATGGCCGAGGACGGCCCCCGCATCATCGACTTCGGCGTGGCCCACACCCCGGGCGACACGATGACCCGCACGGGCTCGGTCATCGGCACGTACGCCTACATGTCGCCGGAACAGATACGCGCCGAGGCCGTCTCCCCCGCCAGCGACGTCTTCGCGCTCGGCTCGGTCCTCGCCTTCGCCGCCACCGGGCGCAGCCCCTTCGACGCGACGTCCGTGCCCGCCATCGTCCACCGGGTCACCAGTGGCGATCCCGTGCTGGACGGTCTGCCGGGCGAGCTGGACGAGCTGGTGGCCGCCTGCCTGGCGAAGGCCCCGGCCGACCGCCCGTCCACCGAGGACGTGCTCCGGCGGCTGTCGGTCACGGGCCCCGGCACGGCACCGGCCACCGCTCCTGTCGTACCCGCGAAGCCCGCCAAGTCCCCCACCCGGCGCTCCGTCCTGTTCGGCGGGGTGGCCGCGGCCACGGCGGCGGTCGCCGTCCCCGCGTACTTCTTCCTGCGGCCGGAGTCCTGGGCGTCGTCCGGCGACGGGCCGGGGGGCGGGCCGGGGAACGGGTCCGGTGAGAGCAAGGACCCCACCCAGCCCGTCGCACGCCTCACCGGTCACACCAGTCAGGTGGAGTGCCTCGCCTTCAGCCCGAACGGCAGGACCCTGGCCAGCGGCGACTTCAACGGCAGCGTGCGGCTGTGGGACGTCGCCACCCGCGACGCGATCACCACGTTCAAGGGGCAGGGGCACACCGGGTGGGTCATGTCCCTGGCCTTCAGCCGGGACGGGCAGACGCTGTTCTCCGGGGGCTTCGACAAGACGCTCAAGGGCTGGGACGTGCGCAGCGGCATGCCGCGGGACATCGCCTCGTACGACGCCCAGTTCGACAGCGTCGGCTGTCTGGCGCTCTCCCCCGACGGCACGACGCTCGCCGTGGGCGTGGGCAGCAGGGTCGAGCTGATGGACCCGTCCACCGGCCGTCGCACCGTCACGTTCACCGGGCACACCGGCAGCATGCGCGGCGTCGCGTTCAGCCCCGACGGCAAGTCCGTGGTCAGCGTGGCCGCCGACACCAGGGTGAACAGCGCGGTCCAGCTGTGGGACGCCGGCACGGGCAGCGGCATCAAGGCCTTCACCGTCACCGACGGCAAGACCTTCTCCTCCGTGACCTTCAGCCCCGACGGCAGGACCGTCGCGGCCGGCGGGTCCGGCGTCCACCTGTGGGACGCCGCCACCGGGAACCCCGTCGCGACGCTCACGGACGCCCATCCGTACCTCGAATCGGCGGTGTACCGCCCGGACAAGGCGGTGATCGCGGGCGCGGGCGGTGTCCGCGAGCCCAACGTCCAGGACGGCACCGGGAAGACCGTCAGCCTCTGGGACGTGGCCACCCGGCAGGTGACCACCACGCTGAAGGCCACCATGCCCGAGTCGCGGCGCGACACCTCGATCTCGAAGCTGGCGTTCAGCCCGGACGGCAAGCTGCTGGCGGCCGCCGTCAACCAGGTCGGCGCGAGCGACGAGAAGGCCGCGTCGATCCAGCTCTGGAAGCTCCCCTGACCCGTAGTCGCCCCTTCTTCACCTTTTCCAACGGACGGTAATCATGGACGCGTTGTTGCCCGACGACCCCCGATGGGTCGGCCCCTACCGGCTGGACGGCCGGCTGGGCGCGGGCGGCATGGGGCAGGTCTACGCCGGTACGTCGCCCGGCGGCCGCAAGGTGGCGGTGAAGCTCATCCGGCCGGAGCTGGCGGACACCCCGCAGTTCCGGGCCCGCTTCCAGCGCGAGGTCGACGCGGCACGGCAGGTCGGCGGCTTCCACACGGCCCAGGTCGTGGACGCGGACCCGGACGCGGCGTCGCCGTGGCTGGTCACCGCGTTCATACCGGGGCCGACGCTGCACGAGGTCGTGCGGGAGCGCGGACCGCTCGCACCGGAGGCGGTCCTTCGGCTCGGCGCGGGGCTCGCGGAGGGGCTGGCGGCCATCCACCGCTGCGGTCTGGTCCACCGCGACCTCAAGCCCGGCAACGTCATCCTCGCGGACGACGGTCCGCGCATCATCGACTTCGGCATCGCCCGTGCCGTGGACGCCAGTTCCCTGACCGCCACCGGCGCGGTCATCGGTACGTACGCGTACATGTCGCCCGAGCAGATCCGCGCCGACCGGGCGGGCCCGGCCAGCGATGTCTTCGCGCTCGGCTCGGTGCTCGGTTTCGCGGCCACGGGCCACAGCCCGTTCGACGCGCCCACGCTGCTGGCGGTCGTCCAGCGGATCCTGGACGACCCGCCCGCGCTCGACGGCCTCGACGGCGAACTGCGCCGCCTGCTGACCACGTGCCTGGCCAAGGACCCGGCGCAGCGCCCGCCGGTCGCCGGTCTGCCCGAACGGTTCGCGGGGGCGGCGGACGGCGGGACGGCCGGGCCGCCGACGCCCGCGGCCCAGCCGGAGCGGACGGTGGTCCTGACGCCGGGGGAACGCACGACGCCGCTGCCTCCGGCGGAGCGGCCCCGGCCGGCGACGATGGTGGATCCGGGCGCGGGAGCCACCCCGGCGGCACCCCCGCGTCCGGACGCCCCCTCCGTGGATCCGCACGCCGCCACACGTCCGGGCCCGGCGCGGCCCGAGGCCCCGGGCGGCCCGGTGACGCCGGCCGACCCGGTCCCCGAACCGGCCGGTGGCCGCAAGGTGTCCCGGCGCGCGCTGCTCATCGGCGGGCTCTCCGTCGTCACGACCGCCGCCGCCGTCGCCGTCCCCGTCGTCCTGCTCGACGACTCGGGCAGCCCGTTGACCCCCGGGCCGGACGGCGTGACCCTCGGAGACCGCTCCAGCGTGTACGGGCTCACCTACGGGCCCGACGGCAGGACGCTGCTCGTCGCCACCGGGGACGGCACCATCTGGCGCTGGGACCTGGCCGCCGAGAGCAACACGACCGCGCGGATCGGCGGCCCCAAGTACGTGCAGCCTCATGTGTTCACCCGGGACCGCAAGACCCTCTTCCGGGCGGACGAGAACCGGATCCTCGCGTGGGACGTGGCCTCCGGCCGTACCACCGGTACCTTCACCGGCGTCACGAACTACCGGCTCCAGGAGGGCTTCGTCTCCTCCCTGGACGTGAGCCCGGACGGCAGGACCCTGGCCGCGAGCACCCCGCAGGGCCTGTTCCTGTGGGACGTGCCCTCGGGCCGCAGGCTCGCCCTCCACGACGACGTGAAGAACGGGCCGGCGGCCTTCGGTCCCGACGGCAAGGTGCTGGCGACCGGAAGCCCCGTCCAGCTGCGGCAGATGCCCGAAGACCGGACGCTGCTCACCGTCGGCGGGTCCGAGGGCGGGAGCGGGGCGGTGTTCAGCCCGGACGGCCAGCTCCTGGCCGTATCGAGCAGGGCCACCGTCCTGCTGTGGAACACCGCCTCCCGCCAGGAGGTCACCACGCTCAAGACCGACGATCTCGTCCAGGCGCTCGCCTTCCACCCGGGCGGCCGGATCCTGGCCGGCGGCGACATGGGCGGCAAGGTCACTCTGTGGGACACGACCTCGGGGAACGTCACCACCACCTTCGACACCCACAGCGACGTCACGGCGCTGGCGTTCAGCCCGGACGGCAAGGCCGTCGCGGTGGGGCTGGGCCGGGGCGCGGGATCCGGCGACCGCGGCACCATCCGTATCTGGCCGGTGCCCTGAGCGCGCCCGCGCGTCGCGGTACTAGCCTGCCCGTGTGAGCGAAAACGTGAGCGAGGGCTCGAACGAGGGGCGGCACGCCCCGCTGCCGGCCGGTTTCGAGCGCGGCA
Organism: Streptomyces sp. UNOB3_S3; assembly: GCF_020740895.1. GTDB lineage: Bacteria > Actinomycetota > Actinomycetes > Streptomycetales > Streptomycetaceae > Streptomyces. The sequence goes on along the minus strand of NZ_JAILXP010000163.1, from coordinate 4,259 downwards.
CGGACGGCCCCAAGGTCATCGTCGTCGGTGTCGACGGCTCCGGCACGTCCTGGCGCGCGGCCGCCTACGCCGCGGGCCTCGCCCGCCGGCAGAACGCCCTGCTGGCCGTCGTCTACGTCCAGCCGCTCCTCGTGGGCGGGGCCGCCCTGGGCGCTCCGGTGGCCGAGACGACCGAGCAGGTCGCCGAGGAGCTGCTGGCCGAGATCCGCGACACCACCGAACGCCTGCGCGGCATCCATGAGGTCCGCTGGCAGTTCCACACCTTCCGCGGCGACCCCTACACCGGGCTGGTCGAGACGGCCGACGAGCTCAAGGCGGACGCGGTCGTCGTCGGGGCGTCGGAGCAGGCGGGCCACCGCCTCGTCGGCTCGGTGGCGGTCCGTCTGGTGAAGGCGGGGCGGTGGCCGGTGACGGTGGTGCCGTAGGGCGCCGCAGGGCGCGCAGGGACCATCCCGACGTGCCGGATCGGCGGTGCCGGGTGAGGCTGAGGTGACACCACCCACTCGATCACCGACACCACACGGGAGGCGCCCCATGGGGCGACACACGTACGCAGCCGGAGCCGCCGTCACCACCGTCGCCGTCCTGTTCGCCGGAACGGGCGCGGCGCAGGCGAGCGACCACCGCGCCCGGGTCCCCAGCGAGCGGGAGATCAGGGAACTGTTCGACCGGTGGAACGCCGCCCTGGGTACCCTCGACGCGAACCGCGTCGCCGACCTCTACGCCCCGGACGCCGTGCTGCTGCCGACCGTCTCCGCCGAGATCCGCAAGACCCGGGCGGCGAGGATCGACTACTTCAAGCACTTCCTGGAGAACAAGCCCGTCGGCAGGATCCAGGAGCGGGTCATCAACATCCTGAACCGCAACAGCGCCATCGACACGGGCCTCTACCAGTTCACGCTGACCGACAAGCACGGCCACAGGTCCAAGGTCGACGCGCGCTACACCTTCGTCTACAAGAAGCGCGACGGCAGATGGCTCATCATCAACCACCACTCCTCGAAGGTGCCCACGGAGTAGCCGGAGTGGTTAAAGTCGGGCGATGAACACCGCCCTTCTCGTGATGGACGTCCAACAGGCCATCGTGGACATCGCCGACGACGGCTCCGGTTACCTGCCACGCCTGCGCAGGGCGATCGACGGGGCCCGCGCGGCGGACATCCCCGTGATCTACGTGGTCATCGCCTTGCGTCCCGGCTTCCCTGAAGTCGGCACGCGCAACAGGCCCCTCGCCGCGATCGCACGGGCCGGCCTCTTCGTGGAGGGCGCCCCGGGGACCGGGATCCACCCCGAGGTCGCGCCCCGGCCGGGCGAGGTGGTGGTCACCAAGCGCCGGGCGAGCGCGTTCTCGGGCAGTGATCTGGACGTGGTGCTGAGAGCACGCGGTATCGACAGCCTCGTGCTCACCGGCATCGCCACCAGCGCGGTGGTGCTGTCCACCCTGTGCCAGGCGAACGACCTGGACTTCGGTCTCACCGTCCTCCCGGACGCCTGCCTGGACACCGACCCGGAGCTGCACCGGGTCCTCACCGAGCGGCTGTTCCCGCAGTGGGCGGACGTCGTCACCGTCGACGACTGGCTCAAGGCGATCGCGCCCGGGTCAGCGGCCGACCGGCCAGGCGCTCACCCCCGTGAGCTCGCAGGAGAGATCCCACAGCCGTGACGCCGCCCCGGGGTCGACGGCCCAGGGCTTGACCCCGCCGACGAGCATGTCGTCGGACGCCGCCGGCCCGGCGATGTCGCAGTCCTGGCAGTAGGCGCCGCCGTGGGCGTCGAGCAGGGGCGAGGTCGCCGCCCACACGGCCGTCGCCGCACCCTGTGCGGGTGTCTTGAAACCGTCGGCGGGGCGGCCGTCGGGGGTGATCCAGCCGAGCGCCCGCCACTCGTCACGGGGCACATGGCGCTGCAACGGCGTGAGGATGCTGCCCGGATGCGCGGAGAACGCGCGCAGGCCCGTCGCGGCGCCGAGCCGGTCGAGGTGCACGGCGAAGAGGGCGTTGGCGGTCTTGGACTGCGCGTACGCGAGCCAGCCGTCGTAGCCGGTACGGAAGTGGATGTCGTCCCAGCGGATGTCCGACAGGAAGTGGCCCGACGAGGTCAGGGACACCACGCGGGCGCCCGGGGCGAGGGCGGGGCGGAGGCGGTTGACGAGCGCGAAGTGCCCGAGGTGGTTGACGGCGAAGTGCGCCTCCCAGCCCGGGCCGACGCGGGTCTCCGGGCAGGCCATCACGCCCGCGTTGGCGATGACGACGTCGAGGGCGCGCCCGGAGTCCAGGAAGCGGTCGGCGAAGGTCCGTACGCTGTCCAGGTCGGCCAGGTCGAGCACGTGGACCTCCGCTCTCGGGAGGATGCCCGCCAGCGCCTCCTCGGCGGTGCCGGCCCGGCGGGCGGGCACGACGACCCGCGCTCCGGCGCGGACCAGGGCCCGCGTGGTCTCCAGGCCGAGACCCGAATACCCGCCGGTGACCAGGGCGGTGGTGCCCGTCAGATCGATGCCGGCGAGCACGTCGTCGGCCGTGCTGTGCGCACCGAAGCCGGTGCCGAGCTGCTGCTGCTTGGTGATCATGCGGGGGAGGCTAGGAGCTGAAGTGCGCTCCACGGCAAGGATTCCCCCGATGGCCCACCCGCTTCGCGCCCGCCCCGCCGCTGAGGCACGGTGGGGACATGGGCAACCACACCTACCGGGTGACCGAGATCGTCGGCTCCTCGTCGGAGAGCGTGGACGCGGCCATCCGCAACGGCATCAGCCGCGCCGCGCAGACCCTCCGAGCGCTCGACTGGTTCGAGGTGACCGAGGTCCGCGGCCACCTCGAGAACGGCGCGATCGCGCACTACCAGGTCGGGATGAAGGTGGGCTTCCGGCTGGAGGGCACGTAGCGGTCCGGGCGGCCGGGCTCAGGCCGCCGCCGACCGGCCGACGTCCGAGTCCCTGCGGCCCGGGCCCGCCGCGGGCGCGGGCGCCGGGCTGCCCACGGCACGCAGTGCCGCCCGGGCCTCGGTCGCGTACGCGTCCACGTACTCCTGCTCCGAGAGCCTCCAGATCGCGTACATGATCTCGTCGGTGACCGCGCGTAACACCGCGCGGTGGTCCTCCATCCCCTCGTACCGCGAGAAGTCCAGCGGCTCCCCGAAGCGGATCCTGATCGGGACGAGCCGAGGCAGCAGCTTCCCCGTCGGCTGGGCCTCGAACGTGCCGATCATCGCGCACGGGATCACCGGCGCCCCGGACTTGAGCGCCATGGCCGCCACGCCGACCTTGCCCTTGTACAGCCGCCCGTCGTGCGAGCGCGTCCCCTCCGGGTAGATGCCCAGCAGCTCGCCGCCACCCAGCACACCCAGCCCCGTGTCCAGCGCCGCCTGCGCCGCCTCCTTGCCGGAACGGTCCACCGGGATCGCCCCGATGCCCCGGAAGAACGCCGCGATCAGCTTGCCCTTGACGCCCCGGCCGGTGAAGTACTCCATCTTGCCGAGGAAGCGGATCCGGCGCTTCACCATCACCGGCATCAGGAAGTGGTCGGAGAACGACAGATGGTTCCCCGCGATGATGGCCGCCCCGTTGCGCGGCAGGTGGTGCAGGCCCTCGACCTTGGGCCGGAAGACCCACCGCAACAGCGGTATCAGCACCACGTTCTTGAAGAAGTAATAGAACACGCAGCAAGCCCCTTGTCCGAGCGACCTGACGTCCGAGCGACGTAACCCCCGCGTCGACGCACGGTAGTCGGCGCGGGGGATCATGTGGAGAGTGTCTATTCGGCCACTCTCGGTGAGGGCGGTCAGTGCGCCTGGCGTTGATGCACGCCCATACGGGTGGCGGCCTCGCCCATACGCCGGGTGTCACCCAGTGCCTCCGCCTCGCGCCGCTCGTCCTTGATGCGGACGCAGACCGCGCAACGGATGGCGCTCACCGGACAGTCCCACTCGATCCCGCCGCGAACGGGACGGAGTTGGACGACGTCCGGACCCTCGCGGCCCATCAGCTGGCCGATCCTGCCGCTGCGCGTGTCCACGACGATGTCCCCGATGCGGAAAGCCATGGCCAAGCCCTCATTTCCTGTCGCGTTCGGTGATCACTCCTGCACACCAGGCAACCGGTTGTCAGTGGGCGGCGGTACTGTGGGCGACGGTGGCCGGACTTACAACAGCTAACAGAATGAGTTGATCTGTCTGAGGGTGATGAGGCAGCAGGCGAGGCGGAGGAAGGCTTCATGGATGTCGGCTCGTCGTTCCCAGCGGATGCGGAGGCGTTTGAAGCCATGCAG
>NZ_JAILXP010000162.1 GCF_020740895.1 Streptomyces sp. UNOB3_S3 | reverse complement strand
GGGCTGGGACTGGGGGTAAGCCTGGGGCTGCTGCGAGTAGGACTGAGGCTGAGCCTGCGGGTACGGTTGGGGCTGAGCCTGCGGGTACGCCTGGGGCTGGGACTGGCCGTAGCCACCGCCGCCGTAACCGCCCTGGCCGGGCTGCTGGCCGCCCTGGGCTCCATAGCCTCCGTGACCGCCCTGGGCCCCGTAGCCGCCCTGCTGGCCGTAACCACCCTGGCCCGTGTACGCGCCCTGGCCCCCGTAGCCACCGGCCCCGGCGTAACCGCCCTGGTTGTCGTAGCCCCCCTGGTCGCCGTAGCCGCCGCCCTGATTCCCTTGGTTCCCCTGGTTCCCCTGGTTCCCGTACCCGCCGCCGGGGCCACCCTGAGCCTGGCCGTGCCCATGGCCCTGGCCGTAGCCGTCGTCGCCGCGCCGCTCGCCCAGGCCGAAGCCGCCCCAGTCCTCGTACCCGTCCGACGGCGCGGCCGGAGCCGCCGGAGCGGACGGGGCCGACTCCGCCTCCTCCGCCCTGACAGCGGCTTCCTTCTTCGCCTTGGACCGCGCCCGCAGGAACTCGATGGCAATCGGCACGACCGAGATCAGCACGATCGCGACCAGCATCAGCTCGATGTTCTTGTGAACGAACTCGATCTTGCCGAGCGCCGCGCCCAGCAGCGTCACCCCGCCGCCCCACAGGGCGCCGCCGATGACGTTGAAGATGAGGAACGAGCGGTAGTTCATCCGGCTCACGCCCGCGATGATCGGCGTGAACGTCCGGATCACCGGCACGAAGCGGGCCAGGACCAGCGACTTCGGCCCGTGCTTCTCGAAGAATTCATGGGCCTTCTCGACGTTCTCCTGTTTGAAGAGCTTCGAGTCCGGCCGCCGGAAGAGCGAGGGGCCCACCTTGCGGCCGAAGAGGTAGCCGGCCTGGTCGCCGAGGATCGCCGCCAGGATCACCAGGGCGCACACCACCCACAGCGGGTACTTCAGCGCGTTCGTCGTGACCAGCAGACCGGTCGTGAACAGGAGCGAGTCTCCCGGCAGGAAGAAGCCGATGAGCAGGCCCGACTCGGCGAAGACGATGGCCAGGACGCCCCACAGGCCGAACTGGCCGATCAGGTAGTCCGAGTCCAGCCACTGGGGGCCGAGCGCGAGAGTGGTGGGGGTCACGGGTGATGGGCTCCTGGGTCGAGGGCGCAGGCTCGTTGCGAGGCCCGGGCACAGGCACGGGGGAGGCGGTGTGCCGCCCGAGGTTACCAACGTGCCCGCGACGGCCCCGGTTCCAGACGGCCCCCCGCCGCCCGCCTCCGGGCGCACACGCCCGCTCACGTGCCGTGACGTTTCGCGTACACCCGGACGGCGCAACCCGGCCGCTCCGGCGTGCGTCCCGAACGACGAACGGCAAAACTGCACACACATACGGAGGTGGATGCATGGGCATCGAGGAGTACGGCGGCGGCCAGCAGTCCCAGGACGTACTGGTGGTCACCACCAACGATGTGCCCGGCTACCGGGTCGACCGTGTGATCGGTGAGGTCTTCGGCCTCACCGTGCGCTCCCGGCACATCGGCAGCCAGATCGGCGCCGGTCTGAAGTCCCTCGTGGGCGGTGAGCTCAAGGGTCTGACCAAGACCCTGGTCGAGACCCGCAACCAGGCCATGGAGCGGCTGATCGAGCAGGCCCGCTCGCGCGGCGCCAACGCGGTGCTCATGTTCCGCTTCGATGTGACGGAGGCCGCCGACGTCGGCACCGAGGTCTGCGCCTACGGCACGGCCGTGGTGATCTCCCCGCACGCGTGACCGTGACGGCGTGACCGTGACGGGGAGCCCCCACGACGCACGCGTGACGGGGAGCCCCCCACGACACGGCCCGGCCAGGCTCCCCGCTCAGGAGCCCTCCGCCGGGCTCGTGGCGCTGCCCGCGTGGCTCTTGGCCTCCTCACCGGCGCGCGGCTGTGCGTCCGGCCGCGCCGCGCGCCTGGGCAGCTTGCCCTGCGTCACGGCGATCACGGCGCCCAGCACCAGCACCAGCGCACCGGTTCCCTGGAGCCAGCCGAACGACTCCCCGAGCAGCACCGTGGCGCACAGGGTGTTGACGATGGGCACGTTGAACATCATGAGCGACGCCTTCGCGGGTCCCACCGCGCCGACACCCCGGTAGTAGAGGAGGTTGGCCACGGCGGCGGCCCCGATGGCCAGGAAGGCGGAGTTCCACCAGACGCTGGCGGGCAGCTCGCTCCACTCGACCTCCGGCAGGTCGGGGGCCGCGAGGACGGCCAGCAGCACGGCGCCCGCGCAGGTCGCGTACGTGGTGGCCTTCAGCGGCTCGATGCCCTTCAGGACGCGGGGCCCGGCCAGGGTGTAGGACGCCCAGCACACGGCGCTCAGCAGGAAGAGCGCGTCGCCCAGGAGTCGCGAGGACCCGCCTCCGCCGCTGCCGCCGGCGCCGAGGAAGAAGATCGCCGCACCGACGAGCCCGATGGCGAGGCCCGTCACCCGGGCCCAGTTGGGCTTCTCCTTGCCGGTCAGGAGGAGGAACGAGCTCGTCAGCACCGGGCTCATGACGGGGATCAGGATGCCCGCGTCCAGGGACGGGGCGAGCGACAGCCCCCAGAAGAAGAAGCCGTTGTAAGCGAAGACCCCCAGCACTCCGGCGGCCGCGGCGAGCCAGCCGTTGCGCGCGGGCACCCGCTGCTCGCGGTTGCCGAACAGCGCCACGGCCAGCAGCAGCGCCAGGGCGCCGCCTCCGAACCGCAGGAGCGCGCCCACGGAGTGGGGGACGTGTTCCACGACCGATTTGGAGCTCGAGAAGGAACTTCCCCAGAGCACCATGGTCGTCAGCAGCAGCACATAAGGATTACTGGTCCTACTCGTCGTAGCCATGGCACCGACTGTGGAGGACGGGCCGTTCCCCTGCCTTGAACGCTGGTGCGCAGGTCACATACACAATTCACATGCGCGGGTCACAATGGGCGCATGGCGAAGGGGAACGGTTGGGTTCGGTACTGGCGGGACGGCGCCCGCCCGTTGGAGGCCATGCACGCGCACTTCTTCGACCACGTCTACTCCCCGCACAGCCACGACGCCTACTCCTTCGGCATCACCGACGTGGGCGCGCAGAGTTTCCACTGCCGCGGGGCGAGCCACACCAGCGGGGCCGGCATGGTGATGGCGTTCAACCCCGACGAGGTCCATGACGGCCGGGCCGCCGCCGAGTTGGGCTATCAGTACCGCATCGTGCACATAGGTCCCTCGGTGGTGTCCGACACCCTCGCCGACGCCGCCGACGGAAGCGCGGGGGCGATGCCGCTGTTCGTACGCCCCGTGCTGACGGACCCCGTTCTCACCGGCGCGCTGGCCCGTCTGCACGAGGCGCTGGTCCAGCAGGCCGGCAGCCTGGTCCGCGAAGAACTGCTGACGACGGCGGTCCTAGCGCTCGCGGAACGCGGTGCGACGCGGGCGCCGCGCAGACGGACCCTGGTGGGCGAAGCGCAGCGCCGGGCGGCCCGGCAGGCCCGAAGCCTGATCAACGAGGCGTTTCTGGAACCCATATCGGCGCAGGAACTGGCCGCAGTGGCCGGATGCAGCCGGTTCGCGCTGTACCGGGCCTTCCGTTCGGAGTTCGGGATGCCGCCGAGCGACTATCAGCGTCTCCTGAGACTCCGCAGGGCCCGGCAGCTGCTCACGGACGGCCAGGCTCCGGCGGACGCCGCGGCGTCCGCCGGGTTCTCCGACCAGGCGCACTTCAACCGCTGGTTCAAGCGCACCTACGGCATCACACCGGCGGTCTACCAGCGCGCGGGACAGTGACTACGCGCGCGGGACGGTGACTACGACTGTCCGACCGTCACGGCGGAAGCGCGCACTTCGGGATCGGTGGGCGGTGACGGTTCGCGGAGGGTCCCCGTGAGCTTGAGGAGCGGCGTGGTCATGACGGTGGTCGCCAGCGCCACGATGGTCAGCAGTCCGAGCATCTCCTTGTTGATGAGATGGGCCTCGTAGCCGATCTGCAGCACCACCAGCTCGGTGAGCCCGCGCGCGTTGAGCAGGATGCCCAGGGTGAGGGACTCCGACCAGGGCAGCCCCGTGAGCCGTGCGCTCAGGCCGGGGCCGAAGACCTTCCCCGCGGTCGCGACGGCCAGGAGGGCCAGCAGGGCCAGGCCGGCTCCGCCGCCCAGGTGGAGCGAGTGGAGGTCGACGCTGAGGCCGAACCCCAGGAAGAAGAAGGGCAGCAGGACGGTCTTGGCCGTGCTCGCCAGGGGCGCCGCCGCGGCGCTCGCCTTCCGGTGTCCATGGGGCCAGACCAGTCCGACCAGGAGGGCGCCGATGAGCTGGTGAATGCCCAGCGCGGCGGTGAGGGTCGCGGAGGCCGCCACGGCGACCACCAGGAGCAGTGTGACCACGGGCGTGCTGGGCGTGTCCCCGCGTTCGGGCCAGCGCAGCATCAGGCGCCGTAGCGGGCCTACGAAGAGCACGGTCACGGCGATCACCACCAGGGCCTTGCCGAGCACGGACGTGAGGTCGGTGCCGTGCGCGAGGGAGAGGATCGCGGAGAGCATGAGCCAGCTCCCGCCGTCGCCGACCGCGGCCGCGAACAGGCTGAGTTGGCCCGGCCGGGTCCGGGAGATCCCGAGGTCGCTGAGGATCCGCGCGAGCACCGGGAACGCGGTGATGCTCAGCGCGCACCCGACGAACAGCACGAAGGCCACGGGCGGCACCCCGGGGACGAGGTAGTCGTCCATGAGCGGCAGGGCGACCACCACACCGGCGGCGAACGGCACGAAGAGCGACGACTGGCTGATCAGCACGGCGCGCGGCGCCGCGCCGCGCAGCCGCATGGACGCGAGCTCCTGTCCCACTCCGAACATGAAGAGCACAAGACCGAATTGCGCCAGCCCGTTGAACATGGGCAGCACGCCGTGGGGAAACAGCCACCCGGTCACGCCGGGGGCCACGGAGCCGAGAAAGGACGGGCCGAGAAGGATGCCGGCGGCTATTTCGCCGGTGACTCTCGGCTGCCGTAACTTGACCGCCACGAATCCCATTATCTGAGACGCCAGCAGCACCGCGGCCGCGCCCAGGAAGAAGTGCCCGACGGTGTCCAGAATTGTTTGCCCGGCGGCACCGGATTTTCCGGAAGAGCGAGTTCCGCCTGCCCGGATCGACACGGTGAGGATCACCGCGAGAGGCAGTAGAACGGTTAAAACGATCGCGGCGTGCACCCGCCACCGGGGGCTACCGCGACCTGTCTTCTCCAGCTCGGTACGTGCCAACTCCCCCCCAGGAAGGCCAGTTCACCCATAGGTAATGGCGGCGAGCCAACCCCACGCCCGACCGCCCCGTCCACCCCGAGTGATCAATGTCACATGATCTTGCCAAGCGCATATGACGATGTGAGAGCGTTCTCCCCGCTGCGAATTTCAAGACCAATGCATCTCGCAACTTGAGACAGCAATCTGAACCATGGGGCGGACTTCATGGCAAAAACGGACGCTGTTGTTGGCCCTCAAGAAACGTTATTGGCCCTCTTAAACCAGTCGGTGCGCAGCTTTCCGGAGCGCGACGCCCTGTCCGACGGCACTCAGCGGTTCTCCTACCGCCGGCTCGACGACTGGTCGGACACCATCGGATCGCTGCTCCGCGCACAGGGAGTGCGCCCGGGTGACCGTGTCGCCCTGCGCATGTCCCCCGGCGCCGAGGCGGTCGCCGCCATGATCGGCATCCTCAAGGCGGGGGCCGCGTACGTTCCCCTGGACCTCCGGCACCCGTCGTCGAGGAAGAACTTCATCATCGCCGACAGCGGGGCGACCACGATCGTCGGCGATCCGGGCGAGGACATCGCCGACACCGCGATCACCACCGTGATCACCACGGCGGAGATCGCCGAACTGGCCGGCCGGCCCCCGGAGCGGCTGTCCGGCCCCGGGCCCGACCCGCAGGCCACCGCCTACGTCATCTACACCTCCGGGACGACCGGCGCCCCGAAGGGCGTACCGGTCCGCCACCATCACGCGGCCGCCCTCTTCACGGCCGCGCGAACGGTCTTCGAGTTCGACGAGCGGGACCGCTGGCTGCTCTTCCACTCGATCGCCTTCGACTTCTCCGTGTGGGAGATCTGGGGCGCCTTCACCACCGGTGCCGAACTGGTGGTGCTGCCCCACTGGGCGGCGCGGACGCCCGACAAATACCTCGGCGTGATCGCCGATCAGGGCATCACCGTCCTCAACCAGACGCCCACGGCGTTCGTGACGCTCGCCGAAGCGGCCCTGCGGTCCGGCCGGGACATGCCCGCCCTGCGGTACGTCATCTTCGGCGGGGAGAAGCTGGCGCCCGCCGCGCTCCGCCCCTGGGCCAAGCGGTACGGCCTCGCCGGCCCCCGGCTGGTGAACGGCTACGGGATCACCGAGACCACCGTCTTCACCACGTTCCACGAGGTCGGCGAGGACGACCTGGTCTCGGACGAGTCCGTGATCGGCGCCGCCCTGCCGGGCTTCGAGCTCCGGGTGGTCGACGAGAGCGGCCAGGACGTACCGGACGGCGAGACCGGTGAGCTGTGGCTCGCCGGCCCACAGGTGACCGACGGGTACCTCAACCGGCCCGAGCTCACCGCCGAGAAGTTCCCGCTGGTCACCGACCCCGACACCGGGGAGAGCGTCCGCTACTACCGCTCCGGCGACCTGGTGAACCGGCTGCCCGACGGCACGCTCGCCTACACCGGCCGGGCGGACCTCCAGGTCAAGCTCCGCGGGTACCGCATCGAGCTCAGCGACATCGAAGCCGTCGTGCGCCGGCACGAGGACGTGCTCGACGCGGTGGTCCAGGTGCGCCAGTTCAAGGCCGGCGACGACCGGCTGGTCTGCGCCTTCGTCGCCCGCGACGAGGACCGGCACCCGACAGCCGCCGATCTCCGCGCGCACGTCAAGGAGCTCCTTCCCGCCTATATGCATCCGGCCCGCTATCTGCGGCTGCCGGAATTGCCCAGCACCGTCAATGGAAAGGTCGACCGGGCCGCTGTCGCCCGGTCATGGAACGAAACGGCTGCCACATGAGTGAACTGACGCAGAACAAGCCGGGCCTGGACGAGGTGCAGCGCCTGATCCTGGAGTGGTCCACGGAGCTCCTGGAGGAGCCGACCACCGACGCCGACAACTTCCTGGACCTGGGCGGCCACTCGGCGCTGGCCCTTGAGCTGAGCAATCAGATCAAGGAGCGCTTCGACGTCGAGGTCGACATCCAGGTCCTCTTCGAGCGCACCCTCGGCGAGGTTGCGCTCGAAGTGACCCGTCTCGTCTGAACGACCGTACAGACCTGTAGAGAGCGGATGACAAAGATGACTACTTCAGAGCAGACGTCCTTCTCCCTGACCGAGGCCGAGGTCGCGCAGTTCGAGCGGGACGGCTTCCTCGGCCCCATCAAGATCTACGAGGTGGAGGAGATGGAGGAGCGCTGGAAGACCATCCAGCGCGAGCTGCGCGACCGTTCCCACGCCATCTACCCCGTGGGCGAGGGCAAGGCGAGCAGCATCTCCAACTACGACCGCCACCTGGACATCGACCTGCTCTCCGAGCACATCCTGAAGGCGGAGATCGTCGACCGCGTCGCGTCCCTCCTGGGCCCCGACCTGCTCTGCTGGCGCAGCGAGTTCTTCCCCAAGTACCAGGGCGACGAGGGCACCGACTGGCACCAGGCGGCGACCTTCGCGCACGCCAGCGGCAGCCCGCAGATCCTCTGGCCCTCGGAGGACGGCCTGCCGGCGTTCGGCGGCACCATCACCGTGTGGACCGCGTTCACGCACTCCACGAAGGAGAACGGCTGCCTCCAGCTGATGCCCGGGACTCACAAGCACATGAACTACGACGAGTCCAAGGGCATGGAGTACGAGGCCGACGCGTTCAACGCCCGTGAGAAGGACGGCATCAAGCGGGGCTTCTTCGGCTACGACTACCGGCAGCTCCAGAAGGACCCCGACTGGAGCCCGGACGAGTCCCAGGCGTTCCCCCTGGTCATGAAGCCCGGTGAGTGCGTGATCTTCTGGTCGACGCTGATGCACGCGTCGCTCCCGCACACCGGCACCAAGAAGGACTACCGCATGGGCTACGCGGCCCGCTTCGTCCCCACCCAGGTGCAGGTCTACCCGGGCACGGAGGAGGTCAGCGAGTACGGCGGCGGCATCGTCCTCGACAAGTACGGCGCCGTGGTGGTGTCCGGCGAGGACACGTACGGGCACAACCGCATCGCGAAGGAGAGCCAGCGCGGCTTCCAGTTCGTACCGCGTCAGCAGGGCTGACGGGCCGGCGTTCGACGGTCCGACGGAGGGCGGGGCGGTCCCGGGGCCGGCCCCGCCCTCCGTGGACCTCGGTACCGCGCGGTCCACGGAGACAACGGGAGGCAATATGAAGCCCTATCCACTCATCCTGCTCCATCACGCGGGCGGATCCGCCGCCTTCTTCGCGCCCCTGGCGAAGGCGTTGCCGCCGGAGATCCAGCCGATAGCCCTGGACCTTCCGGGCCGGGGACGCCGCTGGCGCGAGGCCGCCGTCACCTCCATCGACGAGGCCACCGACTCGCTGCTGGACGCCGTCTCCGCCGTCAACGGCCCCTTCGCCGTCTTCGGCCACAGCCTGGGCGCCTATGTCGGTCTCGCCCTGGCGGCCCGGCTGGAGGAGACCACGGGGATCAGCCGTTGCTCCACCCTCTTCGCCTCGGCGAACGCGGGGCCGGGGGGAGCGGTCCTTCCGTTCGAGGGTTCGCCGCTGCTGGTGTCCGACGAGGACATCTTCGAGATCACGAACAAGTCCGGCGGCGGTCTCTCCCAGGAGGTGCTGGACCACCCGCAGTTGCGGCGGCGATCGGCCGGCCTCCTCCGCGCGGACTTCGCGGTCTCGCAGTCCTTCCTGTCCAAGCAGCGCCGTACCGTCACCGAGGCCGACATCGTCGTGTGCTGGGGACGCGACGACATCTTCACCCCCCGACAGCTCGACCAGTGGCGGCTGAACTCGACCCAGCCGACCGAGTCCCACGGCTTCCCCGGGGACCACTTCTACCTGGAGCAGAACGTTCCGGAACTGGTGGATCTCATCACGCGGCGACTCCTCGTCCCCGCCGCGCAGCGGGGCTGAAATCCACCGCTCGCCAGGGCGCCGCACGTCGGGATCTTGACCGTATAGTGTGACGATCGCCAGGCGTTGACCCGCCGACCGGAGCCCGGACGAGGCTCGCGGCCGGGCCGTGAGGGTGGTGTCGCGGGAGCCGTGCGCTCGGCCTTTCTTGGAACGCATCACGCAAACGGACCGGAGTTAGCCCTCGATGACATCCCCGACATCCCCGCAGTACCGTCAGGTGCCCGCCCAGGTGGATCTGCCCGCCCTTGAGCACGCGGTGCTCGACTTCTGGCGTGAGCAGAAGGTCTTCGCCAAGAGCCTCGAGCAGTCCGAGGGCCGCCCCGAGTGGGTGTTCTACGAGGGCCCGCCGACCGCCAACGGCATGCCCGGCGCCCACCACATCGAGGCCCGCGTCTTCAAGGACGTCTTCCCGCGTTTCCGCACGATGCAGGGCTACCACGTGGCCCGGAAGGCCGGCTGGGACTGCCACGGCCTGCCGGTCGAGCTCGCGGTGGAGAAGGAGCTGGGCTTCTCCGGCAAGCAGGACATCGAGGCGTACGGCATCGCCGAGTTCAACGCCAAGTGCCGGGAGTCGGTGACCCGTCACACCGACGCCTTCGCCGAGCTCACGACCCGCATGGGCTACTGGGTCGACCTGGACGACGCCTACCGGACGATGGACCCGGAGTACGTCGAGTCCGTGTGGTGGTCGCTGAAGGAGATCTTCAACAAGGGGCTGCTGGTCCAGGACCACCGCGTCGCCCCCTGGTGCCCCCGCTGCGGCACCGGCCTCTCCGACCATGAACTGGCCCAGGGCTACGAGACGGTCGTCGACCCGTCCGTCTTCGTCCGCTTCCCGCTGACCTCCGGCCCGCTCGCCGGCGAGGCCTCGCTGCTCGCCTGGACCACGACCCCGTGGACGCTGGTCTCCAACACCGCCGTCGCCGTCAACGCCGAGGTGACGTACGTGGTCGCCACCGACGGCACCGAGAAGCTGGTCGTCGCCGAGGCGCTGCTGGAGAAGGCCCTCGGCGAGGGCTGGACGGCCACTGGCCAGTCGTTCACCGGCGCCGAGATGGAGCGCTGGAACTACCAGGCGCCGTTCTCCATCGTCGACCTCGAAGGCGCCAACTTCGTCGTCAACGGTGACCACGTCACGACCGAGAGCGGCAGCGGCCTCGTCCACACCAACCCCGCCTTCGGCGAGGACGACTACCGGGTGTGCAAGGCGTACGGGATGCCGCTGGTGAACCCCGTCCGCCAGGACGGCACGTTCGACGAGAACCTTCCGCTCGTCGGCGGCGTGTTCTTCAAGAAGGCCGACGAGATCGTCCTCGCCGACCTCAAGGACCGCGGCCTGCTCTTCCGCCACGAGGCGTACGAGCACAGCTACCCCCACTGCTGGCGCTGCCACACCGCGCTCCTCTACTACGCGCAGCCGTCCTGGTACATCCGCACCACCGCCGTCAAGGACGCGATGCTGCGGGAGAACGAGAAGACCAACTGGTTCCCGGACTCGGTCAAGCAGGGCCGCTTCGGCGACTGGCTGAACAACAACATCGACTGGGCCCTGTCCCGCAACCGCTACTGGGGCACCCCGCTACCCATCTGGCGCTGCGAGGACAACCACCTCACCTGCGTGGGCTCGCGCGCCGAGCTGACGGAACTGTCGGGCAAGGACCAGAGCGACCTGGACCCCCACCGCCCCTACATCGACGACGTCACCTTCACCTGCACGGCAGAGGGGTGCTCGCTGGAGGCGGTCCGCGTCCCGGAGGTCATCGACGCCTGGTACGACTCGGGCTCCATGCCGTTCGCGCAGTACGGCTACCCGTACAAGAACAAGGAACTGTTCGAGTCCCGCTACCCGGCGCAGTTCATCAGCGAGGCGATCGACCAGACGCGTGGCTGGTTCTACACGCTGATGGCGGTCGGCACGCTGGTCTTCGACAAGTCGTCGTACGAGAACGTCGTCTGCCTCGGCCACATCCTCGCCGAGGACGGCCGGAAGATGTCCAAGCACCTGGGCAACATCCTCCAGCCCATCCCGCTGATGGACCAGCACGGCGCCGACGCCGTCCGCTGGTTCATGGCCGCCGGCGGCTCACCGTGGGCGGCACGCCGCGTCGGCCACGGAACGATCCAGGAGGTCGTCCGCAAGACGCTCCTCACCTACTGGAACACGGTCGCCTTCCAGGCCCTGTACGCCCGCACGTCCGACTGGGCGCCGAGCGACACCGACCCGGCCCCGGCCGACCGCACGGTCCTGGACCGCTGGCTGCTGTCCGAGCTCAACTCCCTGGTGGAGCAGGTCACGTCGGCCCTGGAGGCCTACGACACCCAGCGCGCCGGAAAACTGCTGTCGTCCTTCGTCGACGACCTCTCCAACTGGTACGTCCGCCGCTCCCGCCGCCGCTTCTGGCAGGGCGACGCGGCCGCACTGCGCACGCTGCACGACGTGATGGAGACGGTCACCCGCCTGATGGCCCCCCTCACCCCGTTCATCGCCGAGCGGGTCTGGCAGGACATGGTGGTCCCGGTCACCCCGGACGCCCCCGAGTCCGTCCACCTCTCCTCCTGGCCCAAGGCCGACACGACAGCGATCGACCCGACGCTGTCGCAGCAGATGCTGCTGGTCCGCCGCCTGGTCGAGCTGGGCCGCGCCACGCGCGCCGAGTCCGGCGTCAAGACCCGCCAGCCGCTGTCCCGCGCCCTGGTCGCGGCGGCGGGCTTCGAGCAGCTCTCCCCCGAACTGCACACGCAGATCACGGACGAGCTGAACGTGTCGTCCCTGGCCTCCCTCTCCGAGGTGGGCGGCTCCCTGGTCGACACGACAGCAAAGGCCAACTTCCGCGCGCTGGGCAAGCGCTTCGGCAAGGGCGTCCAGGACGTGGCGAAGGCGGTCGCGGCGGCGGACGCGGCGGCGCTGTCCGCCTCGCTCCGCGACACCGGCACGGCGACGGTGGAGGTCGCCGGCGAGACGGTCGCGCTCACCCCGGACGAGGTCGTCATCACCGAGACCCCGCGCGAGGGCTGGTCCGTGGCCTCCGACTCCGGCGCGACGGTCGCCCTCGACCTGGAGATCACCCCGGAGCTGCGGCTCGCGGGCCTCGCCCGCGACGCGATCCGGCTGATCCAGGAGGCCCGCAAGAACAGCGGCCTGGACGTGGCCGACCGCATCGCGGTCCGCTGGACCGCCACGTCGCCCGAGACGACGGAGGCCCTGACGGCCCACGCCGAACTGATAGCCGACGAGGTCCTCGCCACGGACTTCGCCACCGGCGAGGCGGACGGCTCCTACGGCGAGCCGTTCACGGACGAGGGCCTCGCCCTCACCTTCCGCCTCCGCAAGGCGTAACCGGCAGGTTCTCCCCTCGCGTTCCGCCCCACCGGATTCATCCGGTGGGGCGGAGTGCTTCCGGAACGGCGCGAGTCGGAGAAACGGTCCGTCGTCACCTGCATGAGTGGCGCTACCGTCGGATACGGGACATGTGTCCACGATCCCGCCCACTATCCAGTCCATGGGAGCAGTGATGGCCGCAGAAGCCAGGTACGAGCAGCCGGAGCGAGCCACGCCGGAGAACTGGATGTACCCGCCGGGGGACGGCTGGACGTACGACCAGGTGAAGGAGCTGGTCCTGCCGTTCGACTGGGAACTCGTGGATGGGAACATCGTGGTTCGAGGAGCGACCAAGTGGTGGCACGACGAAGTACGGGATGAAATCTTCGTCCGCCTGCGCACCGCCAAGCACGAGCCGTACCACGTGAACAGCGAACGCTGGACCATGGTTGACGCCTTCAACATCCCGAGGCCTGATGTCGTGGTCTTCGACAAGCGAGACCTCGATATCCGCACCTTGGAATGCATTCCCGTGAAGAAGGTCGTTCTCGTGGTCGAGGTCGTCTCCCCCGGCTCTCGCAAGGATGACCGATTCATGAAGCCCGGCATGTTCGCCGAGGCCGGTGTCGCCTCCTACTGGCGCATCGAGCGGGGTGAAGACGACATCCCTGAGGGGTACGAGTACCGACTGGACCATGAAACGGGGTGCTACTCAACTGAGTTCACACACCACATCGGCAGCCTCAAGACCGACGTCCCCTTCCCCATCGAGATCGATCTCCGCAGCCTGATCGAGGGTTGATCACCCCGGCGTCATTTCTCCGCCGCCGCGTAGAACTGCCGCGCCCAGTGGCGGAGCTCCCCCACCGGACCGTCGCCGCGCTGAAGGCGGGGCTGGGGGAGATAGCGCTTGTTGTGCCAGATGGTGATGTCCTTGCGGACGTCGTGCGTGAGCCACGTGAGGCCGAAGCGGGACAGGATGTGGGACGCGACGGCGATCGGCGGTTCGCGCAGGCGCCATGGGATCGCCCACGGCACCGTGATCGCGCAGCCGACGAAGACGCGGAACTGCGTCCGCCACGGCCCGGTCGGCGTGGGGTTCACCCACATCCGCACCGACACCCCCAGCGCCGGGATCTCCGCCTCCGCCAGCACCAGCCCCAACCCGAACTGCCGTACCGCGTAGTCCACCGGCACTATGCCGACGATGGGAAGGCTGCGACGAGCCCGCAGCCTGGCCGTGCGGACCGGGCCGTCCGTTCGCGCGAGAAGAAGCTCCTTCGTGTCCACGAAGCCGTGGATCGGGCCCATGTGCCCGTAGTCGGAAAGGTTTTCCGCCACTTCCTGGGGATGGGTGTCCGCCTGCAGGGTGCGTTGCACGGGAGTGCTGAAACCCGGCTTCGGCAGCTCCGGCAGCTGCCAGTCGGGCGGCGCCCCCGTCTCGTCGTACCAGACGCAGATCATGCCGTTGACCTCGCACACAGGCAGCAAGGTCAGTGACAGCTCCGGCGGGTTCGGTCCGTACGGCGATCGGCGGCAGGTGCCGTCCGGGCCGTAGGCGAAGCGGTGAAAGGGACAGACGAGGTATTCACCGTCCACCGTGCCGCCATGGCCCAGATGGGCCCCGAGATGCGGGCAGTGCGGACGGGTCGCCCGTACCCGCCCGCCACGGGTGCGGTACAGGACGATGTCCTCCCCCGCCAGCCGACGCGTGGAGACCGTGCCGGCCTTCAACTCACGGGTCGAGCTCAGACAGAACCAGCCCCGTGGATAGGGCAGCGGGGCGGGCGCATTCGGGTTCCCCTCCACATCACCATGCTGCCGCCCGTCAAGGTGGCTCAAACAGGACTTTTGTCTATTTCAGTGGGATGTCGATGCCTACGCCCATCATCGTGGCCACTGTGAGCGCTGATGCGTGAACTTTCCTCATCGCACGGCCGAAACCACTCTGGCCTGCAATCGTCGTATGCAGTAGCGACGGGAGTAAGTACGGGAGGACGCACGCAATGACGTCGGACACGCACACGCGCCCACGGCCCATGGCTTGGCAGTACTGCGGCGAACAGATCAAGCTGTGGCGGAACCTGGCCGGAGTCAGTCGCGAGACGCTGGCCCGGGAGGCGGGGTACGGCAGCGACATGATCGCGTCGGTCGAGCAGGGGCGGCGGAGGCCCGTGGGGCATCTGCTGCGGGTCGCCGATCAACTGTGCGGGGCGAAGGGGCTGCTGCGGGCGGCGGAGAAGTACCTGGAGCCGGAGCCGGTTCCGGAGCTGAGCCAGGACTACATGCAGTACGAGGAAGAGGCGATCGCCATCAGCTCGTACCAGCCCATGCGCATCCCAGGGCTGCTTCAGACAGAGGAGTACGCGCACGCGCAGATCAGCGGCCACTGGCCGCCGCTCGTAGAGGCCATCGTGGAGGAACGTGTCGCGAATCGCCGCAAGCGCCAAGCTCTCCTGGATGACCAAACGCGAGTGTTCAACTACGTGATCGGAGAACCAGCCCTGCGCTTCCCGATCGCAAGCACGGAGCAGCACCGACGGCAGTTGCACCACTTGCTGGCGGTGGGCGAGCGTCGCAATGTGACGATCCAGGCGCTTCGGTTCAGTGGCGCCCCCACAGCGCACGACGGGTCGTTCCTCTTGTTCGAGACCCCGGATCACAAGCGTTTCGCCTACGAAGAGGGACAACTGGGCGCCCATTTGACCGCCGAACCGGACAGGGTCAGCAAGGCGGCACAGAAGCTCACCCTGCTCGCCCAACTGGCCATGCCTCCCGCAGAATCGGCTCGCTTCATCAAGGAATTGGCAGACACGCAATGAAATGGTTCAAGTCGAGTTTCAGCGACACGATAGGGGCCGACTGCGTGGAGGTCGCGACCTCCCCGCACGCCGTCCACGTCCGGGACTCGAAGCTCGGGTCGGACGACAGCCCCCGAATATCCGTCCCCAGGGCATCCTGGGGAACGTTCCTGCACCACCCGAGCTTCGGGGTTCGGGATTCGAGCGCCATCTCTTAGGAATGGGAGGTGGGTTGAACCCACCCACCC
>NZ_JAILXP010000161.1 GCF_020740895.1 Streptomyces sp. UNOB3_S3 | reverse complement strand
GCCCCGGACCCCGCCGCCAGCCCAGCGGCCGACCGCGCCACCGACGGGAGGGCCATCGACGGCACGAGCGTCGTCCACGCCGCCGTCTACCGCGACGGCCATCGCGTGGCCACCCCCACCTCGCTGGCCGAGACCTACCGGCGGCTGCGTGAGCAGCCCGACGGCATGGCCTGGATCGGCCTCCACCGCCCCTCCGAGGAGGAACTCCTCTCGCTCGCGGGGGAGTTCGACCTCCACCAGCTCGCCGTCGAGGACGCCCTGGAGGCCCACCAGCGGCCCAAGCTGGAACGTTACGGCGACACCCTCTTCGTCGTCCTGCGCGCCGCCCGCTACCTCGACGCCCCCGAGGAGGTCGACTTCGGCGAGCTCCACGTCTTCGTGGGCCCCGACTTCGTCATCACCGTCCGCCACGGCGCCGCCCCGGACCTCCCGGCCGTCCGCCACCGCATGGAGGCCACCCCTGAGCTCCTCGCCCTCGGCCCGGAGGCCGTGCTCTACGCGATCCTCGACGCCGTCGTCGACGGCTACGCCCCGGTCGTCGCGGGCGTCCAGAACGACCTCGACGAGATCGAGACCGAGGTCTTCGGCGGCGACCCGGCCGTCTCCCGCCGCATCTACGAACTCGCCCGCGAAATGGTGGAGTTCCAGCGCGCCACCCGCCCCCTGGTCGGCATGCTGCACGGCCTGATGGCGGGCTTCGCCAAGTACGGCACGGACGACGAGCTCCAGCGCTACCTCCGCGACGTCGCCGACCACGTCACCCACACCAGCGAGCGCGTAGACGGCTTCCGCTCCGCCCTCACCGACATCCTCCAGGTCAACGCCACCCTCGTCACCCAGCAACAGAACGCGGAAATGCGCGCCCTGGCGGAGGCGGGCTTCGAGCAGAACGAGGAGATCAAGAAGATCTCGTCGTGGGCGGCCATTCTGTTCGCCCCCACGCTCGTGGGCACCATCTACGGCATGAACTTCGACAACATGCCGGAGCTGCACTGGGCGGGCGGGTACCCGTTCGCGATTCTGCTGATGGCAGCGGTGTGCACGAGCCTGTACTTCATCTTCAAGCGGCGGGACTGGCTGTAGCGGCACGCTGCCTGCACGACCGCGACAGCGCGACCCCTCGCGGAAACGAGGCCATCAGCGAGGAATGCGCTGGCATAGGTACCGTTCCGATAGAGACATCTGAACGGACGGAGGCACCATGCCCTGCCGAACGCCTGAGCCAAGCCGGCCCATCAACAAGCCGGGGGCGCACTGATGCTGGAGGAAGCCGAGGAGATCGGTCGCCGAGCCCGTCGTGCCCGCCTCCGCCTGGGCATGCCGCAGGCCGACCTTGCCACCGCCCTGGGCAAGTCGCAGGGCTGGGTCTCGAAGATGGAGCGCGGCCTGATCGAACTGGACAGGGTCGGCGTCCTGAACCTGCTGGCGGCCGAGTTGCACGTCCACCCCAACGATCTGATCGGCCGCCCGTACACCAGCTCCCCCAATGAGAACCAGTGGCAGGTTGCCGCGTCATCGATCCTGCGGGAGCTGCGTCGCTACGACCTCGTGCCCGTGTTCGACGGCATCCCGCGTCCGGCGGCGAAGCTGTGGCGGGAGATGACGCGGCTGCACCGACTGCGGGACGCCGCCGCGAACGTGTCCATCCTGCGCGTCCTGCCGGACCTGCTCCGCGAGTCACGCGCCCTCGCCGAGGTGACCACCGGCCACGAGCGGGAGGAGGCTTACGCGATCTACGCGGTGTGCTGCAAGTTCGCGCACACCGCCGCCCACGCTCTGGGCCACCCCGAACTGGTCGCCATGGCCTGCGAGCGGGCCGCCTGGTCCGCACGGCTGTCCGGCGACCCGGTCATGCCCGCGGTCGCCGACTGGATGCGGGTCTGGGACATGTGGGCGAGCGCGGACTGGGAAGACGCCATCGTCCTGTCCGACAAGGCCATCAGCACTCTCCAGCAGGACTACGAGCGCGGCGAGCCGTTGGCCCTGCGGGCATGGGGCACGCTCCAGCTCCGCGCTGCGGTCTCCGCAGCGCGAGGCGGCCGGGCAGCGGAGGCGGAAGACCGCATCATTCTCGCCAGGACGGCGGCCGACCGCATGGGCGAGTACACCGGGCCTCCGGTGTACGACCGGCACTCGCTGACGTTCTCGCCCGGCAACGTCCAGATCCACGCCATCAGCGTGGCTCTGGAGATGGGTCAGCAGCGAAAGGCCCTGGCGATAAACCATCGCACCAGCCCGGAGCTGGTCGCTTCCATGCCCAACTCACGTCAAGGGCACCACCACATGGATCTTGCGCGGGCATGGCTATGGGATGGGCGCCGCGACAAGGCGCTGGGCGAACTGGAGAGGGCGGAGCGGATCGCACCCCAGCTCATCCGTAACCACCCCATCGCCCGCTCCACCCTTCGCAGCATCGTCTACGCCGAACGAGCGGCGACACGGGAGAAGTTGCGGCACATGTCCGACCGCTTCCACCTGGACGGATAGGGGTCGTATTCCTCGGGCTCATATTCGCCCCCTGACCAGTTCCTAGCGTCAGGGGGCATGAGCGGACGACCAACTCCCCATCTGCCTTCGCAGGGGGCCGAGTTAGGCACAACGGCCCCGTTCTTTCCTCAGCTCGGCGACCTCGCCGCCGACACCGCCAAGGGCGGCCGCGTCGGCGTCGTCGTCACCCTCCCCGGCGAAGGCGCCGCGACGTACCACCTGCGCCCACCGGGCGGTGGTCCGGCATGGTCCGCGCCGGCCGATGCCAGCACGTTGGAGCCGGTGCCCGCCAGGCCGACGCACGCGACCCTGCTCGTCACCGACGCGGTCTACGACCCTCGTGCCAAGCAGGGCGCGGTGGCCATCCTCGTGCATCACGAAGATGGCGGCCGCAGCGAGGCCGCGCTGATCCTCACGCCAGCCGACCTTGAGCGCCTGCACGCCCAGACCGGACGCATGCTCGCCGACCACGAGCGCTCCTGCGGCGGGGCGCCGTGATGCCCCAGGGACGGCACCGCGCGCCGGAGCACGGTCCGAGCAGCGCGACCCACCGCGACTCCGGCGGCATAGCCCTGACTGTCCTGGCCTTGCTCGGCCTCGCCGGGCCCGCGTGGGTTCTGCGCGGCCAGGCTGCCGATCTCCTCTCTCCAGGCTGCCGATCTCCTCTCTACTGAGCGACCCACGGCCGTCTCCATGCCGGACATCGCCGAGCCGGACCCCTAGACCGCTCCGGCCCCCGGCCTGAGCCCTGCCCCCGGGGGCCGGAGCACCGGACACCGCCCTGGACGAGGTGCGGTGAGGGGCCGCCCGAGCTACGACGGGCTGCCCCGCAGCACAACCCGTTCCGCCCGGCGGAAGCCAGCGGCTCGGCTCCGCCGGGCGGAACGGCGCTCGACCTGACACATGTCGTACGGCATCCGATCGGCCACCCATCTATGTGGGCGGACCATCACCAGGGAGGGGACCCATGGAGATCCCGTACATCGTCGTCGACCAGCTCACCCCGTCGCAGCAGCAGGTGTGGAACACCTATTTCGGCGACGCCGACCGTCCCCGTTACATCGAGGAGGGCATCTGGCGTCGCACCCAGGAGGAGGCCACCGCCGGTCAGTCGAGCTGGAGCGGAGGCGACGACGCCCGTCGCCGCATCGTCCACTACCGCTACCGGTACGGCCTGGTGCCGACCACGGCCGCCCCTGCGATCGGCCTGACCGACCTGTATCTGTACCACTCCGTGACCGCGCCCGCCAGCGAGATCACCGCCCACGAGGACGCGCTGAGGGCCGCGCTCGCGGTCGGTGGATGGAAGCGCGCTCCCGGCGGAGCGCTGTGGATGCGCCGGGAACTCAAGTGCAAGATCACGCAGTTCGCGCTGCACCCCCAGGACGCCGTGGCCCGCCGCAAGCTCCCGCAGAACTACCGCAGCCTCGACGTCCAGATCACCTCCGCCCAGTACGCCCCGCCACCGGCTGTGCGGCAACGGCCCTGGGACGTGCTGGCCTCCGGCATCCGGATCAAGGACCAGCGCGGCACGCCCACCCTCGTCCCGGACCTGTCCGTCCTCTCCGATCACCTGCCCTTCCAGGTCGAGATCGGCTGCGGCACCTCTGTGGAGGCCGGCATCCCGCCCCTGCACCGCCTCCACGAGATCTACCGCGTCACCGACCGCCAGGGCGACGACCCGCACGAACACCGCTTCACCCTCTCCCCCACCTCCGACCCGCTTCTGCACGAAGTGCTCACCGAGCCGGAGGAGAAGACGGCCGAGTTCACCGAGATGTTCAAGGCGTGCTTCCTGGCCGAGCCGACGCCCGCCATGCACGCACTGAAGGAACTCCACGACGCCGGACACCTGGTCGGGCCCGTGATCACCAATAACTTCGACGTGCTGGCAGCCCGCGCCGGCCTGGAGGAGTGCTTCATGCGCCGCTACGACCAGGCCGTACCGGACGTCGAGTGGGTGGACGGCGCGAAGGCCCTGCTCGTCGTCGGTCTGCACGCCGA
Organism: Streptomyces sp. UNOB3_S3; assembly: GCF_020740895.1. Lineage (GTDB taxonomy): Bacteria > Actinomycetota > Actinomycetes > Streptomycetales > Streptomycetaceae > Streptomyces. Next base: position 11,075 of record NZ_JAILXP010000161.1, on the reverse strand, counting down.
CCGGCGCAAGGTCCAGGCCCGCGCCCGCGAGCGCGGCTTGAAGGTCGTCTACCTCGACCCCGAGGGCTTCTGGCACGACGGCCAGTTCAAGCCTTACCCGCTGGAAGGTCCCCAGGACGACGACCTGGTCTGCCGGAAGCCGGCAGCGGAGGGCCTGCGGGAACTCGTCAACCTCCTCGCCAAGTCCACCAACTGACCTACCTGCACGATCAGGTCCGGGCCGGACAGCGGCGCTAGCGTGTCGCCCCTGACCGGCCCGGACCACCGGGCAGGCGAGACAGGGAAAGGAGCGCCGGCACCATGCGCGTATCCGTCATCGGCTGCGGCCACCTGGGCATCCCGCACGCCGCGGCGATGGCCGAGATCGGCCACGAGGTCATCGGCGTGGACCTCGACCAGACGAAGGTCAACCGGCTCAACGCCGGCGAATGCCCCTTCTACGAAGAGGGCCTGCCGGACCTGCTGGCCACCCACACCGCCACCGGCCGTCTGCGCTTCACCACCGACCTGGCCGAGGCCGCAGCTTTCGCCGACGTCCACTTCCTCGCCGTCGGCACTCCGATCGACGCTGACGGCCGCAGCTACGACACCGGCCAGGTCTTCGGCGCGGCCCGCGCGCTCGCCCCGCACCTGACCCGCCCATGCGTGATCATCGGGAAGTCCACGGTCACCGTCGGCACCACCCGCGACCTGGCCGCCCTCCTCGCCCGCCTCGCCCCCGCGGGCACCGACGTCGAGGTCGTCTGGAACCCGGAGTTCCTCCGTGAAGGCCACGCCATCGAGGACACCCTCCGCCCCGACCGCATCGTCGCAGGCGTCCCCTCCCCACACGCCGAGGACGTCGTCCGCGAGGTCTACGCCCCGCTACTGCACAACCAGATCCCTCTGTTCGTCACCGACCCCGCCACCGCCGAACTGATCAAGGGCGCTGCCAACGCCTATCTCGGCATGAAGATCTCCTTCATCAACGGCGTCGCAGACATGTGTGCCGCCGCCGGCGCCGACGTCCATCAGCTCACGGAGGCCATCGGCCTCGACCCACGCATCGGCCGCGGCGGTCTGAACGCCGGACCCGGCTACGGCGGAGGCTGCCTACCCAAGGACGTACGCGCGTTCACCGCCTCCGCCCAGAGCCTCGGCGCCCTCGACGCGGCAACCCTGCTGCGAGCCGCCGAGCAGGTCAACGAATCCCGCCCCACCGCCGCCCTCGCCCTCATCGAGCAAACCCTCGGCCGACCAGTGACAGGGGCCCGCGTCACCGTGTGGGGCGCCTCCTTCAAGGCCGGCACCGACGACGTGCGCGAGTCCCCCGCCCTCGCCGTCGCCGCCCTCATGCACCAGCGCGGCGCGACCGTCACGGTCCACGACCCCCACGCCGTGCCCACCGCACTCGTACGCCACCCCGAACTCGACTACGCGGAAGACTTGGAAGAGTCGGTCAAGGGCGCGGACCTGATCGTCCTGGCCACCGAGTGGCCCCAGTTCCGCGACGCCGACCCCAAGGCACTGTCCGCCCTGGTCGAGCAACCGGTCCTCGTGGACCTCCGCAACCTCCTGAACGCCGACACCTGGCGCACAGCCGGATGGACCGTGCGCCAGCTCGGCCGACCCGCACAACCGTAGGACCCCAGGCCCGGCCCCACCCCGGGGTCGGGGCACACGGATGGGAGATCCGTCATGGACGATCTGTGGGACAACATCACCAAGCTCTCCGCTGTCTGCCGCAAGGCCGGTGAACACCTCCCCGACGAGGAACTCAAGGCCCTCCAGGTGGGCAAGGTCGCCGAGGAAGCCGGCGAGGCCATGCACGCCCTCCACGGTCTGAAGGGCCTGACCACCTGCGGCAACGCCCACAGCTGGTCCGAGGTCCAGAACGACCTCGTCGGCGCCGTCATCGCCGCCCTGCTGGCCATGCACTACATCGACCCCCAAGGCGCCCGCGCGACTTTCGAGGAGATCTTCCACCGCCGTACCCGCAGGGGCCGCGAAGCGACTGCTGCCGCCTGACCGCCCCCTCCTCCCCACGCCGGCGGTCGTGCCCCCTCGGGACGCGACCGCCGACTCGTGTCGCAGCCGCGCCACCCCCACCCGCAGGGTGGACGATGGCGGGATGACCGACTCCGAGCTCGAAGCAGAAGCGATCAAGTCCGGTACTGGAGTATCCGCGCTGATCACAAACAGCCAGGGCGAATACCTGCTCCACCTCCGCGACGACATCGAAGGCATCTGCTGGCCCGGCTACTGGACTCCTGTCGGCGGACGCCCCGAACCGGGCGAATCGCTGGCCGACACCGTCACACGCGAGGTAGCGGAGGAGACCGGACTCACCATCCCGCTCGAGGAGTTCACCACCGTCCAGCAGAGGAACGCCGAACATCTCGGCAAGGGTCCGATCGCCATCTACACCGGCCACTGGGACGGTGACGCCCACGCCCTCCCCCTCACCGAAGGCATCATGCTCCACTGGTTCCCGGCCTCGGTGCTCCCACGACTCCGCGTACCCCCGTGGTGCCGAGAGGCGATCGCTCTCCACCAAGATGTGTGAGCCCGGACGCCTTCGGGCGGGCCATCGTGGTGCGAACCTCGGCGCTGACCTGCACATAAAGCCACCAGGCGGCATGACATGAACCGCCCCGACACGAGTGACAGTGAACTCGAAGCCCTTCGCTGATATCGCCCTCGATGCCTACCGCGGCCCTGCCTGTGGGGCCACCGGCCTCCGGCTTGTCACCGCCTACCAGATAGCGGCCTCTGAGCTGGGAGAACCGTTAAGCCGACCACCGTTGTCAGTGGCTCCTGCTACACCAGAAGGCGCGATGAAGGATGGCCCTTCGTCGGCAGCTTGTTGATCAACAAGGAGCCTGTGCATTGAAACTGACGACAGCTCAGCTTGCTGCAATCGGTACCACCCAACGCGACCTCCTCATCGTCGCGTGTGCGGGTTCGGGCAAGACTGAGGTGATCTCCCGCCGGATTGTGGAGCTGCTGAAGGAGCCTGGCGTGCACCCGCGGAACATCGTGGCCTTCACCTTCACTGATAAGGCCGCCAGCGAGCTGAAGGAGCGGATCAACGCGCGTGTTCGGGAAGAGCTCGGCGAGGTCCACGGACTTGCCGAGCTCTTCGTCGGAACGATGCACGGATACGCGCTGGACTTGCTCCACTCTCACGCTCCGGAAGCGTTCAAGTTTTCGGTGCTCAGTGATGTGCAGGCCCGTGTGCTCATCGATCGGAACAGTCGTAACAGCGGCCTCACCGACACCCTCGTCCGCGTGGCAGGCAAGCCGCCCCGAGAGCTCCGGCGTTACACAGAGTCGCGGCTCTACCAGCAAGTTCTGAGCCTCCTCCGTGAAGACGAAGTCGATGTGAGCCAGCTGTACGACGACACTCGAGAGGGGCTGACCAGCTACAGGAAGTTGCTCAAGCGCCATCATTACTTCGACTACAGCGAGATTCTGCGGCAGGCTGCCGACCTTCTCGACCCTGCGGGTGACGCGGGCGCGACAGGCCCGGATCCGGTCATCAGCCTCCGCAACCACGTCCGGGACACAGTCCGTTACGTCGTCGTGGACGAGTACCAGGACACGAACCCCGTCCAGGAGCAGCTGATCCGCGGGCTAACGCAGTTTGGCGCAAACCTCTGCGTTGTCGGGGACGACGATCAGACGATCTACCAGTGGCGAGGCAGTGCCGTTGCGAACATCCTTACCTTCGCAGACAGGTACAAGGACGTCGAGACGGTCACCCTTAACGACAACTACCGCTCCAGTCGAGCCATCGTGGATCTCGGCCGGACGATTGCTGAGGGGATCCCGAGCGGAGAGCGTCTCCAGAAGAGCATGGTTGCCTCCGGGCATCAAGAGTACGAGCGTGGCGATCTCCTCGCTCTGACTTTCGACTCGGACTCCGACGAGGCTGAGTGGATCTGTAACCGGATGCAGTGGATGCGCGGGCTGCCCTTTGTCGACCGGCCTGGCGGCGAGGCGCGAGGTCTGGATTGGTCGGACTTCGCAGTTCTCTTCCGTAGTGTCTCTGGCGACGCTGGCCCGCTTGTTGCGGAACTTCGGCGGCGTGGCATTCCCTACGTGATCAAGGGGCTCAGTCGACTCTTTGAGACCCCGGAGATCAAGGCAGCTCAGTCCTCCTTCTCCTACGTCACTGGGGAGGTGCAGCGGGAGGAGGTCGTGAATGCCTGGCTGGACTCTCAGCTTGGTTTCACGCCGGATGACATCCAGCGGGGCATCTCCGTACTCGATGAGGCACGTACCTGGACGCCGGACATGCCCTGGGACTCCTTCACGATCCAGGGCGTATACCTTCGGTTCCTCGAAGAGCTCGGCCTGCGAGAGGAGGGCATTGCCGAGTCCGTGGGCCCCGAGCGGGGAGAGCTCGTGTTCTACAACCTCGGCAGGTTCAGCACAGCGATTGGTGACTACGAGCGCATCCACTTCCTCAGCAACCCGCCTGACCGGTTTGCTACTTTCGCGAAGTGGCTGGAGTACCAGGCAGCTGACTACTACGAGGAGAGCGATGCCGACGCCGGCTATGCCCGTCCCAACGCTGTCACCATCGCCACGGTGCACCAGTCGAAGGGCATGGAATGGCCAGCTGTCTTCATCCCATGCCTGCGGAAGAACCGGTTCCCAGGTAAGCGGCAAGGAGGACTCAACGTCTTCCACGTGATCCCCGAGTCTGCCGTCCAAGGTGCTGCGCGTTACCGGGGTACGGAGGAGGATGAGCGGCGTCTGTTCTATGTGGCGGTTACGCGGTCGCAGAAGTACCTGGCTATGACCTTCTCGCCGAGCGACAAGAAGCTCTACAAGAAGGAATCGCTCTTCTTCGCTGAGGTGACGCGCAACACCTACGTTCTCACGAGGGAGCCGGTTCGTCCCGACGACAGCGCACTTGGCCGGCTCCAGCCGAGCTCGCGGCACAAGACACCGGATGTTGTACTCAGCTTCAGTGAGCTCAAGTACCTCTTTGAGTGCCCCTATCAGTTCAAGCTGCGTTTCCTCTACGGCTTTGACTCGCCGCTGCAGAAGGAGCTCGGCTACGGCAAGTCTCTGCATGACGTCATGGCTGAGGTCCACAAGCGGGCGGTCAAGGGAGATATCGCGACTGGTAGCGAGGTTGAGGAACTCGTTGATCGGCACCTTCACGCCCCGTTTGCCCCTGCACCGCTCAAGGAACAACTTCGTACCGCGGCTACTCGCGCAGTGAGCCGGTACCTCAGGGATAACGGAGCCCGGCTGGCCCTGACCGAGCACTCGGAGCAGCCCATCGAGGTGCACGTCACCTCGGGCGTCACCGTGAAGGGCCGGATTGACCTGATTCGGAGGTTGGACACAGGCGAGGTGTCCATCGTCGACTTCAAGTCGACTGAACGGGCTCAGGCTGAGGACGTCACGAGGGATCAGCTGCACATTTACGTAGTCGGCTATGAGGAGCTGAGCGGGACACGTGCGGACCTCGTGGAGGTTCTCAACCTTGATGAGGGGAGTGGCAGCAAGCGGGAGGAGGTCAGCGACGATCTGCTGTCACACATCTCGGGCAAGGTGGCAGCCGCTGGCAACGCCCTACGGATCAACGACCTGCCCCGAAAGTCCGCGTGGTGCGAGACATGTAGTACGTGCGATTTCGCTGCCGTTTGTCGCGACCGGCCATCCCCCTGACGGGGCAGTTCCGGTGTAACGGGGTGAGCCCCGTGTGAGCCCGGACGCCCTCAGACCGGTGTCACGTCCGGCCCCAAGGGGGCTGCCGCCCGGCACTGACCTGCATGGACAGATACCGGGCGGCAGTGGGAGTCATCAGCTGTCGCGATCGGATTCGAACTCGTAATGCATAGGTCTCGGGTTCGGATCGCGAGGGCGGCTCAGTTGGGCGCGGGCGGCACCGTCGGCTACCCGGGCCGACTGCCTTCGACCGAATCGTGGGCTGGTATACCCAGCCGTAGCTGCCGAGGACGCGGGTGGACCAGGTCATCGAGGGCGCGTACATCGAGTGCACCCTCACGACGACTACACAGAGATCATCCTCATGCCCGGCTGCCCCGCTCACGGCGGCTACGGAGGCCAAGGCGCCTCTCAGCCGACTTCTCCCCGAAGACGGGTCGGCCCCGCTGGGGAGAATCTGGGGAGAACGGAGCCCCGTTAGGGAGCGGCTGGGGAGGATCGACCGCGCAAACCGGCAGCCCCGCGAAAGAGCCGGAAACACCCATCGCCCCAGGCCAGAGCACCCCTCCAGCCGATCTTCGCAGGTCAGCGCCCCGAGGGCGACGACTTCAAGAAGCTCTCCTCGTGGGCGGCCATTCCGTTCGCCCCCACACTGGTGGGCACGCTCTACGGCATGAACTCGACCAGATGCCGGAACCGCCCTGAGCGTTCGGCTACCCCTTCGCGACCCTGCTGACGGCGATGGCGTGTGTGAGCCCGTACTTCGTCTTCAAGATTCGTCTTCAAGAAGCGCGACTGGCTCTGACCGGGGCCCCGGGCGCCGCAAGGCGCGCAAACACATAAGCCAGCGCAAAGTCAAGCCCCCATCGCCCCAAATCGCCCCCAAGGGCAAGCCAATCGCGACCGGATCATATCAGCGCATGGCCGGTTTGACTCTTATTCAGGGATCTTCAACACTGCGCCCAGACAACGCTCTCGTTCGCCCGTTCGTCGGGCCACTCGAACGAGGCGCCAATGGGGGTATACAACAAATGCACAAGAGTCAGACCAGCTCTGCGCGCACGCGGGACTTCCTCAAGCGGGGGATCGTGGCGACCACCGCGCTGGCCGCCGTCGCCGGTGCGGTCGCGCCGGGCATCGCCGTCGCGGCGCCCGCCGGCGCCGCGGCCCCGGCCGTCGGTATCGGGACCACCGACACGCAGCGCGTCGACGCCGCGGCCGTGGTCCGGCTGGACCCGGCGCCGGACGTCCTCCTACTCAGTGACCACGACTTCATCCACGCGCTGTGGCAGAAGGCGCGGGACGCCGGCGAGACGCTCCAGAGCGTGCGGCTGGCCGCCGAGGACGCCATGGTCAGTGAATCCGCCGAGGACCACGTGCGGTTCATCACCACCGGCATCCACGAGGCGTACGCGCTCGACAAGCAGCGGGAGAAGGACAAGGCCGACGCCGACCGCGCGGCTCGTGAGGCCAAGACCCAGGCGCTGATCGCGGTGGGCATCCCGAACAGCCCGGACCTGCTCGCGCTCAGCGATGACAACTTCATCCGCGCGGTGATGAAGCACGAGGCCTCCGGGCCGGAGGTTCGCGACGCGGCGGCGAAGGCCTTGGCGGGCAACGCCGACGACTGGGCGAAGTTCATCGCCAATGGTGCCCGTGAGGCCCACCAGCGCGATGTGGCCAACGAGCTCAAGGAGCTCGAGCAGAAGAACCGTGAGGAGGCCGAGCGCCGCAAGGAGCTGGCCGCCCGCAAGAACGCGGCCGCCCTGTTCGGCATCACGCCGTCCGAGGCCGTGCTCGCCCTCGGCGACGACAACTTCATCCGCGAGCTGCTGCGCGCCGCGTCCGGCGCCCAGGGCACCGAGCTCTACGCCGCGGCCCAGAAGGCGGTGCTCAGCTCCAGCCCCGCGGACTGGAAGCAGTTCATCCACACCGGTGCCGAGGAAGCGTACAAGCGCGACGACGAGGCCCGCCGGAAGAAGATCGCGGACGCCAACCGCAGGCGCGCGCTCCAGATCCAGGCCGCGGCCGAGAAGACCGGGATGAACCCGTACCTGGCCGCCGTCGCGAAGAAGGCGCTGGCCGGCAGCGACGAGGACGTCGCCCGGTTCCTCAAGGAGGACAGCCAGTACCGCGCGAAGCGCCAGTCCTTCCAGCCCGTCAACGGCAAGCCGGCCGGCTTCCACATCCGCCAGTCCGACGTGGACGGCGGCGAGGCCTTCATCGCCCCCGTCGACGCCAAGGACAAGCAGACCGACCGCGAGGACGCCACCTGGGTCGTCGTCCCGGCGCTGGCCAACCAGCCCGGCTGCTACTCCTTCGAGTCCGCCCGCAAGCCCGGCTACTACCTGGCGCAGAAGGACCGGCGGGTGCGGATGTCCGCCGACGACAACAGCACGCAGTTCCGCAAGGACGCCACCTGGTGCGCCCGCAAGGGCCTGACCGGCTCCGGCATGTCCTTCGAGTCCGCCGGCCAGCCGGGGCGTTGGCTGCGGCAGTTCTGGGGCGACCTCTACACGGCCGACAAGAGCGGCAAGAACCGCTACGACGCGGAGAAGGAGTTCGCCCAGGACGCCACCTGGAAGATCTCCACCCCGCTCGCCCGCTGACCCCGCTCGGTACCGAGTCCACTCCCGACAAGAACGGAATCCCCCATGTCTCGGATCACCCGGGCCACGCTCGCCATCGGTGCCAGTGTCGCCGCGCTGGCCGGCGGCGCAGGCACCGCCTCCGCCGACGGCACCGCCGCGCGCGCCGCCGCGCCGACGGCCGTACAGCTCCAGGTCGAGCACAGCGGCAAGTGCCTCACGATCGACAAGGGCAGTCTCCGCAACGGCGCCGAGGCCACGCAGGCCAAGTGCGCCGACGGCCTGGACAACCAGCTCTTCGACGTGGTTCCCACCGGTAACGCCACCTTCGAGCTGCGCCCCAAGCACAGCGGCAAGTGCCTCGAAGTGGAGAACAGCGGCACCGACATCCGTGCCAACGTCCAGCAGTGGTGGTGCGCCCAGCTCCCCCACCAGCAGTGGCGGATGGTCATGGTCGACGTGGCCAAGGAGTCGTACGAGCTGCGCCCCGCCCACGCGCTGAACCGCTGCCTGGACGTCCAGGGCGGCAACCTCGACGACGGCGCGAACATCATGCTCTGGTACTGCAACAGCACCGCCGGCCAGCGCTGGAAGCTCCTGCCCGCCAAGTCCGCCTGAGCGGCACCGACATCCTTCGAGAAGAAACGGATCCCACCATGGCACGGACCATCCGAGCCGCGCTGGCCATCGGTGCCGGCATCGTCGTCCTGACCGGCGGCGCCGGCACCGCGTACGCGGACGGGGACGACACCGCCATCAGCGCCGCCGAGCGCGCGGCGGAGGCCGCACGCGCGGCCGCCGACGCGGCGCAGGCCGCCGCCGCACGCGCGAACCAGCCCCAGACGGTCGTCACCCTCCAGGTCGCGGCCAGCGGCAAGTGCCTGGAAATCAACAACGGCGCCAAGGACAACGGCGTCAAGGCACAGCAGTACACCTGCAACGGCACCACCGCCCAGCAGTGGCGCATGGTCCCCGCCGCCGACTCCACCTACGAGCTGCGGTCCGTGCCCAGCGGCAAGTGCCTCGAGGTGGAGAACAGCGGCACCAAGGCCGGCGACGACGCCCAGCAGTGGAACTGCCACGGCGGCGCGAACACCCGCTGGCAGGCCGTCCTGGTCGACCACGAGAAGAAGCTCTTCCAGCTGCGCCCCCAGCACGTCCAGGACCGTTGCCTGGACATCCCCGGGGCCGGCAAGGACAACAACGTCAAGGCCCAGCAGTGGTACTGCAACCAGACCGACGCCCAGCTGTGGAAGATCACGCCGGTCAAGTGACCTCGCGGTCGGTGCCGTGTATGCGCGGCAGGTAGACCGCGCGGAGGGACAGCGTCTTGACCAGGGCGCTGTCCCTCTCCGTATGGACGGCATGGACGACCGCAATGAGCTGCACGTTCTTGCGAGCTACACGTTCTTGAGGGGGAAAAGTGAGTCGTCAGTGGTGGGTCGCGCAGGCGTTGACGGTCTGTGTGCTGACCGGTGGGGTCGCCGTGGCGGGGGTGGCACCGGCGTGGGCGGACGCTCCGGCCGTGGTGGCGGACCCGGCCGGACAGCCGGCCGACGAGGCCGCCGCCGCGAAGGCCGCGGCCGCCCAGGAGGCGCGTGACTACGTGCTCAAGGTGGCGAAGACGAATCCGGCGGCCGAGGTGCGGACCTCGGCGTGGAACGCGCTGCGCAGCACCCGTGGGGACGAGGCGATCGCCGAGTGGCTGGCGCCCGGCGGCGGTTTCGACGCCGCCCGGCGGCGGGCATGGGACGGCCGCGCGCGGAACAGGCAGTTCTGCGAGCGGGTGGTGCGTACGCACTCCGTGGAGTTCTCCCCGGAAGCGCGGGCGGCGGCCGAGCGCGCGCTGAAGGGTACGGCCGCCGACCAGGCGGCGTTCGTGAGGACCGGGTACGCGGAGGCGCAGAAGCGTGACCGGGCGGTGCGGGAGGCGGACACCAAGCACAAGCTGGAAGTGGCCGCGAAGGACCGTGACTTCGTGTCGTCGGTCGCCGGGCACGACCCGGGCGAGCAGGTGCGGGTGGCGGCCCAGTGGGCGCTGCGCCCGGGTGCCACGGACGCGGATGTCGCGGAGTTCTTCGGCTACGGCTGGGCGAGCGGCGCGACCCTGGACTTCGAGGCCTTCGCGACGCGGATCGCGGACGCGGAGAAGGTCCGGCTCGCCACCCTGGCGCGGCTGGTCGAGGACGCCGACGTGGCGGAGAAGGCCGTGAAGGGTTCGGCGGACGCGGCGAAGGCCCGCGCCGAGGCCGAGCGGGCCTGGAAGGCCGTGGCCGAGCACTCCGAGGCCGCGCGCAAGGCGTGGCTGGCCGAGCGGGAGGCCGCGGCGGCGCAGGCGGAGAACTGGCAGAACATCGCCAAGGCCGCCCAGGAGAGCTCCGACGAGCTCTGGAAGAACATCGGCAAGTCGGCCGGGACCAACCAGGGGAACTGGTCCCAGGAGCAGGCGGACGCGCTCAAGTCGGCCACGTTCTGGCAGGACATGTTCGACAAGGCCCGGAACGGCGAGGCCCGCGTCAAGGGCTGACACCCCTTATGCGTTTTACGCGTTTTACGCGTTCCGGTCGGCCTGACCCGCCGGCCGGACTTTCCTGACCGCTTCGGCGGTTTCTTTCGGATCCGGTTCGTATCGGCGGATCCGCCCTGCCCGCGTGCGCGGGACCGGGGACATTTCTGTTTCTTTTCTATGGGGGGTTCTTCCCGTGATGGGTAGATTCCGGCCGAGGGCCGGACGGCTACGAGGGGCTGTTTCGACGGCCGTTGTCGTAGCGATATTGGGTGGTACGACGGGCGAGGCGACGGCGGCCACGTCGGCGA
>NZ_JAILXP010000160.1 GCF_020740895.1 Streptomyces sp. UNOB3_S3 | reverse complement strand
GCCCCCCACCCACGTCCGTGCCCGCCTCTACCTCTACCGCTTCACGACCTGGCGCGAGCTCCGCGAGACGGGCTGCTGGTGGCACCGGACGCTGGTGCGCGAGTATCTGCCGCCGGCCCGGCTGGCCCGGCCGTGAGGCCGCGCCCCGAAGGGGCGCGGGGAACTGCGCCGGGCCGGGTCTCAGACCGGCGCCAGGCCCGCCCGCGCGCGCTCGGCCGCCGTGATCGGCGGCTCCGGTGGCGGCAGCCGCCGGGGACCGCGGGCCACCCGGGCGAGCACACCGGGCGTGAACAGCGCCGTCATGGGCGCCGACAGGGTCATCACGTCCACCATGGCCCGGGTCAGGGCCGGGTCCACGGTCGCGGTGAGCATCATCCGCTGGACATAGCCCCGCAGCAGCCGCGCCGCGGCCGGCGGCCGCTCCCCGATCGCGCCCGGGTAGTGGATGTCCTCGCCCACCGCCATCGCCCAGGGCCCGTCCACCGTACGGGCCACCGCGCGCTGCGCCCGCCGGGCCGTCCGGGGATCGCCCAGCACCTGCCCGTCCAGGACCTCGCGCAGCGCGACCGCGCCGTGCGCGGCGACCGACATCCCGTGCCCGTAGACGGGGTTGTACGCCGCCACCGCGTCCCCCGTGACGACGAGACCGCCCGGCCAGGACGCCATCCGTTCGAAGTAGCGGCGGCGGTTGACCGTGGAGCGGTTGAGCCGCACCTCGGTCAGCGGCTCCGCGCGGGCGATCAGATCGGCCACCAGCGGATGCCGCAGCCGGCGCGCGAACGGCTCGAACTCCCCCGCCTCCCGCGAGGGTTCCCCTCCCCGCGTCCCGGACACGGTCACCAGCCAGCGCCCGCCCTCCACCGGGTGCATCGTCACCCCCTGGCCGGGCAGAACCGAATCCGGGCGGGGGGCGACGCTCACGACGGGGAAGTCCTCCGCGCCCGGGGGCGCCCGGAAGAGGCGCGTCGCGTAGACCAGGCCCGAGTCGACGGTCTCCTCCCGGACGGCGGGGAGCCCCAGCTCCACCAGCCACCGCGCGGCCTGCGACCCCCGCCCGGTCGCGTCGACGACCAGCGCGGCCGGGAGCGGCCGCGCCTCGCGCGCGCCCACCGCGCCGATCCGCACGCCCGTCACCCGCCGGGCGTCGCCCAGGAGCCCCTGGACCTCGACGCCGTCCCGGAGCGTGATCCGCGGATGGTCCAGCACCCGCTCCCGTACCACCGCGTCCAGCAGGTCCCGGCTGCACGAGATCAGGAACTGCGCCTCCGGCGTACGGGGGATCCAGCCCTGCGACGACAGCGACACCAGCGCCGTCGGCAGCGCCACCCGCCGGGCGCCCGCCGCCAGCCACCGTCCGGTGATCCCGGGCAGCAGCGACTCCACCGCCCGCGCCCCGCCCGCGAGCATCAGATGCGCGTGCCGGGCCTGGGGCAGCCCCTTGCGGGGCAGGGCCCCGGACGGCAGCCGGTCCCGTTCGACGACCACCACCTCGTCGGCGTGGTCCGCCAGCACCGAGGCGGCCAGCATCCCCGCCATCCCGCCACCCAGCACCACGGCCCGGCGCCCGGGAACGGCGCCGCCGTCGCTGTGCGCATCGCTCATGCCCGCTCCTTCTCCGTCACGGTGGGGACAGTGGATGGTCTGCCCATACCGCGCGCGCCCGGAACACATGCGCGCCGCTCCCCCGTACCGCACGGTGGTGGTGTGGAGGTGGTGCCATGGAGCCCGTGGAGGCGCTGGAGCGCGTCGCGTTCCTGCTGGAGCGCTCGCAGGCGCCGACGTACCGCGTGAAGGCGTTCCGGACGGCCGCCGCCGTGATCCGCGAGCTCCCCGGCGAGGAGCTGCGGCGGCGCGCGGCCGACGGCTCCCTGACGGCCCTGGGCGGCATCGGCCCCAGCACCGCGGGCGTGGTCGCCGAGTCCCTCACGGGCCGGGTGCCCGGCTATCTGGCGCGGCTGGAGGAGGACACGGGCGGCCCGCTCGCCGAGGGCGGGCTGGCCCTGCGGAAGGCCCTGCGCGGCGACTGCCATCTCCACTCCGACTGGTCGGACGGCGGCAGCGGCATCGAGGAGATGGCCCGCGCCGCCCGCGCGCTCGGCCACGAGTGGGCCGTGCTCACCGACCACTCCCCCCGGCTCACCATCGCCCGCGGACTGTCCCCGGAGCGGCTGCGACGGCAGCTCGACGTGGTCGCCGAGGTGAACGCGCTGCTGGGCGACGGCTTCCGGCTGCTGACGGGCATCGAGTGCGACATCCTCGCCGACGGCGCGCTCGACCAGGAGGAGGAACTGCTGGCCCGGCTGGACGTGGTGGTCGCCTCCGTCCACTCCAAGCTGCGGATGGACGCACCGGGCATGACCCGGCGGCTGGTGGCCGCCGTCGCCAGCCCCCTCGTGGACGTCCTGGGGCACTGCACCGGACGGCTGGACGGCGGACGGTCGCGGCCGGAGTCGCAGTTCGACGCGGCCATGGTCTTCGCCGCCTGCGCCCGCTTCGGCACCGCCGTGGAGATCAACTGCCGTCCCGAGCGGCTGGACCCGCCGCGCCGGCTGCTGCGCCGGGCCCTGGACGCGGGCGTACTGTTCGCCATCGACAGCGACGCCCACGCGCCCGGCCAGCTCGACTGGCAGATCTACGGCTGCGCCCGCGCCGAGGAGTGCGGCGTGCCCGCCGACCGGGTCATCACCACCTGGCCGGCGGACCGCCTGCTGGACTGGGCCGGTTCGAAGTGAGCACCCCGCCGCCCGAGCACCCCGCGATCCAGCCGATGCTGGCCACGCCCGGGCCGCTGCCCGCCGAGGGCGAGGACGCCCACTGGGCCTTCGAGGTCAAATGGGACGGTGTGCGCTGCGTCGCCGACGCGCCCGGCGACGGCACCCTGCGCCTGATCACCCGCACGGGCAACGACGCGACCCGCACCTACCCCGAACTCCAGGCGCTCGGCGAACAGCTCCACGGCCGGCCCGTGGTGCTCGACGGCGAGATCGTGGTCCTGGACGCGGAGGGCCGCCCCGACTTCGGGCTGCTCCAGCGCCGGATGGGCGTCGCCAACCCGCGCCGCGCGGCGCACCTGGCGATGGAGTACCCGGTGCATCTGATGCTCTTCGACATCATGTACCTCGACGGCGTCCTCCTCACCGACCTCGGCTACCGCGAGCGCCGGGCCGTGCTCTCGGGGCTGGGCATCGGCGGCCCGAACTGGTCGGTCCCCGCGTACCTCGAGGGCCAGGGGAAACGGGCCTGGGACGCCACGCTGAGCAGCGGCTTCGAGGGCGTGATCGCGAAACGGCTGACCTCGCGGTACGCGTCGGGCGTCCGGTCACCCGACTGGCGCAAGACGAAGCACCTGATCACGATCGATGTGCTGATCGGCGGCTGGACGGAGGGCCAGGGCCGGCTGACCGGCCTGCCCGGGGCGGTCCTGGCCGGGCTGCGCGAGCCCGACGGCCTGCGCTACATCGGCTCCGTGGGCTCCGGGCTCGCCGAGCGGGAACGCGCCGACCTGGCCCGCTATCTGACGGTGGTCCAGCGCCCCGAGTCCCCGTTCGCCGGCCCGGTCGACGTGCCGGACGCGCACTGGGCCGAGCCCCGGCTGGTCGCCGAGGTCGTCTTCAGCGGCTGGACGGCGGCCGGCCGCCTCCGCCACCCCACGTGGCACCGGCTGCGACCGGACCTGACGGATCTGGCGTGACCGTCCGCCCGGCCGGGTCGGTCAGCTGGGCGGGTCGGGAGGACGGCCCGGGCGAACGGGCCGGGAGGCGCCGGTCCGGGAGGCCGGTCACGGCAGCGGGGCCCGCCCGCGCCCCGCGCGCAACCCCGCCAGCGGATCGCCATGACCGGCCACGCGGTCGAGGACGTCCTCCGGGCCGAAGGCCAGCCCGGCCGGGTCCGTGCAGGCCGCGACCTCGTCCCAGCCGACCGGCGCGGCGACACCCGGACGGTCCGGGGTCAGCCGCACCGAGTACGGCGCCACCGTCGTCTTCGCGCTCGCGTTCTGCGACCAGTCGATGAGGACCTTGCCCCGGCGCTCGGCGCGCGCCATGGAGACCACCACCAGCCCGGGGTGCTCGCTCATCATGCGCCCGGCCAGCTCCTTGGCGTACCGGGAGGCGGCCCTGCCCGAGGCGGGCCGGATGGGCGCGTAGAGGTGCAGCCCCTTGGACCCGGAGACCACCGGGTACGCGGTGAGCCCGTCGGCGTCGAGGAGCTGGCGCAGCCGCTGGGCCACGCGGCAGCAGACGACGAGGTCGGTGCCGGGGCCGGGGTCCAGGTCCAGGACGAGGCGGTCGTGCCCGTCCGGGCCCGCCCCGGCCGTCCACTGGGGCACGTGCACCTCGTACGCGCCCAGGTTCACCAGGGCGACCAGCGCGGCCGTGGAGTCCAGCACGATCTGCTCGGTGACCCCCTCACGGTGCTCCACCGGCACCCGGGGCACCCAGTGGGGGGAGCCGCCCGGCGGGTTCTTGGCGACCCAGCTCTGCCCCGCCGGGCCCTCGGGCGCCCGGACGAACGAGGCGGGACGGCCGCGGACGTGCGGCAGCAGCGCCGGGGCGATCCGCGCGTAGTACCGCAGCACCTGCGCCTTGGTGTGCCCCGACCCGGGGAAGAGCACCCGGTCCAGATGGGAGAGGGCCAGCCGGTGACCCTCGACCTCCACCACCTGCCGGTCCGACGAGGCGGGCATAAGGTAGGAATTCCCCGCGGAGGGACGGATCTATGCGGACCATGTGGAAGGGCGCCATCGGCTTCGGCCTGGTCTCCGTTCCCGTACGGCTCTACGCCGCCGTCCAGGAGCACGGGCTCAAGCTCCACCAGGTCCATGACGAGGACGGCGGCCGCATCCACCTCAAGCGGGTCTGCGACGCGTGCGGCAAGGAGATCGACTACGAGCACGTCGCCAGGGGCTACGAGGACGACGAGGGCAACACGGCCGTCGTCACCAAGAACGAGCTGGCGGGTCTGCCCCTGCCGAGCAAGAAGCTCATCGACGTCCTGGCCTTCGTCGACGCCGACCGCATCGACCCCCTGCGGCTCTCCGGCGCCTACTACCTCGCCCCCGAGAGCACGGCCGCCGACAAGCCCTATGTGCTGCTGCGGGAGACGCTGAAGCGGACCGAACGGGTCGCCGTCACCAAGATCGCGCTACGGACCCGGGAGTCGCTGGCCCTGCTGAGGGTCCATGAGGAGCTGCTGGTCCTCCACACCATGTACTGGCCGGACGAGATCCGCGACAGCCAGGGCCTCGCCCCGCCCTCCTCGGTCACCGTGCGGCCGCAGGAGCTCAAGATGGCCACGAGCCTGATGGACACGCTGTCGGAGGACTTCGACCTCGACGCGCTGGAGGACGAGTACGAGATCGCCCTCGGCGAGCTCATCCACGCCCATCTGGATCACCGGCCGGCGCCCCGGGGGAAGACCACGCCCGCGCCCGACAATGTCATCGACCTGATGGCGGCCCTGCAGGCGTCCATCGATTCGGCGGGCGGGAAAAGCGCCGCCCCGAAGGCAGCGGCGAAATCCACCTCGTCGTCCACGTCGTCCGGGCGCGCGAAAAAGACCACGGAATCGAGCAAAGGTGCGAGCAAAAAGGCCGCGGCCAAAAAGACCACGGCCCGGAGCACCACCGCGAAGACGGCGAAAAAGACCGCCTCAAAGAAGACGGGCCGCCGCGTCTCCTGAGCGTTTCGCACAGCAGCCGACAGCCCCTCTTCGCGCCATCACGTACCGACGTCAACCCACGGCGTCAACACGGGAACTCAGTCCGCGGGATCGGCCTCCTCCTCGGCGCCCAGCTCAACGAGCCCCGCCCGGGCGGTACGGACCAGTCCGTCCGCGCCACAGCGCTCCGAGAGCTCCAGGCCTTCCCGCAGCCGCTCCACCGCCTCGGCCTTGTCGCCGCACTCGCGCAGCGCGACTCCATGGTCGACCAGGGCCGCCGCGAGCTCATAGCGGCAGGGCGACATCCGCAGATGGGCGACGGCCTTGCTCAACCTGGCCGGCCGCTCCCGCGGCGCGTCCAGCTTCGCCGCCATGCGCAGCGCCTCGCCGATGGCCGTGTCGGTGCCGAACCGCATGGCGTGCTGGAGCGCCTGGCCGACCAGGCTCCGGGCGCGCTCCGGCTCCTCGTCCTTGATGGCGACGGCGAGGTCGAGCGCCCAAGGCGCCCAGAGGGTGTTGCTCCGACCGCGCTCCTCCAGCCTGCGTCCGGCGGCCTCCAGTTCCGCGATGGCCTCCTTCGTCTTGCCCCTGGCGAGCAGCAACCTGCCCGCCAGGCAGGCGGCGTCAGGAAGGGCGATCGCCGGCGAGTACGGCGGGAGGAAGGAGTTGGCCTCCGCGACCTCCTGGGCCTCGTCGACCTTGCCCCGGGCGAGGAGGGTGTCGATCAGCAGGCATGTGCCGTCCCACTGGATGGGCAGCCCGGGGCCCAGCCGGTGGGCCAGGCCCAGCCCCTTGCGCAGGGCCCGCTCGGCCTCCGCCAGATCGCCGCGACGCCGGAAGACCAGCCCCCGGAAGTCATGGGCGAAGGCGAGGTGGGCACCGCTCCAGCCGGCGATCTCGAAGGCGCGCACGGCCTGGTCGAAGAGTTCCCCGGCCTCGTCGAGCCTGTCGATGTAGGAGCAGACGATCCCGATCTGGCTGGGGATCTCGAAGCCCCACTCCGGGTTGGTCCAGCCCAGGCCGTCCGGGAGCTTGCCGTCCTCCAGGACCCGGTCGATGAACTCGGCGACCTCCAGGGAGTTCTCGCTGCGGAGAAGCCCGTCGAAGGCACGCAGCACGAGCAGGGTGCGCTCGGCGTTGTCCCGTCCCTGCAGATCACGGGCCAGCTCGGCGACGCGCTGGGAGCGGCCGATCGTGTCCTCTTCCTCGACCTGGATGCCCTTCCACATGAAGTAGGCCACCTGCAGGCGCAACTTGCCCGAGCCAGCCGGAGCACGCCTCGCCTGGTCGGCGACCACCTTGGCGGCCTCGTTGAGCTGATTGTTGTGCGCGTAGGCCTGGGCGAGCCGGAAGGTGGCGTCGATGCGCAGATCTTCGCTGAGATCCGGCAGGTCCAGGGCGGCGCGGAGGTGGTTGATCGTGGTCCTGGGCGAGGTCAGCAGCGCGGCGCAGCCCAGCTCGTAGAGCAGCATGGCCCGCTCCTCCTCCGGCGGGGGCTCCAGCAGCGCCCGCTCCAGACAGCGGCGGGCCGCGTCGGGAGCGCCCACGGCGAGGTGTTCCCTGGCCGCCGCGCGCAGCTGGCCGACCACCTCCGCGTCGGCGTCGGGGTGCACCTCCAGCAGATGCCGGGCCGAGACGGCGACCCCCTTGCCCGCGTCGGCGGAGAGCCAGGCGGCCTGCCCGTGCATGGCGGTGCGGGTGCCCGTCGGGATCGCCCGGTAGACGGCGGTGGCGATGAGCGGGTGGACGAACTCCAGCGTCTCGGCGCCGACGAGGATCCGGGCCTCCCGAAGCTGGTCGGCGCGCTGCTCGGCCTCGGCGGGGCCCATCCCCGCCAGGTTGGCGGCGAGCCTCAGCTCGATCTCCGTGCCGAGGACGGCCGCCGCGTAGGCGAACCGGGTCACGGCGGAGCCCAGCTGCTCGAGCCGGGCGACCAGGCCCGGGCCCCGGGCCGCCGCACCGAGGTCGCGCAGCAGCGCGGCGGACTCCTCGACCGGATCCATGTCGCGGTCCCGTGCCTTGGCTATCAGCTCGACGGCCTCATAGGGATTTCCGCCGGTGACCGCCCAGACCTCCCGGCAGAACGGATCGTCCGCCCCGGGGCCGAGGGCGTCGCGCACCAGCCCGGCCACCGCCTCGGGGGTCAGGGCGCGCAGCTCGACGGGGCGGGCCACCCGCCCGGCGACCAGGTCCTTGAAGCCCGGGGTGTGGTCGGGCAGTTCCAGGGGCCGGTAAGCCAGCACGACGAGGAGCGGCATCTCCCGCAGCCGTACGGCGAAGGAGGTGAGCCACGTCAGGGACTCGGGATCGGCCCAGTGGGCGTCGTCGACGATGACGACCAAGGGCTTCCGGTTGAGGGCGAGTTGGGTGATCACCCAGTCGAGTCCGTCGCGGACGCCCTGGGGGTCGGCCAGCGGGCCGACGGGCGGGGTGATGCCGAGCGCCGGGCCGGCGATGTCGTGCCAGTCGCCGAGCAGCTCCCGCCGGGCCTCCTGCGTCATCGCGGCGAGCTCGGGCTGGAGGAGCTGCCGGACGACCGTGAAGGGGACTCTCTCGGCGGACTTGCTGCCGCGCCCGAAGAGCACGGTGCAGTCGTCGCGCTCCCCGGCGACGTGGCGCACATGGGTGAGCAACGCCGTTTTACCCAGGCCGGCTTCACCGCTGACGAGGAGCAGGCCACCTTCCTTCAGTCCCTCGGCCCCTCCGGGCTCCCCGGACTCACGGACCTCACCGGCCTCGAGGGCCTCTTCGTTCTCAGTGCTCTCCTTCTGGATCTCACGGCCGCAGAGGCCGTACACCGCCCGCTCGACGACGGATAGCTCGCGCTCTCGCTCGAACAGGGCGGCAGATAGGACGCGTTCACGCTGTTGCCCCGACATGACGGTGTCTCCCCGGAGGATGTGGTGGAGCGAGCCTAGCCCCGTCCACCGGCCAAGGGGCAGGGTTCGGTGGACGGACCACCCGTGAGCGTGACCTTCACTCCGGGCCGAACGCGCCCCCTGCCATTCGGAAATGCATTCGCCCGCTAGGGCGTGGGCCATTATGAAGCCTTTCGAATTCGCTCGTCAGCTCATTCCGCGAATATGACAAGTTCGCGCCGGGATCGTCCGACGACCGGCTACGCTCCATGTCGCGCAGCGGGCCGCCGTGTGTACGGCCCGTCGCGGTCAAGTGCTGTGCTGCCGCCGCCTTTCCCGTGGAGAAGCGAGGAAAATGCCGCGCTCCGGCACCCACTCCCTTGTCTCAAGAGTTCCGAGGATCTCGATGGTTGGTACAGGCTCGTCGGCTCCCAGGCGGCCCGCCTCCGCGCTCATATGGCTGATCTCCCCACTGGTGCTGGCCGTGTGCGCGGTCACGGCGGTCCTGTCCGTGGCCCCGGCGGCGCGCGCGCCCGTGATCTGGTGCGGAGCGGCGGCCACCGTCGCGGTGGGGCTGGCCTCCGCGGAGGCGGCGCGGCGCGGCAGGGTGATCGGGGGGCTGCGCCGGCGCCTGGCCGAGCGGGAGGCGCTCCTCCAGCGCCGGCTGGACCAGCACGACGCCGAGACCTGGCGTTTCGCCCGGGACGTCCTCCCCGAAGCGCTCAAGCTGATGCGCCGCGGCGCCCCCACCGACCAGGTCGTGCGGGTCACCGTCCCGGCCCATGAGCTGGAGCCCGGCTTCTCCGCCGCGCACCGGGCCGTGGTGCGGTCCGTCATCGAGGCGGTGCAGCAGGAGGAGGCGCTGCGTGACGCGGCCCACCGCGCGTTCGTCAACATCGCCCGCCGGATGCAGGCGATCGTGCACCAGCAGGCGTACGACATCCGGGAGATGGAGCACAAGCACGGCAACAACCCCGATGTCTTCGGCGACCTGCTGCACCTCGACCACGGCAATGCCCTGACCGGCCGTCTCGCGGACAGCATCGCGGTCCTGGGCGGCTCGCGCCCCGGCCGTCAGTGGCGTTCCGAGATCCCGCTCTACAACGTGCTGCGCGGCGCGATGTCGCGCATCCTCGAGTACCGTCGCGTCGACCTCCACTCCGTGGCGGACGTGGCCGTGGTGGGTCCCGCCGTCGAGCCGGTCATCCACGCCCTGGCCGAGCTGCTGGACAACGCCACCCGGTACTCGCCGCCGCAGACCCGGGTCCATCTGACCGCCGTCGACATCCAGTCCGGGATCGCGGTCGAGATCGAGGACGCCGGGGTCGGCCTCACCGACGAGGCCCGCCGCCGCACCGACCGGGTGCTCTCCAAGGAGGGCGGCCTGGACCTGGACGACCTCGGCGAGTCCCCGCGGCTGGGGCTGGCGGTGGTCAGCCGGCTGGCCAACACCTATGACTTCATCGTGTCGCTGCGGCCCTCGGCCTACGGCGGCGTCCGCGCGGTGCTGGTCATCCCGCCGAACCTGATCACCGCGAGCAGGTTCCCCGGTGGCGACATCGCCCGCGCCCCCAAGCTTCCGCCCGCCAAGAAGAAGCGGCGCCCCGGCTCCATCCCCGCCCAGCCGTCCTCGACGCCGATGATGGACAGTCCCGTGCCACCACCGATGGGCGACAGCGGTCTGCCCCAGCGCCGCCGGCGGCGCGGGCCGGCCCCGCTCCCCTTCGGCCGGGGCGCGGCCGCCGAGCGGGCCCGGAACGCGGCGGAGCGGCGCAAGCCCGCCCCGTCCGCGCCCGAGGAGCCGCCGCAGCCCGGACTGTGGCTGGCCGCGTTCACCAGCGGCATCAACGGCGAGCTGCACGAGCAGAACGGGCGGCCCATCACCGACAACCCGTCAGACAAGGAAGAGTAGCCAAGTGACGCAGCAGCCGCGGTTCAACATGGACTGGATGCTCAAGGACCTGGCCACCAGCGTCCCCAAGACCCGCCACGTGATCGTGCTGTCCTCGGACGGCCTGCGGATGGCCCAGTACGACACGGAACCGGAGGTCGCCGACCGTCTCGCCGCCGCCTGCGCGGGACTGCAGAGCCTCTCAGCGGCCATCGCCCAGGAGTTCCCGCACGGGGACGGGGAGATGCGCCTGGTCGTGATCGAGGTCGACGGCGGCTTCTTCTACCTCATGGCCGCCGGGGCCGGGGCGTATCTGGCCGTACTGGCCGACGACGACGTGGACGCCGGGCTGATGGGCATGAAGATGCGGGACCTGGTGGCCCGCATCGGCTCCCATCTCACCAGCCCGCCCCGGGTCGGCGGGGCGGCCACGTGAACGGATCCCGACCCGGTGACGAGCCCGGTGCGGAGCCACCCGGCAATCCGGACCGGCTGTACATCCTCAGTACGGCGGAGACCCGGGCCAGACCCACGACGCACCTCGATCTGGTCACCCTGATCGTCTCCCGCGCGGAGCCCGACCCCGGCCTCCAGCCCGAGCACGCCGCCGTCGTGCGGATGTGCGACTTCCCCCTCTCGGTCGCGGAGATATCCGCCTATCTGGAGCTGCCGGTGAGCACCCTGACCCCACTCCTCACCGAACTGCTCGCCGGCGGAAAGGTCGAGGCCCGACCGCCGGTGCCCGCGGCCGCGCTGCCCGACGTCCGAATCCTTGAGGCGGTGATGCATGGACTACAGAAGCTCTGAGAGCTACGCCGGGCCGCGCAGCGAGGACATCCTTCCCGCCACGGCCACCGCGGCCGTCAAGGTCGTCATCGTCGGAGGCTTCGGGGTCGGCAAGACGACCCTGGTGGGCTCGGTCAGCGAGATCCGGCCGCTGACCACCGAGGAGACGATGACCCAGGCCGGTGTCGGCGTGGACGACCTCGCCGGCATCGAGCAGAAGACCGAGACCACGGTGGCCATGGACTTCGGCCGCATCAGCATCAACGACCAGTTGGTGCTGTACCTGTTCGGCACGCCCGGCCAGGAGCGGTTCTGGTTCCTCTGGAACGGCCTCTTCGAGGGCGCCCTCGGCGCGGTCGTGCTCCTCGACACCCGCCGGATGGAGGTCAGCTATGACGTGATCGGCCGCCTGGAGGAGCGCGGCGTCCCCTTCGTCGTCGGCGTCAACGCCTTCCCCGGCGCCCCCAGATACCCCGTGTCGGAACTCCGGGCCGCGATGGACCTGGACGACTCCGTCCCCATGATCGACTGCGACGCCCGCGACCGCGCGTCCTGCCGCGACATCCTGATGGCGCTGATGCGCTATCTCTACACCCTCACGACCGTCTCCACGGAGCCCCAGTGACCAACCCCCCCGAACACGCCCGCACCGACTCCCTCATGGCACCACCGCCGGGATGCCCGGCACACATCGGCGCGTCCCACGCGGGCGCCTCCCGCCTCTACGGCCCGGAGGCCGAGTCGGACCCGTACGGGCTGTACGAGCGGCTGCGCGCCAAACACGGTCCGGTGGCGCCGGTGCTGCTCTCCGGAGATCTGCCGGCGTGGCTGGTGCTGGGGTACCGGGAGAATCTGGACGTGGCACGTACGCCCTCCCGGTTCTCGCGGGATTCCCGGCACTGGCGCGAGTTCCGCGAGGGAAGGGTCCCTCCCGATCACCCGTTGGCGCCCGTCACCGCCTGGCAGCCGATCTGCGTCTTCGCCGACGGCGAGCAGCACGAGCGATGGCGTGGTGCCGTGAACGACAGCATCGCGCGTTTCGACAAGAGGGGTATCCGCCGCCATGTGACGCAGTGCGTCAATCAGCTGGTCGACCGGTTCTGCGCCGAAGGCCGCGCCGATCTCGTGAGCCAGTTCGCGGAGCACCTCCCGATGATGGCCATGACCCAGCTGCTCGGCATGCCCGAGGAGTACAGCCCCCAGCTGGCCAAGGCCGCCCTCGACATGCTCAGGGGCACCGAGACCGCGGTCGCGAGCAATGAGTTTCTTCAGGACACGCTGCGCAAGCTTGTCGCACGGAAGCGCTCCCAGCCCGGCGCCGACTTCACCTCCTGGCTGCTGGACCATCCCTCCGGTCTCTCGGACGACGAGGTACAGCAGCATCTGCGGCTCGTCATGATCGCCGCCTACGAATCCACTGTGAATGTCATCGCGAACACCCTGAAGATGGTGCTCACCGACATCCGCTTCCGGGCCTCCCTGGCGGGCGGGCATATGACGCTGCCCGATGCCGTAGAGCAAGTACTCTGGGACGAACCGCCGTTCATCACCATCCTGGGCCGCTGGGCGACGCAGGACACGGAGCTCGGGGGGCAGCACATCAAGTCGGGCGACGCGCTGGTCATGGGGCTGGCCGCCGCGAACATGGACAAGGTGGTCCGGCCCGACCTCGACGCGCCCATCCACGGCAACCGCGCCCACCTCGCCTTCAGTGGCGGAGCACACGAATGCCCCGGCCAGGACGTGGGACGAGCCATCGCGGGCACGGGTATCGACGCCCTGCTGTGGCGACTTCCCGACCTCACACTCGCCTGCGAGGAGTCCGAACTCACCTATCTCTCGGCCATGATGAGTCGCCGCCTGACCGAGCTGCCGGTGAAGTTCACGCCGCATCAGCCGCAGCTCCCGGATCTCGCCGACTACGAGACTCCGTCCGCCCAGCCGGATGCCCTGGGGAACCGAGCGACCGCTCCGACAGGGACTCCTGAGGAGTCGACGCCGGCGCGTTCCTCGTGGTGGCGGTCGATCACGAAGTGGCGGTGGCTGCGCAGCCGTCGCTGAGCTTGATCGCGACACCGGAACACCTTCCAGATGCCTCCCTGTACACCGGATCCGTACGGGGGGCATCTGGTGGCCGGCCAAGCGCCGTATCCGCCCAAGCGCCCGACCTGTCAGCCGACCGGGACAACCTCGGCGGTCGGGTGCCGCTCTGCGAGCGGACCGCCTTCCGGGGCGTAGCGGCGTGCACTGGTGTACCAAGCGTAGAGCCCTGCCAGGAAACCGAGGGCTCCCTTCAGCCATGCCTCCAGGTCGGCGCGCTCGCCCGGGTTCAGCCCGGCTTGCCGGACGACCGGGGGCAGTTCGGTCTGCGCGAGGTGCTCGAAATAGCGGAGCCTGGCATCGACCAGATCAGCCGCGGCGTACAACGCCTCCTGCACCGAGACACCCAGGGAGGCTTTGAGGACAACCACGAGGTTGTTGACGTCGTGTTCGTCGTCGACTTCCCGCTGATAGGAGACTATGTCGTTCGCGAGTCCCATGTGGTCCATAAAAGCGTCGAACAGGGCGGAGACGGTCCGAGTGCGCCTGATGCTCTCAGGGATCGCCGCTCCGGTGGAGAGCTCGACAAAACACGGGGCGGTGTAGGCCGCGAAGCTTTCGCGCCGGAACAGGGCATACTCAATGAGATCGGGGACACGACCCGCGAGGTTGTTGACCAGCTCCTGCACACCCGCGTCGACATACCTCCGCAGGGCTCGGTTCAGCTCCTGCCGCATATGCGCCGGTGTGGAGCGGAGCAGGTCGTACTGGAGGTCGACCAGCCCCTTTTCTACGGAATTGACCGGATCGGGCACCTCCGCACCAGGAACCGGCGACAGGAAGAAATGAAGGCGGGCAGTAAAGGCCCGCGCCCCCGGCAGGTCGCCCGTTCGTTTGAACTTGAAAGCAAAGTGGTCGTCCCAGGCCAGCGTCCAGAGCATGAGCCTGTGAACGAGCCGGAGATCGGCGAGCGAGGCGTCGGGCACGGTCCACGCCGTCAGCCGGTCAACGGCCATGGCATGAAACTGGGACGTATCCCAGATGGCGCCGCAGGCGGACAACGCACCACAGTCGAGCATGCCCATGCGACGGGCCCACGTCTCATTCTCCTCGCGTAGAGCCGGGAAGTGGGAATTCACGTGCGCGGGATACGGCATCCGCAGTTGCGGGAGCTCGATGGTCTGTCGTGTCACGGGGCCCCTCCTACCGGGCTTCCATCCTGATTTCGGCTACCGATTATCACGATTCCCGGCACCCACCGTATTTGAGGAGGTGCCGGCCGGGAAGCATCTGGCCTCCTTCCGATTCCTGGCACTCGTGGACTTCTGGCAGCTCCGACTCACCGCAACGGCAGGAGGCACGAAGACCGCACACCGACTGCGGGAGAGAGATAGGATGCGGTTTCTCGGCAGACCACTACACCCGGTCAGGGATCACGCAGCGGCCCGGGGATCCGTCCCTCTTGGGCCCGAGCGTTTCATCCAGGAGGAATATGCCTGCCGCCAGGCGGGATTCAAGAGCCGCACGACCGAGAAGCCCGGGCGATCTGGTGCTCATGAGACCCCCACCATGAGTACGGAAAGTGCAGCCCATACTCTCCAGGCACCTCAGGTGTCCGATAGGCGGAGTGAAAGAGCAGAGAACAGGGCTGGCTGCTCCGACAGGTGAGGCGAAGTATTGGCCGCTGGAGCGCCGTTCACCGACACCGTCTGCCCCTGGCAGTGCTTCTCGCCGCCTGTTTGAGCTGACATCCGCGCGCGATGAGTCATGCCTGCCGAGAGGAAGCCGCCCATGGAGTGAAGACCCTTCGGGGAGACGCGGAGATTCGCATGATGCCTCGCATTATCTGCAAATACGCTTACCCCTCTGTGGGGCACTTTGCTCTCATGCGTGGAACACAGGCCACGAGGATGTCCCGATCTCGGTCAGGACGCGACCGAATACCTCCTTGACACCGGCGGAGCCGGCGCCGTGCGTCCAGATCAAGACCACTGGCGAAGTCACCCAGACATCTGGCCTCATTGGTAAACAGGATTCCCGACGCGGACAGGATCTGCGCATGCGTGGTGCCCCAGGCAAGCGACCGGGCATGTCCCACACTGATGATCAGCACGCTTGAGGGAGGCACGTGATGACGATGCTGTCGTCAACGGAGCGGCTGGGACGGTTTCTCGCCTCGCCATGGTGGCGGGCCGGGCTGGCGGTCCTCGCCGGTGCCCTGCCCGCTCTCGCCTTCCCCGCCCCCTCCCTGTGGTGGCTGGCCTGGGTGGCGCTCGTGCCGTGGATGCTGCTCATCCGGGCGGCGCCCACGCCGCGACGGGCCGCGGTGGAGGGGTGGCTGGGCGGGGCCGGGTTTCTGCTGGCTGTGCATCACTGGCTGCTGCCCAGCTTGCATGTGTTCATCCTGGTGCTGGCGGCACTGCTGGGGCTGTTGTGGGCGCCCTGGGGGCTGATCGTGCACCGGTTGCT
>NZ_JAILXP010000016.1 GCF_020740895.1 Streptomyces sp. UNOB3_S3 | reverse complement strand
GTAGGGGGCCCAGTCGATGTCGGCGACGGTGGTCTGCGCCGTGCCCCGGGCGACGGCCCGGCGCAGGGCGGCGAGGGCCGGGGCGGGGGCCATGGGCCGCAGTCCGTCGCGGGTCATCCGGCCGGCGAGGGCGTCGTCGGTGGCCATGCCGTCGCCCGCCCACGGGCCCCAGGCCACGGAGGTGGCGGCCAGGCCCCGGTGGCGGCGCTGTTCGGCGAGGGCGTCGAGGAAGGCGTTGGCGGCGGCGTAGTTGGCCTGGCCGGCGTTGCCGATGACGCCGGTGATCGAGGAGAACAGTACGAACATGCCCAGGTCCTGGCCCTGGGTCAGGTCGTGGAGGTGGCGGGCGGCCTCGGCCTTGGGACGCAGGACGGTCGCGAAGCGCTCGGGGGTGAGGGTGGCGAGGACGCCGTCGTCGAGGACGCCCGCGGCGTGGACGACGCCCGTGAGGGGGGCCTCGTCGGGGATGCCGGCGAGGAGGGCCGCCAGCGCGTCGCGGTCGGCGGCGTCGCAGGCGGCGAGGGTGACGCGGGTGCCCAGCGCGATGAGTTCGGCGGCCAGTTCGCGGGCGCCGGGGGCGTCCGCGCCGCGCCGGCCGGTGAGCAGCAGGTGCTCGGCACCGGCCTCGGCGAGGGTGCGGGCCACCCGGGCGCCCAGGGCGCCCGTGCCGCCGGTGATCAGGACCGTGCCGTGGCCGGGCCATACGGCGTCCGTGTCGTCGGCGCCGGCCGGGACGCGCTCCAGGCGGCGGGCGAGGACGCCGGCGGGCCGGATGGCGACCTGGTCCTCGCGGCCGTCGGCGAGCACGCCGAGCAGGGCGGCGACGGCTCGCGCGTCGGCGTCCTGTGGGAGGTCGATCAGGCCGCCCCAGGCGCCGGGGTGTTCGAGGGCGGCCACGCGGCCCAGTCCCCACAGCTGTGCCTGGGTGAGGCTCGTCGGCGCCTCGGTGGCGTCGGCGGCCACGGCGCCCCGGGTGGCGCACCACAGGGGCGCGGCGGCGTCGGCGGCCTCCAGGGCGTTCAGGAGCGCGGTGGTCGTGGTGAGGGCGAGCGGTACGGACGGGTGTTCCGGGTGGGGTCGTTCGTCGAGGGCGAGGAGGGACAGCACGCCGGCCACGGGCCCGTCGGCCAGGGCGGCGGCGAGGGCGTCCCGGTCGGCGGTGTCGTCGCCGGTCAGGGTCAGCCGGTCGGCGCGCAGGCCGCCGGGGCCGGTGAGCGCGTCGGCCCAGTGGCCCGGTTCCTCGCCGGCGTCGGCGGGGACGGCGACGAGCCAGCGGCCGGCGGGGGTGCGGTCGGTGCCGGTGGTGATCTGGGTCCAGGTGGTGCGGTAGCTCCAGCCGTCGACCGTGGCGCGGGTGGTGCGGCGGCGGCGCCAGGACGCGAGGGCGGGCAGGATGCCGCCGAGGGTGGCGGTGGCCTCGTCGCCGTCGAGCGCGAGGACGTCGGAGAGGGTGCCGGTGTCCTCGCGTTCGACCGCCGCCCAGAAGTCGGCGTCGACGGCGTCGGCCGGGGCCGGTGCCGTGTCGGTGCCGCCGGGGGCGTCGGCGGCGTTCAGCCAGTACCACTGCCGCTGGAAGGCGTAGGTGGGCAGTTCGACGCGCTCGGCGGCCACGCCGGTGAAGGAGGCGGCCCAGTCCACGCGGACGCCACGTGCCGAGGCCGTCGCGAGGCCCTCGGCGAGGGCGCGGGCCTCGGGGCGGTCGCCGCGCAGCAGGGGCACGGTCACGGCCGCGTCGGGTGCGGTCAGGCAGCCCTCGACCAGGGGGGTGAGCACCCCGCCCGGGCCCACCTCGACGAAGGCGGTCACGCCCGCGGCCTCCAGGGCCCGTACGGCGTCGGCGAAGCGGACGGTCGCGCGGACCTGGCGCACCCAGTACTCGGGGGAGGTCAGCTCGTCCGCGCCGGCGAGCGCGCCCGTGACGGTGGAGACGACGGGGACGCGCGGGGCGTGATAGGTGAGGTTCTCGGCGACGCGCCGGAAGTCGTCCAGCATGGCGTCCATGCGCGGCGAGTGGAAGGCGTGGCTGACCCGCAGCCGCTTGGTGCGGCGCCCCTCGGCCTCCCAGCGGGCGGCGACGCGGGTGACGGCCTCCTCGTCGCCGGAGACGACGACGGAGCGCGGTCCGTTGACGGCCGCGACGGACACCTGGTCGTCCAGTCCGGTCAGGGAGGCGCGGATCTCGTCCTCGGTGGCCTCGACGGCCACCATCGCCCCGCCCTCGGGCAGGGCCTCCATCAGGCGTGCGCGGGCGGCGACGAGCCGGGCGGCGTCGGTGAGGGAGAGGACGCCCGCCACGTGGGCGGCGGACAGCTCGCCGATGGAGTGGCCGCCGACGAACTGCGGGGTCACGCCCCAGGATTCGACGAGCCGGTACAGCGCGACTTCGACGGCGAACAGCGCGGTCTGGGTCCAGCCGGTCCGGTCCAGCAGCGCGGCCTCGGCCGTGCCCTCCCCGGCGAGGACGACCTCGCGCAGCGGGCGGTCCAGCAGCGGGTCGAGCGCGGCGCACACGGCGTCGAAGGCCTCGGCGAACACCGGGTGGGTGCGGTGGAGTTCACGGCCCATGCCGGCGCGCTGCGAGCCCTGCCCGGCGAAGAGGAACGCCGTGGGGGCCTTGGCGGCGGTGCCGGTGACGAGGCCGTTCGCGGTGCGCCCGGCGGCCAGGGCGTCCAGCCCGGCCAGGGCCTCCTCGCGGCCGCCGGCCACGACGAACGCCCGGTGCTCCATCAGGGGCCGGCCGGCCGCGAGGGAGAAGGCGACGTCGGCGGGGGCGAGCCCGGGGTGGGCGCGCAGGTGCCGGGCGAGGCGGACGGCCTGGGCGCGCAGGGCATCCTCGGAGCGGGCCGACAGGGCCCAGGGCAGCGCGGCGGGCCGTACGGCGGGGGCGGGGAGATCCTGCGGCTGCTCGTCGGGCTCCGGCTCCGGGGCCGCTTCGATGATGACGTGGGCGTTGGTGCCGCTGACGCCGAACGAGGAGACGGCGGCCCGGCGCGGCCGGCCGGTCTCCGGCCAGGCCTCCTGGCCGGTCAGCAGCCGGGCGTTGCCGGACGTCCAGTCGACGTGCGGGGTGGGCTCGTCGAGGTGGAGGGTCTTCGGCAGGAGGCCGTGGCGCATCGCCAGGACCATCTTCATCACGCCGGCCACACCGGCGGCGGCCTGCGTGTGCCCGATGTTGGACTTGAGCGAGCCGAGGAGCACGGGCCGGTCGGCGGGGCGCTGCTGGCCGTAGGTGGCGAGCAGGGCGTGGGCCTCGATGGGGTCGCCCAGGGTCGTGCCCGTGCCGTGGGCCTCCACCACGTCGATCTCGGGGGCGGTGAGCTCGGCGTTGGCGAGGGCCTGGCGGATGACGCGCTGCTGGGAGGGCCCGTTGGGGGCCGTCAGCCCGTTGGACGCGCCGTCCTGGTTGACGGCGGAGCCGCGGATGACGGCCAGCACGGGGTGGCCGTTGCGCCGCGCGTCGGAGAGGCGCTCGACGAGCAGCAGGCCGGCGCCCTCGCTCCAGCCGGTGCCGTCGGCGTCGGCGGAGAAGGGCTTGCACCGGCCGTCGGGGGCGAGGCCGCGCTGCCGGGAGAACTCGACGAACATCTGCGGGGTCGACATCACGGTCGCGCCGCCCACGAGGGCCATCGCGCACTCGCCCTGGCGCAGCGAGTGCACCGCGAGGTGCAGGGCGACCAGGGAGGAGGAGCAGGCGGTGTCGACGGTGAGGGCGGGGCCTTCGAGGCCGAGGACGTAGGAGATGCGGCCGGAGGCGACGCTGATGGCGTTGCCGGTCAGCAGGTGGCCGCCGACCTCGTCGGTGCGGTGGACGGCGCCGAGGGAGACGGCGCCGGGGTCGTAGCCGCCGGGTCCGGTGCCGACGAAGACTCCGGTGCGGGTGCCGGCGAGGGACGCCGGGTCGATGCCGGCCCGTTCGACGACCTCCCACGCGGTCTCCAGGAGGAGCCGCTGCTGCGGGTCCATGGCCAGCGCCTCGCGGGGCGATATGCCGAAGAAGGCGGGGTCGAACTCGCCCGCGTCGTGGAGGAAGCCGCCTTCGCGGGCGTAGCTGGTGCCCTGGTGGGAGGGGTCGGGGTCGTAGAGTCCGTCGAGGTCCCAGCCGCGGTTGGCGGGGAAGGCGGTGACGGCGTCGACGCCGCCCTCGACCAGCTCCCACAGCTCCTCGGGGGTGCGGACGCCGCCGGGGTAGCGGCAGCCCATGGCGACGATCGCGATGGGTTCGCGCTGCCGCCGCCGGGTCTCGCCGAGCTCCTCGCGGGTCTCGTGAAGGTCGGCGATGGCACGCTTGAGGTACTCGCGGAGCTTGCCCTCATTCGACATCAGGATGTCAACCCCTCGCTGATCTGCCGGTCTTGGGGAGCGGACTGCCGACTGCCGACACTCACGTCTGACCCGTTTCAAGGCCATCCTGATCGAGGTCGACTGCGGGTTTCCCTAGATGCGGGCGCGAGGGGACGTTCCTACAGACGCCACGGCGGGCGGCCGCGCGGGCCGCCCGCCGTGGTCGTGCGTCAGGCTCCGGTGATCGCCCCCAGCCATTCCTCCATGATCGTGGCCGTGGCGGCGGAGTCCTCACGGACCATGGAGAGGTGGTCGGCGTCGACCATCCGGACGTGCGCCGACGGGATCAGCGGCTCCTGCGGCCCGCCGGCCGCGCCGCCGGTGCCGAGCGCCTCCGACTCCGTGCCCAGCAGTTGCCGGTCGCACTGGATCATCAGGACCGGCGCGGTGGTCGGCCGCACCTCCAGCCGGTTCAGCAGGACCATCCAGCGGCCCATCGCCGAGAGGCGGGAGTTCGTCATCCGCACCGGGGAGGCGTCGCGGCCCGCGAAGTTGAGCCGCATCATGCCCGCGTAGTCGACGCCCTCGTCGCTGTTGTGCTGGATGCTGAGGGTGTCCAGCAGGACCACGGCCTCCGGCCGGATGCCCCAGGTGCTCTCCAGCAGCCCGGCGGCCGCGTAGGCGAACGAGCCTCCGGAGGAGTGGCCGACCAGGACGAACGGGGCTCCGTCGCTGGCCCGGAGCGCGCTCTCCGCGATCACCCGGGTGGCGCTCTCGGGCGTCGCGGGCAGCCGCTCACCGGTGGCGAAGCCGATCAGCGGCAGCGCCGACACGTCCCGCCGGCCCCGGAAGTGCGCGGCGAGCCGGGCGTACTGGTGGACGCCGCCGTTGGCGGTGGGCGCGCTCACACAGATCAGCTTCGGCCCCTCCGGGCCCTCGGCGAGGGTCGCCGGCAGCGGCAGGTCCTCCAGCTCGGCCGTCGCCTCGAACGTCGGGCGCAGCGCCGCAACCGTCGCCAGCATCTTCTGGGCCTCGGGCATCTTGCCGTTGGTCATCGCGTCGAGGAACAGCCGCTCCAGCGAGTCGATCTCCGGCTCACCGGACGGGATCCGCAGCCCCTCCCCCTCCGGGGTGCCGTCCGGGCCGGGCTGCGAGGCGAGCTCGCTGCGCAGCCAGGCGGCCAGGTCGGCGGGCGTCTTGCTGTCGAAGACGAGCGTCGCGGGCAGCCGCAGCCCGGTGGCGGAGCCGAGCCGGTTGCGGAGCTCCACCGAGGTCAGGGAGTCGAAGCCCAGCTCGTAGAAGTCGCGCCGCTCGCCGATCTCCTCGACGGAGGCGTGGCCGAGAACGGCCGCCGCCTCGGTGCGGACGAGGTCGACGACGTGCCGTACGCGGTCGGCCTCCGCCATCTCCAGCAGCCGCCGGGTGAACGAGGCGGGGGTACCGGAGCCGCCCGCGGCGGTCGCGGCGGCGCGCCGGCCGCCCTTGACCAGGCCGCGGAAGAGCGGCGGGACGTCGCCCACGGGCCGCATGGTCCCGGCGGCCAGGCCCAGCGGCACCACCATCGGCTCGTCGGAGCCGAGGGAGGAGACGAACAGGTGGAGGCCCTGCTCGACGGTCAGCGGCGGCATGCCGCCGCTCTGCATGCGCTGGACGTCGGCCTCGCTGAGCTTGCTGGTCATACCGGCGTCCTGGGCCCACGGCCCCCACGCCAGCGACATCCCGGCGAGGCCCAGGTCCCGGCGGTGCCGGGCGAGGAGGTCCAGGAAGACGTTGGCGGCGGCGTAGTTGCCCTGGCCGGGGCTGCCCATGGTGCCCGCGACGGACGAGAAGGTGATGAAGGCGGCGAGGTCGCTGCCC
The DNA here is from genome assembly GCF_020740895.1 of Streptomyces sp. UNOB3_S3. Classification (GTDB taxonomy): domain Bacteria; phylum Actinomycetota; class Actinomycetes; order Streptomycetales; family Streptomycetaceae; genus Streptomyces. Next base: position 33,388 of record NZ_JAILXP010000016.1, on the reverse strand, counting down.
AGCTCCCGGGTGACCTCGTGGAGGTTCCACGCGGCGTCGACCTTCGGGCGCAGGACGCCGGAGAGCCGGTCCGGGGTCAGGGAGGTGATCACACCGTCGTCGAGGACACCGGCCGTGTGGATCACGGCGGTCAGCGGACGATCTGCGGGGATCGATTCGATCAGTTCGCGGGTCGCGGCGCGGTCCGCCGTGTCACAGGCCGCGACGGTGGGCTCCGCGCCCAGCGCCCGCAGCTCCTCGGCCAGTTCCGCCGCGCCGGGCGCGGCGGGGCCGCGCCGGCTGGTCAGCAGCAGGTGCCGGACGCCCGAGGCGGCGAGCCGCCGGGCGAGATGCCCGCCCAGGGCACCCGTGCCACCGGTGATGAGCACGGTCCCACCGGCCGGCCAGGGCACCTCGCCGGCGGCCGGGGCGGTGTCCACGGCGCTGGGGAGCTGGGCCAGGCGGCCCACCCGCACCTCGCCGCCGCGCACCACGAACTGGGCGTCCCCGCTGGCCAGCAGGCCCGGCAGGACCGGGAGCAGCGCGGCCGGGTCGGCGTCGGCGTCGAGGTCCACCAGCACGAACCGGTCGGGGTGCTCCGCGTGCGCCGAGCGCACCAGGCCCCAGACCGTACCGGCGGCCAGGTCCGCGACCCCGTCGCCCGCCCCGGCGGAGACGGCGCCCCGGGTGACGAGGACGAGCCGGGAGGCGGCGTACCGGTCGTCGGCCAGCCACTGCTGGAGGAGCCGAAGGACACGGCCGGTCAGCGCGTGCACGGCGGCGGGCACGTCAGTGGCGTCGTCGGCGGTGCCGGAGAGGTGGACGAGGACCAGGTCCTCGTCGCCCCCGAGGCCCGCCGGGGACACGGTCCCGTCGGCGCCCATGTCGAGCGTCACCGACCGTACGTTCCGGTCGGCGCGCACCTCGGGCGCCGGGATCCAGTCCACGCGGAACAGCGGATCGCGCCCTCGGGCAGCGGAAATCTCCGCCGAAGGAGCACTCAGCGTCAGGGATTCCGCGGAGAGAACGGGCGCGCCGTCGGCGTCGACCGCCGTGAGGGACACGGTGTCCTCGCCGGTACGGGCGATCCGGGCACGCAGCACGGAGGCGCCGGCGGCGTGCAGGGAGACCCCGCCCCAGGCGGCGGCCTGCGGGATCACGTCGTCGTCCTCGCCGCCCGCGAACCCGGCGGCGTGGGTGACCGCGTCGAGCAGCGCCGGGTGCAGCCCGAAGTACCGGGCGTCGTCGGCGGAGTCGCCGGGCAGCCCGGCCTCGGCGAACACCTCGTCGCCACGGACCCAGACCGCCCGCAGGCCCTGGAAGACCGGGCCGTAGTGCGTGGTGTCGTAGAAGCCGTCCAGGTCGACGGCCGTGGCGCCGGTGGGCGGCCAGGTGGAGGCGTCGAAGTCCGCGACGCGCTCACCGGAGGCGAGGACGCCGGTGGCGTGCTCGGTCCACGGCTGGTCGAGGGCGTCCTCGGGCCGGGAGTGGACCCGGACCGGGCGGGCCCCCGAGGTGTCCGGCGCGCCGATCCACACCTGGAGGGCCAGGGCGGACCCATCGGTGAGCGCGAGGGGCGTGGTCACGGTCAGCGTCTCGACCCGGTCGCAGCCGACCTGGTCGCCCGCACGCACCGCGAGCTCCACGAACCCGGCGGTGGGCAGGACGGCCGCCCCGCCCACCGTGTGGTCGGTGAGCCAGCCGTGCACCAGCAGCGAGAGGCGGCTGGTGAACAGCACCCCGCCGGCCTCCGCGAGCGACACCGCCGCGCCGAGGAGGGGGTGGTCGGCCGGGACCAGACCCGCCGAGGTCACATCACCGCTGAGCGCGGCGGGCCGGGGCCAGAAGCGCTCGTGCTGGAAGGCGTACGTGGGCAGGTCCACGCGCCGGGCGGACGTACCGGCGTACCAGGCCGACCAGTCCACCTCGACACCGCCGACGTGCAGCTGGGCGAGGGCGGTGAGGAGGGCGGTCTCCTCGGGGCGGTCCTTGCGGAGGGCCGGGACGGAGAGCAGATCCCGGTCGGCGTCGACGCTGTGCTGGGCGAGGGCGGTGAGGACACCGTCGGGGCCCAGCTCCAGGAACGCGGTGGCGCCTTCGGCCGCGAGGGAGCGGACACCGTCGGCGAAACGAACGGCCTCACGGACGTGCCGGACCCAGTAGGCCGGGGTGGCGACGAGCTCGGCCGCAGCGACCTCACCCGTCACATTGGAGATGAGAGGAATGGTCGGGGCCTGGAAGGACAGCCCCTCGATGGCCCGGTGGAAGTCCTCCAGCATCGGGTCCATCAACGGCGAGTGGAACGCATGGCTGACCGACAGCCGCTGGGTCTTGCGGCCCTCGGCCGCCAGGCCCTCGGCGATCCGCAGAACGGCCGCCTCCTCACCGGCGATGACGACGGCGTCGGGACCGTTGACAGCGGCGATCGAGACACCGGCGATCAGGCGAGGCGTCACCTCGTCCTCGGACGCCTGCATCGCCACCATCGCACCACCGGAAGGCAGCGCACTCATCAACCGCGCACGCGCCGCGACGAGGGAACACGCATCCTCAAGAGAGAACACACCCGCCACATGCGCCGCCGCGATCTCACCGATCGAATGACCCGCCACAAAGTCCGGACGCACTCCCCACGACTCGATCAGCCTGAACAACGCCACTTCGAGAGCGAAAAGCGCAGGCTGAGTGAAGCCGGTCTCGTTCAACGCGTCCGCGTCGTCGCCGAACATCACCTCCCGCAGCGGACGCTCCAGTTCCGCGTCCAGCAGCGCGGCCACCGCGTCGAAGGCCTCGGCGAAGGCGGGGAACCGCTCGTACAGCTCCCGGCCCATGCCCGCGCGCTGCGAGCCCTGGCCCGAGAACAGCATCGCGAGCGACCGGTCGACAGCGACTCCACGAGCCACCTCGTCCCCTGCCAGCAGCACCGCGCGGTGGCCGAAGGCCGACCGCCCCGCCGCCAGCGAGAAGCCCACGTCAACAGGCTCACCCGTCACGGATGCCAGACGCTCCACCTGCTCCGTCAGCGCGCTCTCGGACTTCGCCGACACCACCCACGGCACCGACCCGCCCGACGAAACACCGGCCTCGGCAGCCGACTCAGGCGCCTGCTCCACGATCACATGCGCGTTCGTGCCGCTGATGCCGAACGACGACACACCCGCACGCCACGGACGGTCCACCTCCGGCCACGCCCGCGACTCCGTCAGCAGCTCCACCGCACCCGCCGACCAGTCCACGTGCGACGACGGCTCGTCGAGGTGGAGCGTCTTCGGCAGGACGCCGTTCCGCAGTGCCAGCACGGTCTTGATGACGCCCGCGACGCCGGCCGCCGCCTGCGCGTGGCCGATGTTGGACTTGAGCGAGCCGAGCAGCAGCGGCCGGTCGGCCGGGCGCTCCTGGCCGTAGGTGGCCAGCAGCGCCTGGGCCTCGATGGGGTCGCCGAGCGGGGTGCCCGTGCCGTGGCCCTCGACGGCGTCGACGTCCGAGGCCTTCAGGCCGGCGGCGGCCAGCGCCTGGCGGATGACGCGCTGCTGGGAGGGGCCGTTGGGGGCGGTGATGCCGTTGGAGGCGCCGTCCTGGTTCACCGCCGAACCGCGGACGACCGCGAGCACGGGGTGGCCGTTGCGGCGGGCGTCGCTCAGCCGCTCAAGGACGAGCATGCCGACGCCCTCGGACCAGGCGGTGCCGTCGGCGGCGTCCGAGTAGGCCTTGCAGCGGCCGTCGGGGGCCAGGCCGCCCTGGACGGTGAAGCCGGCGAAGCTCGCCGGGGTCGTCATCACGGTGACGCCGCCGGCCAGGGCCAGCGAGCACTCGTCGTCGCGCAGGGCCTGCGCGGCCCAGTGGAGGGCCACCAGGGAGGACGAGCACGCGGTGTCGAGCGTGGCGGCGGGGCCCTCCAGGCCGAAGGTGTAGGAGATCCGGCCGGAGATGACGCTGCTGGCGAGGCCGGTGCCGGTGTGGCCGGCGACGTCCTCGCGGGAGTTCAGCACCAGCTGGGCGTAGTCCAGGCCGTTGGTGCCGACGTAGACGCCGGTGCGGCTGCCGTGGAGGCTCTCGGGGGCGATTCCGGCGCGTTCGAACGCCTCCCAGGACGTCTCCAGCAGCAGCCGCTGCTGCGGGTCCATCGCCAGGGCCTCGCGCGGGGAGATCCCGAAGAAACCGGCGTCGAAGCCGGCGACGCCGTCGAGGAAGCCGCCTTCCAGCGTGGCGCTGCGGCCCCGGCCGCCGGGGCCGCCGGTGCGCAGGGTCTCCAGGTCCCAGCCGCGGTCGGCGGGGAAGGGGCTGATGCCGTCGCGTCCTTCGGAGACGAGTCGCCAGAGGTCTTCCGGCGAGGTCACGCCGCCGGGCAGGCGGCAGGCCATGCCGACGATCACCACGGGGTCGTCGGCGAGGGAGAACGCCTCCGGCAGGCCGCCTCCGGTGGCGGTCCCGGGCTCGTCCTCTCCCCCGGTTCCGTCCGACAGCTCGGACAGCTCGGCGAGGAGGTGTTCGGCGAGCGCCGTGGCCGTGGGGTAGTCGAAGACGGTGGTGGCCGACAGGTGGAGGCCCGTGGCCAGGTTGAGCCGGTTGGGCAGTTCGATCGCGGTCAGCGAGTCGAAGCCGAGGTCGCGGAACTTCCGGTCGGGTTCGACGGCCGCCGCGTCGGCGTGGCCGAGGACGGCCGCCACGTGCGTGCGGACCATGGCGACCAGCGCCTCGGTCCGCTCGTGCGCGGGCAGTCGCCGCAGCCGCTGCCGCAGGGCGGAGCCGGCCGAGTCGCCCTCCTCGCGGGAAGCGGCGTTCTCGGCACGGGCGGTGCGGATGCCCGGCAGGTCCTTGAACAGGGAGGTGTCCCGTACGCCGAGGAGGGTGTCGAGGACGCGCGGCTGCTGGAGGTCGAGGAGGACGAGGCCGGGCTCGGGCCGGGTGACGGCCTGCCGTACGGCGGCGATCGCCAGGTCCGGGTGGACGGCGGGGTAGGGCTGCTGGGGGTTCCCGATCGGCTGTCCGTCGTCCGACGGTTCGTCACCGGTCCAGGCGCCCCAGGACACGGAGGTCGCGGCGAGCCCCTCGGCGCGGCGCCGGGCGGCCAGGGCGTCGAGGACCGCGTTGGCGGCGGCCAGGGTGGCCCGGCCCGCGCTGCCGACGGTGCCCGCGACGGACGAGAAGAGGACGAAGGCCGCGAGGTCGTGGTCGCGCGTCAGCTCGTCCAGGTTGAGGGCGGCGGTGACCTTCGCGTGGTGGACGGCGGCGAACCGCTCGGGGGTGAGGTCGGCCAGCACACCGTCGTCGACGACACCGGCCGCGTGCACCACGGCGGTCAGCGGCGCGTCCTCGGGAACGGCGGCGAGCACGGCCGCGAGCGCGTCGCGGTCGGCCGCGTCGCAGGCGGCGACGGTGACCTTCGCCCCCAGTTCGCGCAGTTCCGCCGCGAGTTCGGCGGCGCCGGGCGCCTCCTCGCCCCGGCGGCCGACGAGCACGAGGTGGTGCGCGCCCGCCTCGGCGAGCCGGCGGGCGACCCGCCCGCCGCGGCCGCCCGTACCGCCGGTGATCAGTACGGTGCCCTTGGGCTCCCAGCCGTCGTCCGGCGCGCCCGCGGGGGCCTGCGCCAGCCGGCGGCCGTAGACGGCGGAGGAGCGCACCGCGACCTGGTCCTCGCCGTCGGACCCGGCCAGGACGCCCGCGACGCGGTGGGCGGTCCGGGTGTCGAGGTCCTCCGGCAGGTCGACGAGGCCGCCCCACTCCGCCGGGTACTCCAGGGCCGCCACCCGGCCCAGACCCCACACGCCCGCCTGTTCGGGGGCAGTGAGCCTGTCCGAGCGGCCGATGGAGACCGCGCCGCGCGTCACGCACCACAGTGGTGCGGTGACGTCCGCGTCGCGCAGGGCCTGGAGCAGGACGACGGTCGGGGCGACCGGGCCGTCCGTGAACGGCGCGAGCAGGGAGATCACGCCGGCGAAGGCCGTGCCGTCGGTGGCCTGTTCGCGCAGCAGCTCCGCCAGGGCCTCCCGGTCCGGGGCGTCGGCCCCGGGGGCGAGGTCGACGTCGAGGCGGATCGTGTCGGTGCCGACGGCCTCGGTCACGGCCGTCGTCCACGCGTCGTCGGCGGGGGCGAGGGCCGTGCGGGCCGGGGCGACGACGAGCCAGGTGCCCGCCGTGCGGCGGCCGGGCGCGTTGCCGGACAGCGGCTTCCACACCTCGCGGAAGCGCAGGGCGTCCAGCATGGCCTGGCCGCGCCGGTGGCGGCGCCAGGTGGACAGGGCGGGCAGGACGGCGCCGAGGGCCTCGGCGCTGATGTCGAGGTCGGCGGCGAGGCCGTCGACGTCGGGGTCCTCGCCCTCGACGACGGCCCAGAACCGCTGGTCGACCGGGTCACCGGCGGTGGCCGCCGGGGCGGCCGCCGCGGGCCGGGGCCAGAAGCGCCGGCCCTGGAAGGCGTACGTGGGCAGCTCGACCCGCCGCGCGCCCGTGCCGTCGAACAGCGCGGACCACGTGACGTCGACGCCCGCCGCGTACAGCTCGGCGAGCGCGGTGACCAGCGTGGTCTCCTCGGGGCGGCCCTTGCGCAGGGCGGGCACCACCACGGGGGCCGTGGCCCCGGTCCGTTCCGGCAGGGCGCGGTGGGCCAGGGCGGCGAGGATGCCGTCGGGGCCGAGGTCCAGGAAGGCGGTCGCGCCTTCGTCGGCGAGGGTACGGAGGCCGTCGGCGAAGCGTACGGCCTCCCGGACGTGGCTCACCCAGTAGTCCGCCGAGCGCAGCAGGCCCGGCGCGGCCACGCCGCCCGTGACGTTGGAGATCAGCGGAATGCGGGGATCACTGAACGTCAGGTCCTCGATGGCCCGGTGGAAGTCGTCCAGCATCGGGTCCATCAGCGGCGAGTGGAAGCCGTGGCTGACCGCCAGCCGCTGGGTCTTGCGGCCCTCTGCGGCCAGGCCCTCGGCGATCCGCAGGACCGCCGCTTCCTCACCGGCGATGACGACGGAGTCGGGGCCGTTGACGGCGGCGATGGACACGCCCGCGGTCAGCAGGGCCTCGGCCTCGTCCTCGGATGCCTGGACGGCGACCATCGCGCCGCCGGCGGGCAGTTCGCTCATCAACCGGGCGCGGGCCCCGACGAGCTTGCACGCGTCCTCCAGCGAGAACACTCCCGCGACATGCGCCGCCGCGATCTCACCGATGGAGTGGCCGGTCACGAAGTCCGGCCGCACTCCCCAGGACTCCACCAGCCGGAACAGCGCCACTTCGAGGGCGAAGAGCGCGGGCTGAGTGAAACCGGTCCCGCCCAGAACGGCCGCGTCGCCCTCGAACATCACCTCGCGCAGCGGGCGTTCCAGCTCCAGGTCCAGCAGCGCCGTCACCGCGTCCAGCGCCTCCGCGAAGACCGGGAACCGGGCGTACAGCTCCCGGCCCATCCCGACCCGCTGCGATCCCTGGCCGGAGAACACCACGGCCAGCGACCCGCCCGGGGCGGCGGTGCCGCGCGCCACCTCGGCCGTCCGGCCGTCGGCGCCCGTCAGCAGCACCGCGCGGTGGTCGAAGACCGACCGGCCGGCCGCCAGCGTGAAGCCGACCTCGGCGGGCGTCAGCTCCGGCCGCCCGGCCACCCAGGCGTGCAGCCGCTCCAGCTGGGCGTCCAGCGCGTCGGCCGACTTGGCCGAGACGGGCCACGCGACGGCCGTCATCGCGACGGGCGGGGCCTGCGCGCCTTCGGTCTTCGCTTCCGGCTCCGGGGCCTGCTCCAGGATCGTGTGCGCGTTGGTGCCGCTGATGCCGAACGCCGACACGGCCGCCCGGCGGGGCCTGCCCGTCTCGGGCCAGGCCAGCTCCTCCGTGAGCAGCCGGACGTCACCGGCCGTCCAGTCGACGTGCGAGGACGGCGCGTCGATGTGCAGGGACTTCGGGAGGACCCCGTGGCGCATCGCCATGACCATCTTGATGACGCCCGCGACACCGGCGGCCGACTGGGTGTGGCCGATGTTGGACTTCACCGAGCCCAGCAGCAGCGGCCGGTCCTCGGCGCGGCCCTGACCATAGGTGGCCAGCACGGCCTGGGCCTCGATCGGGTCGCCCAGCGTCGTGCCCGTGCCGTGCGCCTCCACCGCGTCGACGTCGGCCGTCGACAGGCCGGCGCTCGCGAGGGCCTGGCGGATGACGCGCTGCTGGGACGGGCCGTTGGGGGCGGTCAGGCCGTTGGAGGCGCCGTCCTGGTTGATGGCCGAGCCACGCAGGACGGCCAGCACCTCGTGACCGTTGCGGCGGGCGTCGGACAGCCGCTCCACGACGAGCATGCCCACGCCCTCGGACCAGCCCGTGCCGTCGGCCGTGTCCGAGAAGGCCTTGCAGCGGCCGTCCTCGGCGAGGCCGCCCTGGCGGGTGAAGCCGGGGAAGCCGACGGAGGTGGACATGATGGTGACGCCGCCGGCCAGCGCCAGCGAGCATTCGCCCGAGCGCAGGGCCTGCGCCGCCCAGTGGAGGGCCACCAGGGAGGACGAGCACGCGGTGTCGAGGGTGACGGCCGGGCCCTCCAGGCCGAAGGTGTACGAGACGCGTCCGGAGACGACGCTCGCGGCGAGGCCGGTGCTGGTGTGGCCCTCGACGTCCTCGTCGGAGTTCATCACCAGCATCGTGTAGTCCTGGCCGCCGGTGCCGACGAAGACGCCGGTGCGGCTGCCGCGCAGCGAGGCCGGGGCGATCCCGGCGCGCTCGAAGGCCTCCCACGAGGTCTGGAGCAGGAGCCGCTGCTGCGGGTCCATGGCCAGGGCCTCGCGCGGGGAGATCCCGAAGAAGTCGGCGTCGAAGTCGGCGATGCCGTGGAGGAAGCCGCCCCGCGAGGTGGCGCTGCGGCCCCGGCCGCCGTCCCGGTCGTCGCCGCCCAGCAGGGTGTCGAGGTCCCAGTCGCGGTCGGTGGGGAAGTCGGAGATGCCCTCGCGGCCCTCGGCGACGAGCCGCCACAGGTCCTCCGGCGAGTTCACGCCGCCCGGCAGCCGGCACGCCATGCCGACGATGACGATCGGGTCGTCGGCGACGGCCGTGGTGGCGGCGCTGCCGGGGTGCGCGGGAGCGTCGGCGTTGTCGAGCTCGTCCAGCAGCAGGGACAGCAGGTGCTCGCCGAGCGCGGTGGGCGTGGGGTAGTCGAAGACGAGGGTCGCGGAGAGGCGCAGGCCGGTGGCGGTGCTGAGCCGGTTGCGGAGCTCGACGGCGGTCAGCGAGTCGAAGCCCAGGTCGTGGAATTCACGCCGGTCGTCGATCGCCTTGGCGGAGGCGTGGCCGAGGACGGCCGCCGCCTCGGCCCGGACGAGGTCCACGACGAAGCGGAGGCGCTCGTCCTCGCGCAGCTCCCACAGCCGGCGGGTGAGCACGGCGGCCGTGCCCGCGCCGACGGCGGTGGTCGCGGCGGCGCGCCGGGTGCTCTTGACGAGGCCGCGCAGCACGGGCGGAACGGGCCCGGCCACCCGGACGGGGCCGGAGACCGCGCCGATCGCGACGAGGTGGGCGGCGTCGCAGATCCCGGCGGCGTCGAACAGCGCCAGGCCCTGCTCGACGGTCAGGGGCGGCACCCCGGACGAGGCGATGCGCTGCATGTCGGCCTCGGACAGCGTGCCCGTCATGCCGGTCGACTGCGTCCAGGCGCCCCACGACAGGGACTGGGCGGCGAGGCCCAGGGCCGTGCGGTGGCGGGCGAGGGTGTCGAGGAAGACGTTGCCGGCGGCGTAGTTGCCCTGGCCGGCGGCGCCGGTGACTCCGGCGATCGACGAGAAGAGGACGAAGGCGGCGAGGTCGAGGTCCTTGGTGAGCTCGTGGAGGTGCCAGGCCGCGTCCACCTTCGGGGACATGACGGAGGCGAGCCGGTCCGGGGTCAGCCAGGCGACGACGCCGTCGTCGAGGATGCCCGCCGTGTGGATCACCGCGGTCAGCGGGTGGGCGGCCGGGATCGTGGCCAGCACGGCGGCGAGCGCGGCGCGGTCGGCCACGTCGCAGGCGGCGACGGTGACCTCGGCGCCCCCGGCGGTCAGTTCCGCGCGGAGCTCCGCCGCGCCCGGGGCCTCCGGGCCGCCGCGGCTGACCAGCAGCAGGTGCTTCACACCGCGTTCGGCGACGAGGTGGCGGGCCAGTTCGCCGCCGAGGCCGCCGGTGCCGCCGGTGATGAGGACGGTTCCCTCGGGGTCCCAGGCGCGGGGCATGGTGAGGACGATCTTGCCGATGTGGCGGGCCTGGCTCATGTGGCGGAAGGCCTCGCGTGCCCGGCGGACGTCCCAGGTGGCGACGGGCAGCGGCCGCAGCGCGTCCTGGCCGAACAGCCCGAGGAGTTCGGACAGCATCTCCTGGACGCGGTCGGGGCCGGCCTCGGCGAGGTCGAAGGCCCGGTACCGCACCTCGGCACCGTCGATCCCGGTCACGGACCGGGGGTCGCGGATGTCGGTCTTGCCCATCTCCAGGAAGTGACCGCCGGGGGCCACGAGACGGAGGGAGGCGTCCACGAACTCGCCGGCCAGGGCGTTGAGGACCACGTCGACGCCGCGTCCGCCCGTGGTCGCGAGAAAGCGCTGTTCGAAGTCGGTGGTCCGGGAGGAGGCGATGTGGTCGTCGGGGACGCCCAGTTCCCGGAGGGTGTCCCACTTGGCCTCACTGGCGGTGGCGAACACCTCGGCGCCCAGGTGCCGGGCCAGCTGGATCGCGGCCATGCCGACGCCGCCGGCGCCCGCGTGGACCAGGATCGACTGCCCGGCCCGCAGCCCGGCCAGGTCCTTCAGCGCGTAGAGGGCGGTGAGGAACACCAGCGGCACCGACGCCGCCTCCGCCGCCGTCCACTCCCCCGGCACCTCGGCCAGGAACCGCTCGTCGACGACGGCCAGGGTGCCGAAGCCGCCGGGCACCATGCCCATGACCCGGTCGCCGGCCCGCAGCCCGGTCACCCCGGGCCCGGTCTCGACGACGACACCGGCGGCCTCGGCGCCCAGCAGCCCCGCCTCACCCGGGTACATGCCCAGGGCGTTCAGCACGTCGCGGAAGTTCACACCGGCGGCCTGGACCTCGACCCGGACCTGTCCGGGCGCGAGGGGCGCCAGCGTCTCGGGACACGGAGCGAGCAGCAGCCCGTCCAGGCTGCCCTTGGCAGCCGTGTCGAGCCGCCACGGCACCCCGGCGGGCGGCAGAAGGCCCGCGCCGGCGCCCAGGTGGCCGAGCCGTCCCACGCGGACGAGACCGTCGCGTACGACGAACTGGGCGTCGTCCGTGGCCAGCAGGGCCGGGAGGGCGGGCAGCAGCGGCGTGAGGCCGGCGGCCTCGTCGAGGTCGAGGAGGACGAGCCGCCCGGGGTGCTCCGACTGCGCCGAGCGCACCAGGCCCCACACGGCGCTCGCGGCCAGGTCCCGGACGGCCTCGCCCTCGTCCGCCGACACGGCGTTACGGGTGACGAGGACGAGACGGGAGCGGTCGGAGTGGCGCTGGGTGAGCCAGTCCTGGAGCAGGTGGAGGACACGGGTCGTCAGCTCGTGCGCGGCGGCGGGGACGTCGTCCCCGCCGCCGGCGGCCAGGCCGGAGAGGGGCACGAGGACCAGGTCCTCGTCGCCGGCGAGATCGGCCAGGGTGGCGACGGTCGCGCCCACGCCCAGCTCGTCGGTGCCCAGCGACACGGCCTTGACGCCCGTGGCCGCGTCCACGTCGGGGGCGGGAATCCAGTCGAGCGACAGGAGCGCGTCGTGCTCGGCGCTGCGCGCGGCGGCGGCAGGGGACACGGCGGCGGACCGGGCGCGGAAGGCGAGCGCCTCCACCGACAGCACCGGGGCGCCCTCGACGTCGACGGCCGCGATGGACACCGACTCGTCACCGGTCCGCGCCAGCCGGGCCCGCACCACGGACGCCCCGCCGGCGTGCAGCGACACGCCGCGCCAGCCGAACGGCATCAGCAGATGGTTCTCGTCCCCCACACCGGCGAAGCCGTGGGCGTGCAGCACCGCGTCCAGGAGGGCCGGGTGAAGACCGAAGGCACCAGCGTCCCCGGCGGCGTCGGCGGGCAGCGCCGCCTCGACGAACACCTCGCCCTCGCGCAGCCACACCGACCGCATGCCCTGGAAGACGGGCCCGTACTCGGTCCGCCCGTAGAACTCCTCGAGGTCGACGACCACCGCGTTCTGCGGCGGCCAGACCGTCGCGTCGAACGCGGCGACACGCTCGCCCGTCGTCAGCGTGCCCGTGGCGTGCTCGGTCCACGGCCGCCCGGGGGCGTCGTCGTCGGAGCGGGAGTGGACGGTCACGGTACGGGCGCCCGTCCCGTCCGGCGCGCCGACCAGCACCTGGATCAGGGCCGCGCCCTCCTCGGGCAGCACCAGCGGGGCGAGGAGCGTGAACTCCTCCACCCGGTCGCACCCCACCTGGTCCCCGGCGCGCAGGGCCAGCTCCAGGAATCCGGTGCCGGGGAACAACGAGGCGTCACTCAGCACGTGATCGGCCAGCCACGGGTGGGTGCGCAGCGACAGCTTGCCGGTGAACAGCACCTCGTCGGAGTCCGCGAGGGCGAGCGTGGCACCGAGCAGCGGGTGCTCGGCGGACATCAGCCCGGCACCGCTGACATCACCGGTGAGCGCGGCGGGGCGGGGCCAGAAGCGCTCGTGCTGGAAGGCGTACGTGGGCAGGTCCACGGGGCGGGCGGACATACCGGCGTACCAGGCGGTCCAGTCCACCTCGACGCCGGACACGTGGAGCTGGGCGAGGGCGGTCAGGAGCGCGGTCTCTTCGGGGCGGTCCTTGCGCAGGGCCGGGACGGAGACGATCGCGTCGGTGACGTCGAGGCTGTGCTGGGCGAGGGCGGTGAGAACGCCGTCGGGGCCCAGCTCCAGGAACGCGGTGGCGCCTGCCTCGGCCAGCGCCCGGATGCCGTCGGCGAATCGGACGGCCTCACGGACGTGGCGGACCCAGTAGGCCGGGGTGGCGACGAGCTCGGCCGTAGCGACCTCACCCGTCACATTGGAGATCAGGGGAATGGTGGGGGCGAGGAAGGTCAGGTCCTCGATGGCCCGGCGGAAATCGTCCAGCATCGGGTCCATCAACGGCGAGTGGAACGCATGGCTGACCGACAGCCGCTGGGTCTTACGACCCTCGGCGGCGAAACTCTCGGCGACAGCCAGGGCCGCGTCCTCGTCACCGGCGATGACGACGGCCGTCGGACCGTTGACGGCCGCGATGGACACGCCGTGGACCAGCCGCCCCACGACCTCGTCCTCGGACGCCTGCACCGCGACCATCGCACCACCAGTAGGCAGCGCGTTCATCAACCGCGCACGGGCAGCGACGAGGGAACACGCGTCCTCAAGGGAGAACACACCCGCGATGTGCGCGGCAGCGATCTCACCGATCGAATGACCCGCCACGAAGTCCGGACGCACTCCCCACGACTCCACCAGCCGGTAGAGGGCCACTTCGAGAGCGAAAAGCGCGGGCTGAGTGAAACCAGTCCCGTTCAGCGCATCCGCATCCTCGCCGAACATCACCTCCCGCAACCCGTCGAAGCGACCCACCACCTCGTCCAGAGCCCCCGCGAACACCGGGAACCGGGCGTACAACTCCCGCCCCATCCCCAGCCGCTGCGAACCCTGACCCGAGAACAGGAACGCCGGCTTGCTCTCGACGTCCCCGGTGACACCGCGCGCGATCTCATGGGTCTCGTCGCCGCCCGCCAGGAGCACGGCGCGGTGGGCGAGGTGGGAACGGCCGGTGGCCAGCGAGTAGCCGATGTCCGCCGGCGAGTCCGTGCCCACCAGGGCCGTGATCCGCTCCAGTTGCGCCGCGAGGGCGGCCTCGGTCTTCCCGGACACCGGCCAGGGCACCACGCTCGGCGACGGTGACGTCGACGGCGCCTCGGCGGCCGGCGCCGGCTCTTCGGCGGGCTCGTCCGCCGGTGCCTGCTCGATGATGACGTGCGCGTTCGTGCCGCTGATGCCGAACGACGACACACCCGCGCGCCAGGGCCGGTCCACCTCCGGCCAGGCCCGTTCCTCCGTCAGCAGTTCCACCGCGCCCGCCGACCAGTCCACATGCGAGGACGGCTGGTCGACGTGCAGTGTCTTCGGCAGGACGCCGTTCCGCATCGACATGACCATCTTGATGATGCCCGCGACACCGGCGGCGGCCTGGGTGTGACCGATGTTGGACTTCACCGACCCCAGCCACAGCGGACGCTCCGCGTCCCGCTCACGCCCGTACGTGGCCAGCAGCGCCTGCGCCTCGATCGGGTCGCCCAGAGTGGTGCCCGTGCCGTGCGCCTCCACGGCGTCGATGTCGGCCGTCGACAGGCCCGCGCTCGCCAGCGCCTGGCGGATCACCCGCTGCTGCGACGGGCCGTTCGGCGCCGTCAGGCCGCTCGACGCGCCGTCCTGGTTGACCGCGGACCCGCGTATCACGCCCAGGATCCGGTGCCCGTTGCGGCGGGCGTCCGACAGCCGCTCCAGGACCAGCACGCCGGCGCCCTCCGACCAGCCGGTGCCGTCGGCAGCGTCCGCGAAGGCCTTGCAGCGGCCGTCCGCCGCCAGGCCGCCCTGACGGCTGAAGCCCGAGAAGCCCATCGGCGTCGACAGGACGGTCACACCGCCGGCGAGCGCCAGCGAGCACTCCTCGTTGCGCAGCGCGTGGGTGGCGAGGTGGAGGGCGACGAGCGACGACGAGCACGCCGTGTCGACCGTCACCGCCGGGCCCTCCAGCCCGAACGTGTACGAGACGCGCCCGGAGAGGACGCTGCCGGCGAGGCTGGTGCCGCCGTGGCCCTCGACGTCCTCCTGCGAGTTCATGACGACGCCCGCGTAGTCCACGCCGTTGGTGCCGACGAAGACGCCCGTCCTGCTGCCCCGGAGGGAGGACGGGGCGATGCCCGCGCGCTCGAACGCCTCCCAGGACGTCTCCAGCAGCAGTCGCTGCTGCGGGTCCATCGTCACGGCCTCGCGCGGCGATATTCCGAAGAAGTCGGCGTCGAAGCCGGCCGCGTCGACGAAGCCGCCCTCGGCGGTGACGCTGATGCCGTCACCCGCGTCGCCGCCGCCACTGCCGCCGCCCGTCAGGGCGTCGAGGTTCCAGCCACGGTCGGTCGGGAAGGGCGTGATGCCGTCACGCCCCTCGTGCAGCATCCGCCAGAGGTCCTCCGGGGACCGCACCCCGCCCGGCAGCCGGCAGGACATGCCCACGATGGCGATGGGCTCCTGCTTTCCGGCCTCGACTTCCAGCAGCCGTTGGCGGGTCTGGTGCAGATCTGCCGTGACCCACTTGAGGTAGTCAACGAGCTTGCTGTCGTTCGACATTGCGTGGAACCTTCCGTGTGAAGAATGAGGCCGGGTCAGCGATCGCCCAGACGGCCGAGCTCGTTGTCGATGAAGGCGAAGATCTCGTCCTCACTGGCGGAGCCGATCCGCTCGGCGACCTCGGTGCCGGCGGTCTCGACGGCGCTCCCCCGCCACCTCTCCAGCGTCTGGAGCAGCCGGTTGGAGACAGCAGTCCTGGTGAGGGCGTCGGGTTCCGTGGAAGCGAGAGCGGAGTCGAGGCGGTCGAGCTCCGCGAGGAGGGAGGAGGAGGTGTCGGGGCCGTCCTCGCCCACGAGCTGCGAGACGAGGTGTTCGGCCAGGGCGGTGAGGGTCGGGTAGTCGAAGATCAGGGTGGCGGGCAGCCGCAGCCCGGTCGAGGCCGTCAGCCTGTTGCGGAGCTCGACGGCGGTCAGGGAGTCGAAGCCCAGGTCCTGGAACCCCTTCTTCGCCCCGATCGCCTCGGGCGAGGCGTGCCCGAGCACGCGCGCCGCCTCTGCCCTGACGAGCTCCACGGCGAAACGTACGCGCTCTTCTTCCCGTATTTCCCTCAACTGTCGTGCGAGTCCGGCGGCCGTCGCGGCACTGTCCCCGGCGGCCGCGGCCATCCGCCGGCCGCCCTTCACCAGGCCGCGCAGCAGCGGCGGCACCTCCCCCTGGGCACGCCGGGCGCCGGAGGCCGGGCCGATCGGGACGACGTACGCCTCGTCGAGGCCGACGGCCGCGTCGAACAGGGCCAAGCCCTGCGCGACCGTCAGCGGCGGCACCCCGGACGCCGCGATGCGCTGCATGTCGGCGTCCGACAGCGTGCCCGTCATACCGCTCGACTGCGCCCACGCCCCCCACGCCAGGGAGTGAGCGGGCAGGCCGAGAAGGCGGCGGTGGTGGGCGAGGGCGTCCAGGAAGACGTTGCCGGCGGCGTAGTTGGCCTGTCCGGCGCTGCCCATCACACCGGAGATGGAGGAGTAGACGACGAAGGCGTCCGGAGCGAGGCCGAGCTCCTGGACGATCTCGTGGAGGTGCCAGGCGGCGTCGGCCTTCGGGCGCAGCACGGCCGAGAGCCGGTCCGGGGTCAGGGAGGTGATCACTCCGTCGTCGAGGACACCCGCCGTGTGGATCACGGCGGTCAGCGGACGACCGGCCGGGACCCCGGCCAGCAGCCCCTTCACCTCGGTGCGGTCGGCCGTGTCGCAGGCGACGACGGTCGTCTCGGCGCCCAGAGCGGCCAGTTCCTCGACCAGTTCCGCCGCACCCGGGGCCTCCGGGCCACGACGGCTCGCCAGCAGCAGGTGCTTCATCCCGTGCTCGGCCACCAGATGCCGGGCCAGTACGCCGCCCAGGCCACCTGTGCCACCGGTAATCAGCACCGTACCGGCAGGATTCCACGCGCGCACCGCTGCCGGAGCATCCGGCTCCGGGACGGCGACCCGCGCCAGCCGGCCCACCCGCACCACGCCGTCGCGTACGACGAACTGCGCGTCGCCGCCCGCCAGCAGGCCCGGCAGGGCGGGCAGCAGCGGGGCGAGGTCGGCGGCCTCGTCGAGGTCGAGGAGGACGAACCGTCCCGGGTGCTCCGACTGCGCCGAGCGCACCAGACCCCACACCGCTGCGGCCGCCGGATCGCGAACGGCGTCCGCCGCGTCGGCGGGGACGGCGTTGCGGGTGACGAAGGCGAGGCGGGAGGCGGCGTGCCGGTTGTCGTCGAGCCAATGCTGAACGAGCTGGAGGGCGTGGGCGGTCAGCCGGTGCGCGGCGGCGGGCACGTTCTCGTCATCGGTGGCGGCGACGGGCACCACGACGAGGTCCGTGCCGGCCGGTACGTCGGCCAGGGACGCGATCCCGTCGACGCCGAGCGTCACGGGCCGAAGGGCCTGGGCGGTGGCGGCGGGCCCGGTGGGGCTGGGCGCCGGGGTCCACTCCAGACGGAGCAGGGCACCCTGCTCCGCACCGGCCCCGGTGGGGGCGTCGGCGACCGGACGGGGCCGGAGGACCAGCGTCTCCACCGACAGCACGGGGGCGCCGGTGGCATCCACTGCCGCGACCGACACCGAGTCCCCCGCGGTCCGCGTGAGGCGGGCGCGTACGGCCGAGGCGCCGCCGGCGTGCAGGGAGACCCCCGACCATGACAGCGGGGACAGCTCTTCTTCGCCGTCCAGGCCCGCGAATTCCGCTGCCTGAGCGAGGGACTCCAGCAGGGTGGGGTGCATACCGTAGTAAGGAGCGTCGGATGCGGCCTCGCCGGTCAGCTTCGCCTCGACGTAGACCGCGCCGTCGTGGACCCAGAGGGTGGTGGATTCGTCGTCACCCGTGTCGACGGCGACGGCGCCGGTGGGCAGCCAGGTGGACGCGTCGAAGGGCAGGACCTGCTCGCCGGAGGCGAGGACGCCGGTGGCGTGCTCGGTCCACGGCTCGTCGAGGGCGTCCTCGGGGCGTGAGTAGACGCGTAGGGCGCGGGCTCCTGCCGCGTCCGGCGCGCCCGTCCACACCTGGAGCGCCGACGCGGAATCGCCGGTGAGGGTCAGGGGTGTGTGGACGGTCAGATCGGTGACGCGGTCGCAGTCCACTTCGTCGCCGGCGCGGATCGCCAGCTCCAGGAAGGCCGACACGGGGAAGTCGGTGGTCTGCGGCGAGAGCCGGCTCGTGAACAGCACCCCGTCGGAGTCGGCCAGCGACACTGCGGCGCCCAGGAGCGGATGCCGCGCGGGCACCAGGCCGACGGACGAGACGTCGCCGGTGAGGGCGGCGGGCCGGGGCCAGAAGCGCTCGTGCTGGAAGGCGTACGTGGGCAGGTCCACGCGCCGGGCGCCGGTGCCCACGAACAGCCCGGCCCACGCGACGTCGACGCCGGACACGTGGAGCTGGGCGAGGGCGGCGAGGAGGGCGGACTCTTCGGGGCGGTCCTTGCGGAGAGCCGGGACGGAGACGATCGCGTCGGTGCTGTCGAGGGTGTGCTGGGCGAGGGCGGTGAGGACACCGTCGGGGCCGAGTTCGAAGAAGGCTGTGGCGCCTGCCTCGGCCAACGTCCGGATGCCGTCGGCGAATCGGACGGCCTCGCGGACGTGGCGGACCCAGTAGGCCGGGGTGGCGACGAGCTCGGCCGGGGCGAGTTCACCCGTCACGTTGGAGATCAGGGGGATGGTGGGGGCCTGGAAGGTCAGGTCCTCGATGGCCTGACGGAAATCGTCCAGCATCGGGTCCATCAACGGCGAGTGGAACGCGTGGCTGACCGACAGCCGCTGGGTCTTACGACCCTCGGCGGCGAAACTCTCGGCGACGGCCAGGGCCGCGCCCTCGTCACCGGCGATGACGACAGCCGTCGGACCGTTGACAGCGGCGATCGAGACACCGGCAGTGAGGCGAGATGTCACCTCATCCTCGGACGCCTGCACCGCCACCATCGCACCACCGGAAGGCAGCGCGTTCATCAACCGGGCACGGGCAGCGACGAGGGAACACGCGTCCTCAAGGGAGAACACACCCGCGATGTGCGCGGCAGCGATCTCACCGATCGAATGCCCCGCGACGAAGTCCGGACGCACTCCCCACGACTCCACCAGCCTGAACAACGCCACTTCGAGTGCGAAAAGCGCGGGCTGAGTGAAGCCCGTCCCGTTCAGCGCATCCGCATCCTCGCCGAACATCACCTCCCGCAACCCGTCGAAGCGACCCACCACCTCGTCCAGCGCCCCCGCGAACACCGGGAACCGGGCGTACAGCTCCCGCCCCATCCCCAGCCGCTGCGAACCCTGACCCGAGAACAGCATCGCCAGCGACTGGTCCACGGCAGCCCCACGGGCCACCTCGGTCCCTCCCAGCAGCACCGCGCGGTGGTCGAGGACCGCCTTGCCCGTCGCCAGTGAGAAGCCGACATCCGCCGCGTCGCCGAACGCCGAGGACGTCAGGCGCGCCACCTGCTCCGCGAGCGCCGCCTCCGACTTGGCCGACACCACCCACGGCACCAACCCGCCCGACGACGCAGCAGCAGCAGCCTCAACACCGAGCCCAGGAGCCTGCTCCACGATCACGTGCGCATTCGTCCCACTGAGGCCGAACGACGACACACCCGCACGCCACGGACGGTCCACCTCCGGCCAAGCCCGCGACTCCGACAGCAGCTCCACCGCACCCGCCGACCAGTCCACATGCGACGACGGCTCGTCGATGTGCAGGCTCTTCGGCAGAACACCGTGCCGCATCGACATGACCATCTTGATGATCCCGGCGACACCCGCCGCGGCCTGCGTGTGACCAATGTTGGACTTCACCGACCCCAGCCACAGCGGACGCCCCGCGTCCCGCTCCCGCCCGTACGTCGCCAGCAGCGCCTGCGCCTCGATCGGGTCGCCCAACGTCGTACCCGTACCGTGTGCCTCCACCGCGTCCACGTCGGCGGCCTTCAGACCGGCGCTCGCGAGCGCCTGGCGGATGACCCGCTGCTGCGACGGGCCGTTCGGCGCCGTGAGCCCGTTCGACGCGCCGTCCTGGTTCACCGCCGAGCCCCGTACCACCGCCAGCACCCGGTGGCCGAGACGCTTCGCGTCCGACAGCCGCTCCAGGACGAGTACGCCCGCGCCCTCGGACCAGCCGGTGCCGTCGGCCGCGTCCGCGAAGGCCTTGCAGCGGCCGTCCGCCGCCAGGCCGCCCTGACGGCTGAAGCCCGAGAAGGTCATCGGTGTGCTCAGGACGGTCACGCCGCCGGCGAGGGCCAGCGAGCTCTCGCCGCTCCTGAGGGACTGGGCGGCGAGGTGGAGGGCGACGAGCGACGACGAGCACGCCGTGTCGACCGTCACCGCCGGGCCCTCCAGCCCGAACGTGTAGGAGATCCGGCCGGAGATGACGCTGGTGGCGAGGCCGGTGCTGGCGTGGCCCTCGACGTCCTCGCGGGAGTTCATGACGAGTGTGGCGTAGTCCTGGCCCGTGGTGCCGACGAAGACGCCCGTCTTCGTACCGCGCAGGGCCGTCGCGTCGATTCCGGCCCGTTCGAACGCCTCCCAGGACGTCTCCAGCAGCAGCCGCTGCTGCGGGTCCATCGCCAGGGCCTCGCGCGGGGAGATCCCGAAGAACCCCGCGTCGAAGTCGGCGACGCCCTGGAGGAATCCGCCGCGCCGGGTCGCGCTGCCGCCCCGGTTCTCCGGGTCCGTGCCGAAGAGCGCCTTGAGGTCCCAGCCGCGGTCGGTGGGGAAACCGGTGATGCCGTCGCGGCCCTCGGCGAGCATCCGCCACAGGTCCTCCGGCGACCGAACGCCGCCGGGCATCCGGCAGGCCATGCCGACGATCGCGATCGGATCGTCGGCGGCGACGGAAGTCACCGCGGGCGCGCCCGCACCGCTGTCCTCGTGCTGGTCGAGCAGTTCGGCCATGAGGTGGCCGGCGAGGGCGGCCGGGGTGGGGTAGTCGAAGATCAGGGTCGCGGTGAGCCGCAGGCCGGTGGCGGTGGTGAGCCGGTTGCGGAGCTCCACCGCCGTCAGGGAGTCGAAGCCGAGCTCGCGGAACTCCCGGCCCGCTTCGACCTGCCGCGCCGAGGCGTGCCCGAGGACGGCGGCCGCCTCGGTCCGTACGAGGTCGGTCAGGGAGCGGAGCGCGTCCTCCTCGCCCAGCGTGGACAGCCGGAGGCTGAGCGCGGCCGCCGTACCGGCGCCGCCCGCCGCCGTGGCGGCCGTTCGCCGGCCGCCACGGATCAGGCCGCGCAGCAGCGGGGGGACGACTCCGGGGGCGCGTCCGCCGCGCCCGGCGGGGCCGATCGGGACGACGTACGGCTCGTCGAGGCCGACGGCCGCGTCGAACAGCGCCAGGCCCTGTTCGGGCGTCAGCGGCGGCACCCCGGACGCCGCGATCCGCTGCATGTCGGCGTCCGACAGCGTGCCCGTCATACCGCTCGACTGCGCCCACGCCCCCCACGCCAAGGACTGGGCCTGAAGCCCGAGGCCCCGGCGGTGCCGGGCGAGGGCGTCCAGGAAGACGTTGCCCGCGGCGTAGTTGGCCTGTCCCGCGCCGCCCATCACACCGGAGACCGACGAGAAGAGGACGAACGCGGCGAGGCCGAGGTCCTTGGTGAGCTCGTGGAGATGCCAGGCTGCGTCGGCCTTCGGACGCAGGACGGCCGACAGGCGGTCCGGGGTCAGGGAGGTCACCACACCGTCGTCGAGGACACCCGCCGTGTGGATCACGGCGGTCAGCGGACGACCGGCCGGGACCCCGGCCAGCAGCCCCTCCACCTCGGCACGAACCGCCGTGTCACAGGCGACGACGGTCGTCTCGGCGCCCAGAGCGGCCAGTTCCTCGACCAGTTCCGCCGCACCCGGGGCCTCCGGGCCACGACGGCTCGCCAGCAGCAGGTGCTTCATCCCGTGCTCGGCCACCAGATGCCGGGCCAGCAGACCGCCCAGGCCACCTGTGCCACCGGTAATCAGCACCGTACCGGCCGGATTCCAGGTGGACACCGCTGCCGGAGCAGCAGCCTCCTCCGGGACGGCGACCCGCGCCAGCCGGCCCACACCCACCACGCCGTCACGCACCACGAACTGCTCGTCGCCCGCCGCCAGCAGCCCCGGCAGCTGGGGCAGTACGGACACAGGATCGGTGTCGGCGTCGAGGTCGATCAGGGCGAAGCGGCCGGGGTGTTCGGTCTGTGCCGAGCGCACCAGGCCCCACGCCGCTGCGGCCGCCGGATCGTTCCCGTCCGTCGCGCCGCGCGTCACGAACACCAGGCGTGACGCGGCGAACCGCTCCTCCGCCAGCCACTCCCCCACCAGGCCGAGCGCCCGGGCCGTCAGCTCGTGCGTCGCGCCGGGCACGTCGGTGCCGTCGCCCGCCTCGAGCGGGGCCAGCACCAGCTCCGTGCCGTCCGGTACGCCGGCCAGGGCCGTCGCGTCCGCCCCGGCGGCCAGCGTCGCCCGGGTGATCTCCCGGCTCTCCGACCGCTCCTCCGGTGCCGGGACCCAGTCCAGCCGCAGCAGGGATCCGTGCTCCTGGCCGCCCCGGCGCTCCGCGGTCTCCGCCCGGTCGCGGAGCACCAGCGTGCTCGCCGACAGCACCGGCGCGCCCTCGGTGTCGACGACGGCCACGGAGGCGGTGTCCTCGGCGGTCCGGGTGACGCGTATCCGTACCGCCGACGCGCCCCCGGCGTGGAGGGAGAGCCCGGACCACATCAGCGGGACGGGCTCGTCGGTTCCGCCGTCCGGCGCCGCGATCGCGAGGGCCTGGGTGACGGCCGTCAGCAGCGCGGGGTGGAGTCCGAAGGCTCCGGCGTCGTCCGCGGTTCCGGCGGGGAGGGCGGCCTCGACGAAGGTGTCGGCGGCCCGTGTCCAGATCGCGCGGACGGTCCGGGAGGCGGGGCCGTGTCCGGCCTTGTCGTGGAACTCCTCGACGGTGTCGGCGGGGACGGCGGTGGTGTCGCGCGGTGGCCATTCGTCGGTGCCGAAGTCCGCGACGCGCTCGCCGGGGCTCAGCACGCCGTGGGCGTGCTCCGTCCAGGTCTGGTCGGGGGCGTCGGCGAGCTGGGAGTAGACGGTCACCTTCCGGGCGCCCGCCGGGTCGGGGGCGCCGACCCAGACCTGGAGGAGGACGGCGTGGTCGTCGTCCAGGGCGAGCGGTTCGGTCAGGGTGAGTTCGTCGACGCGGCCGTGGCCGACCTGGTCGCCCGCGCGGATGGCGAGCTCGACGTACGCGGCGGGCGGGACGGTGGTGCCGTCGGCGAGCCAGGGGTGGGTGCGGGCGGAGAGCCTGCTGGTGAACAGCACGCCGTCGAGGCCGGCCAGGGACACGGCCGCGCCGAGCAGCGGGTGGCCGGCCGGGGTGAGGCCGGCGGCGGACACGTCGCCGGCGACGGCGGTGGGCTTGGGCCAGAACCTCTGGTGCCGGAAGGCGTACGTGGGGACGTCCACGCGGCGGGCGCCCGTGCCGTCGAACCACGCCGCCCAGTCCACCGCGACGCCCGCCACGTGCAGCCGGGCGAGCGCGGTGAGCAGGGAGCGTTCCTCGGCCCGGTTCCGGCGCAGGGCGGTGAGGGCGACCGGGGCGCCGGTGCTGATGCCGGCGCCGGTGCCGGTGTCGGTGTCGGTGTCGTCGAGGCTGTGCTGGGCCATGGCCGTCAGCACACCGTCGGGGCCGAGCTCCAGGAACGCGGTGGCGCCCTCCTCGGCGAGCGTCCGGACGCCGTCGGCGAAGCGGACGGTCTCCCGGACGTGCCGGACCCAGTAGTCGGCGTCGCACAGCAGCTCCGCCTCCGCGACGCGGCCCGTCACGTTCGAGACGACCGGGATCTTCGGCGCCTGGAAGGACAGTCCGGCCAGGGACTGCCGGAAGTCCTCCAGCATGGGGTCCATGAGCGGCGAGTGGAAGGCGTGGCTGACCGACAGCCGCTGGGTCTTGCGGCCCTCGGCGGCGAACTTCTCGGCGATGCGGGGTACGGCCGTCTCGTCGCCCGCGATGACGACGGCGTCCGGGCCGTTGACGGCCGCGATGGACACGCCGTCGACCAGGCGTGCCGCGACCTCGTCCTCGGTCGCCTGGACGGCGACCATCGCGCCGCCGGCGGGCAGCGCGCCCATCAGCCGGGCGCGGGCCGCGACCAGCGCGCACGCGTCGTCGAGGGACAGCACACCCGCGACGTGTGCCGCCGCGACCTCGCCGATGGAGTGGCCCGTGACGTAGTCAGGGCGCACTCCCCAGGACTCGATCAGCCGGTACAGGGCCACTTCGAGTGCGAAGAGCGCGGGCTGGGCGTAGCCGGTGCGGTCCAGTACGGCCGCGTCGCCCTCGAACATGGCGTCCCTCAGCGGGCGTTCCAGTCCGTCGTCGAGGCGGGCGGCCACCGAGTCCAGGGCCTCGGCGAAGACGGGGAACCGGGCGTAGAGCTCCCGGCCCATGCCCACGCGTTGCGATCCCTGGCCGGTGAAGAGCACCGCCAGGGGGCGGCCGCCGGCCGCGCGTCCCCGCGCGGCCTCGGACAGCGAGCCGTCCGGGCCCGCCAGGAGGACCGCGCGGTGGTCGAAGGCCGAGCGGCCGGTGGCCAGCGAGTGGCCGACGTCCACGGGGGCGGCGGTCCCGGCCAGGGCGGTCACCCGCTCCAGCTGGGCGGCGAGCGCCTCCTCGGACTTGGCCGACACCAGCCACGGGACCACGCCGGGCCGGACCGCGGGCGCCTCCGGTGCCCCGGCCGGCTCGGGCTCGGTGGCCTGCTCGGTGGCCTGTTCCAGGATGACGTGGGCGTTCGTTCCGCTGATGCCGAAGGAGGACACGCCCGCGCGCCACGGCCGGCCGACCTCGGGCCAGGGCCTCGTGTCCTTGAGGAGTTCCACCGCTCCCACAGCCCAATCCACGTGTGTCGAGGGCCGTTCCGCGTGGAGGGTGCGCGGCAGCACGCCCCGGCGCATGGCCATGACCATCTTGATGACTCCGGCGACGCCCGCCGCCGCCTGCGCGTGGCCGATGTTGGACTTCACCGAGCCCAGGAGCAGCGGCCGTCCGGGTTCCCGGCCCTGGCCGTAGGTGGCGAGGAGGGCCTGGGCCTCGATGGGGTCGCCGAGCGGGGTGCCCGTGCCGTGGCCCTCGACGGCGTCGACCTCGCCGGCCGTGAGGCCCGCGTTGGCCAGGGCGCGGCGGATGACGCGCTGCTGGGCGGGGCCGCTGGGGGCGGTGAAGCCGTTGGACGCGCCGTCCTGGTTGACGGCGGAGCCCCGGACGACGGCCAGGACCGGGTGGCCGTTGCGGCGGGCGTCGGAGAGGCGTTCGACGAGGAGCATGCCGACGCCCTCGGACCAGCCGGTGCCGTCGGCGGTGTCCGCGTAGGCCTTGCAGCGGCCGTCGGCGGCGAGGCCGCCCTGACGGCTGAACTCCATCAGGGAGCCGGGCGACGACATGACGTTGACGCCGCCGACGAGGGCCAGTTGGCACTCGCCGGCCCGCAGGGCGTGGATGGCGGAGTGCAGGGCCACGAGGGAGGAGGAGCAGGCCGTGTCGACGGTGACCGCCGGTCCTTCGAGGCCGAGCGTGTAGGAGAGCCGTCCGGAGGTGGCGCTGGCGGCGATGCCGGTGCCGATGTCGCCGGTGGCGTCGGCCAGGGACCGCACCAGGAGGTAGGCGTAGTCCTGGCCGTTGGTGCCGACGAAGACGCCGGTGCGGCTGCCGCGCAGGGTGGCCGGATCGATGCCGGCGCGCTCGATCGCCTCCCAGGACGTCTCCAGCAGCAGGCGCTGCTGGGGGTCCATGGTGACGGCCTCGCGCGGCGAGATACCGAAGAATCCGGCGTCGAAGTCGGCCGCGCAGTCGAGGAAGCCGCCTTCCTGGCTGACGCTGTTGCCGCGTTTGTCGACTCCGGCGTCGCGCAGGGCCGCCAGGTCCCAGCCCCGGTCGGTGGGGAAGCCGGAGATGGCGTCCCCACCGGCGGCCACGAGGTCCCAGAGGTCCTCCGGGGAGCGCACGCCGCCCGGGTAGCGGCAGCTCATCGCGACGATGGCGACGGGCTCGGTGGCGGCTGCCACCAGGGCGCGGTTCTGCCGGCGCAGGTGCTCGGTCTCCTTGAGGGAGGCCCGGAGAGCTTCGACTACTTTTTCGCTGGGCGTGGTCATGTTCCGCTCTCTCAGCCTTCGGTCCGTGAGTCCGGCGTGTCGTCGTCGTTGGAGCCAGTGGTGCCGGGGGTGCCGGGGTTTCCGGGGTTGCCGTCCAGGGCCGCCCGGACGAGGTCGTCGACGTCCATCTCGTCGATCGAGTCGGCGTAGGCGTCCGGGTCCGCCGTGCCGGTGGTGCCGTCGTCGGCCGCGGCCGTGGTGGCGGCGAGCCTCAGCAGGGGTTCCAGCACGCCGATCTCGCGCAGCTGGGCCACGGAGACGGAGGCGAGCAGGGCCCTGATGCCGGCCTGGTCGACGCCGTCGTCGGCCCCGCCGTCCGCCGCCGTGCTGTCGCCGTGTCCGGCGTCGGGCAGCAGCTCGCGCAGGACGTGGGCGGCCAGGTCGGCCGGGGTGGGGTGGTCGAAGACGAGCGTGGCGGCCAGGTTCAGCCCGGTCGCGGCCGTGAGCTGGTTGCGCAGTTCGACGGCGGCGAGCGAGTCGAAGCCGAGGTCCCGGAAGGCCCGGTCGGGGCCGACGGCGTCGGCGCCGGTGTGGCCGAGGACGGCGGCGGCCCGGGTCCGTACGACGTTCAGGACGGTCTCGGTGCGCTGTGCCGCGCTGCGGCCCGCGAGCTTCTCGCGCAGGGCGGCGCCGTCGGCTCCCCGCGCGGTGTCGTCGCCGCCGGGACCGGCCGGGGCCGGGTCGCCGGCGGGGGCGAGCTCCGCGAGGAGGGGGCTGGGCCGTACGGCGGTGAAGGCCCGTACGAACCGGGCGGGTTCGACCTCGGCGACGACCTCGGTCGGCCCGTTCTCCATGACCGCCCGGCGCAGCGCGGCGACCGCGAGGCGCGGGTCCAGCGGCCGGATGCCGGTGCGCTGGGCGGCGGCGGTGGCGCGGGCGTCGGCGGCCATACCGCCGCCGGCCCAGGCGCCCCAGGAGATGGAGGTGGCGGCCAGGCCCTCGGCGCGGCGCCGCTCGGCGAGGGCGTCGAGGAGGGCGTTGGCGGCGGCGTAGTTGGCCTGTCCGGGGTTGCCGACGGTGGCGGACGCCGAGGAGAACAGGGCGAACACCGTGAGGCCGAGGTCCCGGGTCAGGTCGTGGAGGGCCAGGGCCGCGGCGGCCTTGGCGCGGTGGACGGCCGCGAACCGCTCGGGGGTGAGGCCGTCGATCACGCCGTCGTCGAGGACGCCCGCCGCGTGGACGACGCCGGTCAGCGGGGCGCCGTCCGGGACGTTCGCGAGGAGGCCGGTGAGGGCGTCGCGGTCGGCGACGTCGCAGGCGGCGAGGGTGACCTCGGCGCCCAGCGCGGCCAGTTCGGCCCGCAGGTCCTCGGCGCCGGGCGCGTCGGGGCCCCGGCGGCTGACGAGCAGCAGGTGGGCGGCGCCCGCCGCGGCGAGGCCGCGTGCCACGTGGGCGCCGAGGGCGCCGGTGCCACCGGTGATCAGGACGGTGCCGGTGGGCTGCCACTCCCGGACGGGCCCGCCGGCCGGTACGGGCACGAGCCGGCGGCCGAAGGCGGCCGAGGGGCGGACGGCGAGCTGGTCCTCGCCGCCGGAGCCGGCGAGGAGTCCGGCGAACCGGGCCGCCGACCGCTCGTCGAGGGTCTCCGGCAGGTCGATCAGGCCGCCCCAGCGGCGCGGGTGCTCCAGCGCGGCGACCCGTCCCAGGCCCCAGACGCCGGCCTGGGCGAGGCCCGGTACCGGCTCGGCGGGCGAGACGGCGACCGCGCCGCGGGTGACGCACCACAGGGGCGCGTCGATCCCGGCGTCGCCGAGCGCCTGGATGAGCGCGGCGGTGAGCACGGTGGCCTCGGGTGCGCCATCGGTGTCACCCGGAACGGCGAGGGCGAGCAGGGAGAGGACCCCGGTGAACTCGCGCCCGGCGGCGGCCTGTTCCTTCAGCAGCGCGGCCAGGGCGTCCCGGTCGGTGCCGGTGGTGACGTCCAGGCGTACGGCCCCGTCGCCGAGGCGGGCGAGGACGCCGGCGGCCCAGGGGTCGTCGGCCTGTCCGGCGGGCACCACGGCGAGCCAGGTCCCGGCCGGGCGGCCGGAGGGCGCGGCGGCGGTCAGGGGCTTCCAGACGACGCGCTGGCGCCAGCCGTCCACGGTGGAGCGCTCGGCGCCGCGGCGGCGCCAGTCGGCGAGCGCGGGCAGGACCTTGGCGAGCGCGTCGCCGTCGACGTCCAGCTCCGATTCCAGCGTGGCGAAGTCCTCGCCGCGCACGGCGGACCAGAACGCCTCGTCCTCGCCCCGGGCGGGGGCAGCGGCGTTGGCGGGCCGCTGCTCGGGCCAGAACCGCTGGTGCTGGAAGGGGTAGGTGGGCAGGTCCACGCGGCGTGCCGGGTCGCCCGCGCCGAGGACGGCCGTCCACCGCGGGGCGAGCCCGTCGGCGTGGAGCCGGGCCAGGGCGGTGAGCACGGAGGTCTCCTCGCCGCGGCCCTTGCGCAGCGCCGGTACGGTCATCGCCTTGGCCGGCGCGGCGTCCAGGGTGTCCTGGGCCATGGCGCAGAGCACACCGTCGGGGCCGATCTCCAGGAAGCGGGTGACGCCGCGCCCGGTGAGGGCGGTGACGCCGTCGCCGAACCGTACGGCCTCGCGGACGTGCCGCACCCAGTACTCGGGCGAGCACAGTTGTTCCCCGGTGGCCAGGTCGCCGGTGAGGCAGGACACGAGCGGGAGCGCCGGCGCGGCGTACGTCACGCCGTGGGCGGCCCGTCGGAAGTCCTCGAGTATGGCGTCCATGTGCAGGGAGTGAAACGCATGGCTGACCCGCAAACGCCTAGTCTTGCGGCCGTCGGCGGTGAACTTCCCGGCGACGGCGAGCACGGCGTCCTCGTCGCCCGAAAGGACGACCGCTTCGGGCCCGTTGACGGCGGCGACGGACACTCCGGCGATCCCGGTCAGGCGTGCGGTGACCTCGTCCTCGGTCGCCTGGACCGCGACCATGGCGCCGCCGGCAGGCAGCGCGTTCATCAACCGGGCGCGGGCCGCGACGAGGGAACACGCGTCCTGAAGGGAGAAGACGCCCGCGATGTGCGCGGCGGCGATCTCGCCGATGGAGTGGCCGGCGAGGAGGTCGGGGCGGACGCCCCAGGACTCCACCAGCCTGTACAGCGCGACTTCGAGGGCGAAGAGCGCGGGCTGGGTGAAGCCCGTGTCGTTCAGCGCGTCGCCGTCCCCGTCGAACATCACGTCGCGCAGCGGCCGGTCCAGTTCGCCGTCGAAGTGGGCGGTCACCGCGTCCAGCGCCTCGGCGAAGACGGGGAACCGCTCGTACAGCTCCCGGCCCATGCCCGGGCGCTGCGAGCCCTGGCCGGAGAAGAGGAAGGCGAGCTTGCCGGCGCGTCCCGCCGTGCGGCCCCGGACGACACGCGGGCCGTCCTGGCCGTCGGCGAGGGCCGCCAGGCCCTCCAGCAGCTCGTCGCGGCTCGCGGCCAGGACCGTGGCCCGGTGCTCGAAGGACGACCGGGTGGCGGCCAGGGCCCGGGCCAGGTCGGCGACGCCCAGTTCCGGGCGGTCCGTCAGATACGCGCCCAGGCGGGCGGCCTGGGCGGCCAGGGCCTCGGGGGCGGCCGCCGAGACGGTTACGGGCAGCAGGCCCGGTCCGTCCTCGGGCGCGCCGGTCGTGGGCCGGGCGGCCGGCTCCGGCTCCCGCTCCGGCTGTTCGATGATGACGTGCGAGTTGGTGCCGCTGGCGCCGAAGGCCGAGATCCCGGCCCGGCGTGCGCGGCCCGTCTCGGGCCAGTCGGCGCGCTCGGTGAGCAGCTCGACCGCGCCCGCCGACCAGTCCACGTGGGTGGACGGCTCGTCGATGTGCAGGGTGCGGGGCAGGACGCCGTGGCGCATGGCCATGACCATCTTGATGACGCCCGCGACACCGGCGGCGGCCTGCGTGTGGCCGATGTTGGACTTCACCGAGCCCAGCCACAGCGGCCGGTCCTCCGGCCGGTCCTGGCCGTACGTCGCGAGCAGCGCCTGCGCCTCGATCGGGTCGCCCAGGGTCGTGCCCGTGCCGTGTGCCTCGACGGCGTCCACGTCGGCGGCCGTCAGCCCGGCGTTCGCCAGGGCGCGGCGGATGACGCGGCGCTGGGAGGGGCCGTTGGGGGCGGTCAGGCCGTTGGAGGCGCCGTCCTGGTTGATGGCCGAGCCGCGCAGGACGGCCAGTACCTCGTGGCCGTTGCGGCGGGCGTCGGAGAGCCGCTCCAGGACGAGGACGCCCACGCCCTCGGACCAGCCGGTGCCGCCCGCCGACGCCGCGAAGGCGCGGCAGCGGCCGTCGCCCGACAGGGCGCCCATCTCGCCGAACTCGATGAAGTTCACCGGGGTGGACATGACCGTCACACCGCCCGCGAGGGCGAGGGGGCACTCTCCGTTGCGCAGCGACTGGGCGGCCAGGTGCAGCGCGACCAGGGACGAGGAGCAGGCCGTGTCGACGCTGACCGACGGGCCCTCCAGGCCGAAGGTGTAGGACAGCCGGCCGGAGAGCAGGCTGGCCGACTGGGCGGTCTGCGCGTGGCCGAGCTGGCCCGCCTCGGGGCGGTAGTCGCCGGTGCCGCCGCCGATGAAGACGCCGGTGTCGCCGCCGCGCAGCGCGGCCGGGTCGATGCCGGTGCGCTCCAGGGCCTCCCAGGCGGCCTCCAGCACGATGCGCTGCTGCGGGTCCATGACCATGGCCTCGCGCGGCGAGATGCCGAAGAAGCCGGGGTCGAAGTCCGCGACGTCGTAGAGGAAGCCGCCCTCGCGGGTGACGCTGCGGCCCCGGCCGTCCCGGTCGCCGTGGAGCATCCGGTCCAGGTCCCAGCCGCGGTCGTCGGGGAAGCCGCCGATGGCGTCCACCTCACCGGCGACGAGCCGCCACAGGTCCTCGGGCGAGCGGACGCCGCCCGGGTAGCGGCAGCTCATGCCGACGATCACGATCGGGTCGTCGGCGTCGGCGACCGCCGTGGGCACGGTGGCGCGGCGCTCGTCCTCGTCGTGCCCGCCGAGGAGTTCGGCGAGCAGGTGGGCGGCGAGGGTCTCGGCCGTCGGGTAGTCGAAGACCAGGGTGGCGGGCAGGGTGAGCCCGGTGGCCGTGGCGAGCTGGTTGCGGAGGTCGACGGCGGTCAGCGAGTCGAAGCCCAGGTCCCGGAAGGCCTGCGCGGACGGCACGTCCGCCGGGTCGGCGAAGCCGAGCACCGCGGCGACCTCGGCCCGGACCAGGCCGAGCAGCGCTTCGGGCCGGTCGCCCTCGGCGAGGGCGGCCAGTTCGGCGCGCAGGCCGGACGCGGTGCCCCGCTCGCCGCCCTGAGGCTCCGTCAGAGCCGCGCGGGCCTCGGGCAGGTCCGTGAAGAGGGCGCTGGGCCGGGTGCGGCCGAAGGCCGGGGCGAACCGGTCCCAGGCCACGTCGGCGACCGTCACCGCGGCGTCCTCGCCGGCCGTGGACAGGGCGAGCGCGGCGAGCGCGCGCCCGGGGTCCATGGCGGGCAGGCCGTTGGCGCGCAGGTGGGCGGCCAGGCCGTCGGGGGTGGTGTCGGTCCAGGCGCCCCAGGACACCGACAGGCCGTGCAGGCCGCTCGCCCGGCGGCGGTGGGCCACCGTGTCGAGGAAGGCGCTCGCGGCGGCACCGGCGCCCTGGCCGCTGACGCCCCAGACGCCGGCGATGGAGGCGAAGAGGACGAACGCCACGTCCGGCGCGTCGTCTCCGGCGGCCGCCTCGACGGCGGCCTCCAGGCCCGCGACGTCCGCGCGGAGCGCGGCGAGGTACGCGGCCGGGTCCGGGTCGGGGCCGGTGTCCCGGCCCGTGTGGACGACAGTGGTCAGCGGCCGGTCGCCGGGCGTCGCGGCGAGTGCCCCGGCCAGGGTCCCGCCGTCGGCGAGGGAGCCGGTGGCGACCGTCAGCCCGGCGCCCAGAGCGGTGAGTTCGGACTCCAGGGTCGTCACGGCGGAGGCGTCCGGTGCCGTGGCACCGACGAGCAGGATGTGCCGGGCCCCGTGCTCGGCGAGCCAGCGGGCGGTGTGGCCGCCGAAGCCGGCCGGGCCGCCGGTGACGAGCGCCGTGCCCGAGGGCCGCCACGCGTCCGGCGCGGTGCGGTCCGCGACGCGCACGAGCCGCCGGCCGAGGAGGCCGGAGGAGCGCAGCGCCAGCTGGTCCTCGCCGTCGGTGCCGGTCGCGCCGGACAGGGCGGCGCGGAAGCGGTCCGCGCCGCGCCGGTCGAGGACGTCGGCGACGTCGATCAGGCCGCCCCAGCGCTCGGGGTGCTCCAGGCCCATGACCCGGCCGAGCCCCCACACGGCGGCCCCGGCGTCGTCGGCGACCGCCTCGGAGCGGCCGGCCGCGACGGCGCCCCGGGTGACACACCACAGGGGGGCGTCGATGCCGGCGTCCGCGAGGACGCGCAGGAGTTCGTCGGGCGCGGTCGTCGCGAGCAGGGAGACGACACCGGTGACGCCTTCCTCGGCGAGCCCGCCGAGGCGCTCGGCCAGGGCCGCGTGTTCGTCCGTGCCGGCCTCGACGTGTACGGCGTTCTCGCCGAGCGCGTCCACCAGCGCGGAGACGTACGGGTCGTCGGCGTGGCCCGCCGGGACCAGCGCCAGCCAGGTGCCGGTCAGGGCGCTCGCGCCCGGGACCGTCAGCGGGCGCCAGGTCACGCGGTACCGCAGGCCGTCGGCGGCCGAGCGTTCGGCGCGCTTGCGGCGCCAGGACGACAGGGCCGGTACGAGGGCCGACAGCGCGGTGTCGTCCAGCTCCAGTTCGGCCGACAGCGACGTCAGGTCCTCGCGCTCCACGGCCGACCAGAAGGCGGCGTCCACCGGGTCCCGGTCGCCCGCCTCGCCGTATCCGGTGGCCGGCGCGCGCTCCGGCCAGTACCACTGGCGCTGGAAGGCGTACGTCGGCAGCGGCGTCCGGCGGGCGTCCGTGCCCGCGAACCAGGCCGCCCAGTCCACGGGGGCCCCGGCGACGTGCAGCCGGGCCAGGGCGGTGAGGAGAGCGGTCTCCTCGGGCCGGTCCTTGCGGAGCGCGGACGCGGCGACCACGGCCGCCGTGCCGTCGAGGCTGTGCTGGGCGAGGGCGGTGAGGACACCGTCGGGGCCCAGCTCCAGGAACGCGGTGGCACCTTCGGCCACGAGGGAACGGACACCGTCGGCGAAACGGACAGTCTCCCGCACGTGCCGGACCCAGTAGTCGGCGCCGCACAGCAGCTCCGCCTCCGCGATCCCACCGGTCACGTTGGACACGACGGGAACACTCGGCACCCGGTACGACAGGCCCGCGGCGACCCGGCGGAAGTCCTCCAGCATCGGGTCCATCAACGGCGAGTGGAACGCATGGCTGACCGACAGCCGCTGGGTCTTGCGGCCCTCGGCCGCCAGGCCCTCGGCGATCCGCAGAACGGCCGCCTCCTCACCGGCGATGACGACGGCGTCGGGACCGTTGACAGCGGCGATCGAGACACCGGCGATCAGGCGAGGCGTCACCTCGTCCTCGGACGCCTGCACCGCCACCATCGCACCACCGGAAGGCAGCGCACTCATCAACCGCGCACGCGCCGCGACGAGGGAACACGCATCCTCAAGAGAGAACACACCCGCCACATGCGCCGCCGCGATCTCACCGATCGAATGA
>NZ_JAILXP010000159.1 GCF_020740895.1 Streptomyces sp. UNOB3_S3 | reverse complement strand
CCGGACCCGCCCGCCACCGTCCCACCGCACAGCACCCCTCCCCCGCACTCCGCACACTGCTGCGGGAGATCGACCCGCGCCGCGTCGAGGCGACCGTCCGCAAACTGGTCTCCTTCGGCACCCGCCACACCCTGTCCGCCCAGGACGACCCCGTACGCGGCGTCGGCGCGGCCCGTGACTGGCTCCTCGCCGAACTGCGCCGCTGCGCACAGGCCTCCGCCGGCCGGATGACCGTGGATCTCCAGTCGTACGTACAGCAGCCCGGGCCCCGGGTCCCGGTGGCGACCAGGATCACCAACGTCGTCGCCACGCTACGGGGTTCGGTCACCCCCGACCGGATCTATGTGGTCTCGGGGCACTACGACTCACGGAACAGCGACCCCATGGACGCGACCGGCGACGCGCCCGGCGCCGACGACGACGCCTCCGGGGTCGCCGTCGTCCTGGAGCTGGCCCGGGTCTTCGCGACCCGGCGGCCGGCCGCGACCGTGGTGTTCATGGCGGTGGCGGGCGAGGAGCAGGGACTGTACGGGGCCGCGCACATGGCGCGTACATACCGAGGCCAACAATCCGACATCCAGGCCATGTTCACCAACGACATCGTGGGCAGCCCGACCGCCGAGGACGGTTCGCGCGACCCGTACACGATCCGGCTGTTCGCCGAGGGGGTGCCGACCTCGGAGACGCCGGAGCAGGCCGAGGTGCGGCGCTCGGTGGGCGGCGAGAACGACTCGCCCTCGCGCCAGCTGGCCCGGTTCGTCCGGGACACCGCCGAGAACGACGCGACGGGGATGCGGGTGCGGGTGGTCCACCGCCGCGACCGCTATCTGCGCAGCGGCGACCACATCCCGTTCCTCCAGCAGGGCTATCCGGCGGCCCGGTTCACCGAACCCGCCGAGAACTACGCGCACCAGCACCAGAACGTGCGGATGGTGGACGGCAAGCAGTACGGGGACCTGCCCGAGTTCTGCGACTTCGGATTCATCGCCCGGGTGGCCCGGGTGAACGCGGCCGCCCTGTGGTCGCTCGCCCAGGCCCCCGGCACCCCGCGCGGCGCGAAGATCCGCACCGCCGCCCTCGGCAACTCCACCGACCTGGTGTGGGACCGCGGCCCGGAGCCGGACCTCGCCGGGTACGAGGTGGTGTGGCGGGAGACCACCGACCCGGAGTGGACCCACGTCACCCCGGCCGGGAACGTCACCCGGCACACCGTCGCCCTGTCCAAGGACAACGTCTTCTTCGGCATCCGCGCGCTCAATCGCGCCGGTTTGCGAAGCCCGGTCGCCTTCTGCGCGCCCCAGCCGTGAGGCGCCGGGTGCGTCGAATAATGCGTTGACACCCCCGGAAGGCGTCCTGTTAGCCTTCAAGGGTCGTTCTGTTTACTTCTGGGCCTGTGTGCCCTGGAAAAGGGTGTTTGATGTCCCGGCCCGCGCCGAGTGCGCCTCGCCGTACCGCGTGACCGTCCGCCGCCATTCACTGCCCGCTTCTCCGGGCGGCTGCCGGACGTGCTCTCCGGTGCTCTGACCTGCCTGTCCGCCGTTCCACGGCGTTTTCAGGCCCCTGACGAGGCCACTCGGCCTGCTCTTGCTGTCATGACCGACTTCCCAGCAAGGAGCACCCGGGTGTCCAGCCACACCACCAACACCACTCACACTCTCAGCCTCGGCACCTTCGCCTGCGCCTGGTGCGGGCTGACCGTGTCCGCGTACGCCGCCGACGGCGCGCCGCGCGACCACTGCCCGTCCTGCCTCCACTCCCGGCACGTCCTCGACCATGTCGAGGGCGGTCCGAGCGACTGCGAGGGCCGGATGTCCCCGATCGCCATCGCCGTGCTCCGCACCGGTGACTGGATGGTGATCCACCGCTGCGTGCGCTGCGACGAGCTCACCTCGAACCCGGTCCGCACCGACGACAACCAGCTCATCCTGATGCGCATGGCGGTCCGCCCACTGGCCCAGCCGCCCTTCCCGCTCGAAGCGTTCGGAACCCTCTGACCGCCCGACAGGAAAGGAGCACCACCGTGTCACGCAACAACCGCAGCGGTCGCGAGCAGCGGCGGCGCCGTCCGCAGCGGCACAAAGACGTCCTGCACACCCAGGGCGGGCACCGGGCGAACGACTTCCGCTGCACGTCCTGCCGGCTCGACGTCTCCCTGGACGCGCCCGGTACCGCGCACCGCAACCACTGCCCCAACTGTCTGGCCAGCCTGCACGTCGACCGGAAGATCCCCGGCGACCGCGACGCGGACTGCCGTGGCCGGATGGGGGCGCTGGGCATGTCCGTCCGCACCGACGGCGAGTGGGTGATCATCCACCAGTGCGCCTCCTGCGGCGAGCTCAGCGCCAACCGCATCGCCGGTGACGACAACCCGCTCGCCCTGGTCCGTCTCGCCCTCAGACCACTCACCGACCCCAAACACGCCGGCCGCGCCCTGCTCACCCTGTGACCCGCCCACGGCACCACCGAACCCCGACATCCGCCTCCACGGAAAAGGAACACCCCGACAGTGAAGATCAGGACCGAGACCCCGCACGACACCGACCGCGTACGCGAGGTGATCACTGCCGCCTTCGGCTCACCCGAGGACGCCGACCTCGTGGACGCCCTGCGCTCCGACGCGTGCTGGATCCCCGGACTCTCCCTCGTCGCGGAGGACGAGAACGGAATCGTCATCGCGCACGTCCTGTTCACCCGAGCCGGCATCGGCGGCGCCCCGGCGCTGACCCTCGCCCCGGTCTCCGTCGACCCCGCCCATCAGGGCACCGGCGTCGGCAGCACCCTCATCCGCGCCGGCCTCGACGCCGCCCGCGCCCTGGGCGAACGCACCGTCACCGTCCTCGGGCACCCCGCCTACTACCCGCGGTTCGGCTTCGAACGCGCCGACGCCCATGGGGTCACCTGCACCCTCAGCGCCGGCCCCGACGAGGCCAAGATGGTCCTCTCCCTCGACGGCCGCCTCGTCCCGCCCGGTGACATGACCTTCGGCAAGCCCATGGCCGACGCGGTCGGCGCCTACCGGCCGGAGTAGCCGGAACGGCACAGCCCCAGGTCGTCGACCTGGGGCTGTGTCAGTGATTGCGCTTCTGACCTGTGTGAACGTCCGCTCTCAGATCAGCCCTTCCGGCCCGTCCAGCCAAGCCCGCTGCCCGGCCCGGTCGACCGTCAGCCCCAGCCGCCCGAACCCGGGCCGACCACGTTCGATCCACCACGCGTACGCGGCCTCGACCTCGTCCCACAGACTGCGGGGGCCGGACTGGTGGACGGTGAACTCCGTCCTGTCGTCGCGATGGACGACGCACGCCCATGACCGGTCCGACAGGCTGTAGAGCCAGACCGGCCGCCTGCCCTCACGCGGCCGGTCGGCGAGATACGTGCAGTCGGGGACGCGCAGGCCGAGCACGAAGCGGTTCACGTCATATGTGCCAGCGAAAATCTCCCGGTGGGTGCGGGATGTCGTTGAGATCCGCGCTGTCGCCCGACTCTCCTCGGTGACGTATGTGTCGTACGAGGCGTGTGCGAGCCGCTGGGAGCGCAAGCGCATGAACGTCACGGGCCGGGTGAACGCCCCCTGGGCACTCAGCCCGTCCTCGGCGACCACGAGCCGGGCCGTCGCCTCGGTGGAGGAGAAGCGGGTGCCCCAGGGGACGAGGACGACGCCGCCGGGACGCGTCTGCTCCACCCACGCGAACGGCAGCGTCCGCACACCGCACGTGACGACGATCCGGTCGTAGGGAGCCCCCGGCCCGTACCCGGCCGATCCGTCACCGTGTACGACCTCGGCCGCCGGCCCCAGCCGCGCGAGGCGGCTTCGCGCCGCCTCCACCGCGCCCTCGTCCACGTCCACGGACACCACGCGCCCGGCGCCCAGCCGGTGGGCAAGGAGCCCGGCGTTCCAGCCGGTCCCGGTACCGACCTCCAGCACCTTCTGTCCTGGGCGTACGTCGAGGTCGGCGAGCATGCCCGCCACGAGCGACGGCATGGACGACGAGACCGTCGCCACCCGCCCCCGCTCGCGCCCTTCGTGCCGCCCGTCGTCCCACTGCGTGACCAGAGGCACGTTCGTGTCGGCCGCCGCCCGCCACGCGTCCGGGTCGGTCCGGCGGTCGATCGCGGACACCTCGCCGGTGCCCAGGTCGTGCCGCCAGACGAGGTCGGGCAGGAAGGCCGACCTCGGCACGGCGTCGAAGGCCGGCGTCCAGTCAGTGATCATGTTTCGGGGCACTCCTGTTCAGGTTCCGCGCGGTTCGGGGAGCACGTGACCACGGCCAGGCTGAGGAAGGACGGGCGTCCCAGGTAGTACCCGAGCGAGACGTCCCCGCCCCGGCCCAGCGTTTCCTTCGCGTACGCGACCCTCTGCGCGAGGCGGGCGCTGTCGCGGTCGGACTGCGAGGCGAATCGCGGCGCGTGCTCCACCAGCCGCTCCCCCAGCCACTGGGCGGCCTCCTTCGGATGCACCCATGTCCCCCGGATCAGCTTCCCGGGCTTCACCAGCCAGTACTTGGTCTCCAGGGGCGGCACCGCCGTGACCCGCCACTCGGCCACCGCCTCCCGGTACCGGTCCACCACGTCGGGCGGACTCGTCACCGTCGGTTCCACGCGTGACGGTGGGCGCCGGGAGCTCTCCTTGTCGAACACTGCCTTGTCGCCGACCCATAGGTAGCCGTGAAAGTGCACTGGGCGATCCCGTTATCCCGTTCGTGCAGGTGGAAACGGCTCCCGCCCTCGCGGAGCGGGAGGGCGGGAGCCGCAGTGCGATGGGGTGGTCAGGCCGAGAGGCCGAAGCGGCTCGGGTCGATGCCGGCCGCGGTCAGCTCAGCCGTCGTGAACCTCAACGGCTCGGCCTCGGGTCGCTTGCTCTCGCCCACGGCCCAGGCGTCCTCGCCGATCCACGCGAGCGTCACGCACGATTCCCCGTCCGGGTGGGTGTTGCCTCCGCACGCCTTGGCGAACGCGGCACCGTTGATGTCGAGCGCGTACAGGTCGGTTCCGTTCATGGTCGTACCTCCCTAAATGATGGAATAGGCACCGGTCAGCTGACGGTTTGTTGTGCCTTGCGTTCTCTCAACTGGCCTGCGATCAGAGCGTCGGTCAGCCGATCGGCGGCATACAGGGAAAGCGTTCCAACGACGACATGGGCATACCCGGAGCTCGTAACCGTTCCCCGGATATTCCGAACGTCCGACTCGCGTGCCCCGAGGCTCGTCAGCGCCTCTCGCAGGAGGCGGGCCGTCTCATCTGCTCGCCCCTTGGCGTCCTTGTAGGCCGACATCTCAAGCACCAGCGATCCACGTACAGGCTGCGCAGCTTCGGTGTCCGTCGTCATGACCAGACGCTAGGGGCGCGGTGTGCTTCACAGCCACGAAGTTGCAGTTTGTTGCGGACGTTCACCCCAGGGCGCGTACGGCTTCCCTGATCAGTGCCCGCGCTTGCGGCCCATAGACGGCCAGCTTCTGCAGCTCTGCGTAGGCTTTCGCGTAAAGGGCGATCTCGCTGGGAGCCGTGACTGTGATCGCAGCGGATACCAGCTCCACACTCACCTGGTCTTCATCAAAGATCGAGAACGTTTCCACCGGCCACATGCAGCGATCGGCCGCGAAGGGGATAACGCCAAGGGACACGCGCGGCAGCGACATCACCGTCAGAAGGTATTCGAGCTGACCTCTCATCGCTGCGGCATTGCCCATTCGATGCCGTAGAACCTCCTCTTCGACGAGAAGGCCGAATCGGTGGTCGCCTTGATGAATCACGCGGGATCGGGCAAGCCGTGCTGCCACAGCATCCGTTACGTCGTCGGGCGTCCCTCGGAAATCGGTGATCGCGGACAGCAACGCCGTCGCATACGACTCCGTCTGGAGGAGGCCAGGGATGATGTTCGCGCAGTAGATGCGGAAGAGGCGTGTCCGCTCATACAGCGGCACGCGGCCTTCCTGCCCCCGCCGCAGACCGGTCCGGTGGAGCCGGCGCCACTCCACATACATGGAATCGGCGCTACGGAACGCGGCTATCAGGTCAGCGGATTGGCCCTCGACGCCGCACGCTGCGCACCATGCGCGGATGTCGGCAACGGACGGCAGCGTCTTCGTGTTCTCGATCCGCGAGGTCTTGGACTTGTTCCATCCGCACCGCTCTGCCAGCGACTCCACCGTCAGTCCAGCGTCAAGCCGCATCTCCCGCAAGCGGGTTGCGATGGCCTCGCGGGCCTGCTGGACGCTGGATGATGGCGAATTGGGCATGACTTGGCTTGATAGCAGCTCAGATCTCGTACTCGTCGTGCGGAACGGCGCGCTCCCACACCGACTCGAACGCCAAGGAGAGTTGCTTGACCAGGTCGGGATCCGAGCTGAGTTCGTCTACGACGTGGCAGCCGTCACCAGCGAAGTGGTGGATCCGTACCAGCCGGTCGTCGAACACCCAGTAGTCGTTCGGCGGAAGCAGGAGATCGGATGCGAGTCGCCTCGGCAACCAGCGAACCTTCTCACCTGCCTCCACATTGCTGCGCGTGACGTAGTGCTCCCACCGGATGTACTCCGACAGCGGCTCACTGACCACACGGGCGCGACGGATGGTCACCCCGTGATGTACGGCCTGGGCGATCAGCTCGTGGAAGCTGTGCCACCACGACGCCCGGTCGTCCCAGTCAGTACGGTGACCGTCTCGCCAGGCCGCGAAGCGAGGGTTGTCGCCGTACACATCGCGCAGCTCCAGGTGGACGGCCTTCCGCTCGGTGGAGGCCAGCAGCTCAGCGAAGCTCGGCAGCTCGCTCTGCGGCATCGCACGCCTCCCTGATCAGCGGCACCATCCGTGCCGGAATGCGGATGACAGCTTCCGTGTCGGGCTTGGGGCTGTCCTTCGAGCACGCGGCCTGCGTCGCCTCGTCGGCCAGCCACCCTTGCACGACCAGCTGAGGTTCCGGTTCTGCCTCAGCATCGACCCACACCGCCGGGCAGTGGTCGTGATCGGTGTCAGGGTCGATGCCGATGAACCGTAGTGCCATGACTGCCTCCGTCGCCGGGCCAGTTGCGCTTCGTTGCACGACCATTGGGCTGACACCAAGGGCCTGTCAAGAGCGCGGCCGAAGCCGGGCAGCGGAATACGGACACCGGTCATGCGGCCAACTCTGCGCAGTGTTGCTACCGCTTGGCGACGAAGGAGCCCATGCCGGGGGTCGTGACGATCAGGCCCTCGGCGCGGAGGGCGGCGGTCACCTT
Organism: Streptomyces sp. UNOB3_S3; assembly: GCF_020740895.1. Lineage (GTDB taxonomy): Bacteria > Actinomycetota > Actinomycetes > Streptomycetales > Streptomycetaceae > Streptomyces. The sequence goes on along the minus strand of NZ_JAILXP010000159.1, from coordinate 8,497 downwards.
GCGGACCGTCACACGGGCTACGCCGAATTCCTGTTGAAGCTGCGCTTCGGAGATCAAGTGGTGCGCCGCGTACTCGCCCGTGGCGATCCGCCGACGGATGACGTCCACGATCTGGACCCACTTGGGCTGCGTCGGGTCGAATTCCATCACCCTAAAGACTGTATGTATTCGCACACAGTCGAACATAGCGGCCTACGAGCGTGACGGGCTATAGACAACCCCATACCGTCTGCCTAGCCTGGCCCCACAAAGCACCCCCGCGACCGCACGAACGGCCCGGGGGCATGGCCACCAGCCACATAGGAGCTGATGACATGCGCGACCTTATCTCCCGCCTGCTCCGGCGGAACAGGGCTCGCGGCACCGTTCGCACGGCGCCCGAACCCGTCCCCAACCCGTCCGTCATCTCCCTCCCCCACACCAGCGGCATCCGCTACAGCTCCCCTCCGATCTGCATCTGTCCCAGGACGTTCGTCTACGTCACGCACCGCGACCGCATCGGCCAGGTCATGGGCCATGAAGGCCCCCGGCTCCAACTGCGCCCGCCCGCCGGTGGGTGTGAGTGGGAGGCGGAACCGCACACGGTTCGCACTGCCATCGACGACGAGCGGCTCAGTGCCAAGCTCGCCGTGGTGAATTCGCGGGGGCGGTGGGGCAAGTGAGCGTGCCGGACGTCGCGCTGGGGACCCTCGCCGTGGACACTTTCAGCAGCGCCGTCGGCGTGGTGACCGAGTCCGTGAACGGGTTGGTGCGGTTGCAGCACCCCAATGGGTTCAGCTGGCGGGCCTACGCCAGCAATCTGCGGGCACCCGAGACGGCGGAGAGAGCGCAGTTCGAGGCCGCGGAGCGGGCCTGGTCACCGGTTGTCGTACCGGCGTCCGCGCCGCAGACGAAGGGAACATAGAACGCCATGAGAGTGTCGAGCCGCACCCGGAACCGCGACTGCGAGCACGACTGGGTCCAGTGGAGCGGCGCGTCACGCTGTCGCAAGTGCGGGACGACTCAGCAGTAGTCGTTCGTGAAGGGGTGCCATGACGTCGCGCACCGAATGGCACGAGCTGCCCCGCCCCGTACGGGCGGCCGTCGAGGAGCGCACCGGGCCGGTCACGACCGCCCGGGCGCTCACCGGCGGGCTCAACTGCGCCGTGGCCGCCGCGCTGACGGCAGCGGACGGCACGGTCACGTTCGTCAAGGGCACGCCCGTGACGAACAGCACCGCCCGCACAGGCCAGCGCTGGGAAGTCGTCGTCAATCCGTACACGCTCGCCGTCGGGCCCCGGCTGCTGTGGCGGGTCACAGTCGGCGGGTGGGAGGTGCTCGGGTTCGAGTACGTCGAGGGGGCACGGCACGCCGATCTGTCCGTCGGGGCGGGGGATCTCCGCCTGGTCGCCGAGGCGCTCGGGGACGCCCACGGGCTACGGCCGCCGCCCCCGCATCTCGGCGTTCCGTCGTTCGCCGGCCGCTGGGCCGCCTTCCTGGAGACCGGCGAACTGCCGCTCCTCCACGGCCGTACGCTCCTCCACACGGACACCCACCCCCACAACCTCCTCGTCACCGCCGACCGCGCGCACCTCGTCGACTGGGCGATGCCCGCCCTCGGCCCGGCGTGGGTGGACGTCGCCAACACCGCCGTACGGCTCATGGAGGCCGACTGCCCGCCCCACGACGCCCTCGCCTGGGCCGCCGGGTTCACCGCGTGCTGGCGGACGGCGAGCCCCGCCGCGCTCCGCGCCTTCGTCGCCGCCAACTGCCGTGCCTGGACCTCCCGCGTCGGGGCCATCGACGCCCGGCCCAGCAATGACCGGTTCGCCGCGCTGCTCGGCCTCCTCTAGGCGAAAGCACAGATGCGCGAGACGCGACCGAAGTTACGTATGGCTACTCCAGATTACTCGGGGTAGTCATGTGTCGTATCGTCGCACTCGCATCCCCCGATGGGAGCAGCATGGGATTCCACCCCCGACAGCGCGCCGCGTCACGTCTCCTCGCCGGGCTCGCCCTCTGCGGGTCGTTCCTGATCGGCACACTGCCGGGCGCCGCGTCCGCGGCGGCAACCGGGGCGACACGGGCCGGGCACGCCGATCAGGTGCGCGAGCGGGCCGACTTCCTCATGGCGAGGACCTACCGTGAGTTCCCCGCCTACGCACGCCAACACGAAAAGCCCTTCGACTGGACCACCGACGGCTGTACACACCCCACCCCTCGCTCATGGGCGAAGGTCTTCCATGACGCGTGCGTCATCCACGACTTCGGCTACCGCAACTACGGCGGAGGGGGCCTGCGCCTGGACCCCACCGAAGCCCGGCGCAAGAGCGTCGACGACCGCTTCCTCGAGGAGATGCTCCGGATCTGCCGCGACCGGCCGGACGCGCTCACGAACTGCCCTGGCGCCGCACGGACGATGCACCAGGCCGTGCGGCAGTACGGAGGCGCGGCGTTCTACGTCGAGTAGGCCAAGTCCTTCTCCCGCAGCGTGAAGGACTTCGGCGGCGCCCCGCCCGGCTGCGGCTTGCCCTCCTTGCGGCCCACTGCGCGATAACCAGCGTCCTGGTAATACGCGTTGAGCTGCGCGTTGCCCTCCAGGCAGTCCAGGCGCACGCATGTCCGTCCCGCCTCGGCCACCCGTCGTTCCGCCGCGCTCAGCAGCAGCCGGCCCGTCCCGGGCGCGGCGGTGCTCCGGTCCACCATGAGCCGGTGCACGTATCCGGCCACCGGCGGCTGCGGGCCCCAGGCGGCCTCGTCCTCCCACCACAGCTCCCAGCCACCGACGGCACGCCCACCTACCTCCGCGAGCCAGACCTCGCCATCGCCACCGGCCATGACCCGGCGGAAGTGGTCCTCGTCCAGCTCCCCCGGCCGCCACTGCCCGGTGATGCCACGGGCCAGCATCCAGCGTGCCGCGTCGTCGCGGAGGCGGACGAGGGCGGACAGATCGGCCTCCGTGGCCGGACGGACATCCAGATCACTCATTCGGGGATGCTCGCACACCTGCCCGATACAAGAAGAGGCAAGGTAACGGAACGGAGGCGAGGCCGCCGTTCCGGCAGCGTCAACTTTCGGCCAGCGCTATACCGTTGGCGTGACAGTTCCCAGGGATGTGGATGAAACGCGCGGCGAGCTGCGCGACGTTCTCGACCGGTCCGAGGCGTGGCTGCGCGACGCGGCCGGTCTCCCCGAGGTCCCGGCGGAGTGGCCGGAGGAGTTACGGGCGGGCGCGGCGACCGTCAGGCGGTTGCGGACGCGCGCGGCCTCGACCCTGATCAACGTGGCGCTCCTGGGCGCCTTCTCGTCCGGCAAGAGCTTCCTGCTGAGCGGTTTGCAGGGCGGTCTGGAACTGGTCGAGGTGCAGACCGCCGACGGGGAGACGGCGGACAAGTTCGTGGGGCTGCTGCCGTCCTCGCCGGTGCCGACCACGGCCTGCCCGGCGAGCGTGGTGCCGGTCGACGGCCGACAGTCCACGGTCGACGCCTCCGGGACCGGCTATCTACGGGTGCGCTTCACGGACTCGGCCGACGGCGAGTGGGAGGACGTCGGGAACTCCCCTCCCCCTTCCGTGGTCGCGGCGTACGCCATGCAGGACGCCGACGTCACCAACCGGCTCAGGGCGCACTGGGGCCGCGAGGTCGCCGAGGTCGAGGTGCTCCTGGCGGACACCAGGCTGCCGGCGAAGTTCTACGACCTGCCGGGCTACGGTTCCCCGAACCCCGTCCACGACCTGATCGTGCGGGCCGCGATGGCCGACGCGGACTGCTTCATGTACGTCGCCCACGCCAGCCGGACGCTCTCCGAACGGGACCTGGAACTCATCCGTTTCCTCTACGACCACTACCTGCTCTCCGGCAAACGGGTCGTGTGGGTGGTCACCGCGATCGACTCGGCGTCGAACCTGGATCTGCACGACGCCCCCGAGTGGAAGGCGACCATCGCCCGCAACAGCAGATATCTGAAGGAGAATTTCACCCTCCCCGACGGCCGCCCGGACCTGGACTTCATCGGCGAGGGATTCCTGCCCGTCTCCCCGGCCCTGGAGGCGCGCGCGGCGAAGCTGGAGGCCGAGGAGGCCGAGGCGCCCGCGCGGCGGTACCGCGCGGAGGGCCGGATGGACACCCTGCGCCAGGCGATCGAGGACCTGATCAGAACGGGGACCGGCACCCGGCACATCGCCGCCGTGGCGGCCGAGGCGCGGGTCCTGCTCGTGCCCCGGCTGCGGGTGGTCGAGGACCGGCTGCGGGCCGAGCGGCTGGAGATCGACGGGCTGAGGGAGCTGCTGGACGAGCATCAGCGGCGGATGGAGCTGCTGGACCGGGCGCTGCCGGAGCTGCGCGAGCAGCTGGAGCGGAAGCTCCAGTCCCGGGTCGAGCGCGCCGTGCGGCCGTTCGGCCGGCTGGCCGCCCATCTCCACGGCGCGCTGGACGCCACCATCCGGCAGACCGACGTGAGCAAGCCGGCCAAGGCGCACCAGGTCCATGTGGCGAAGGCCCAGGCGCTCCGGGCGTGGATGGAGGCCCCGGCCGGCCCGGCGACGCTGTGGGCCGAGCAGTTCGAGGCGTTCAAACAGGACGTGGCACAGGCCGTCGAGCACTTCTTCGGCGACAGGGACCTCGCGGGGCGGCTGCCCGACTCCGTCTTCGACGTGAACGACCTGTCCCTGCCCCAGCGGGCACAACGCGCCGCCTCCGCCCAGGACATCGTCCAGCGCGCGGCGGCGATGGTCAGCCTCGCGGCGCCCATCGCCGCGGGCGGTACCTATTTCTACGGTCTGGCGGCGGCCGGCACCGTCTTCCCTCCCGCCGGAGTCGTCGCGGGGGTGGCCGGGATGGTCTTCATGGGGATCGAGTACCGCAAGCGGAAACTCAACTCGCTCCAGGTCCTCCAGGGGGAGTGGATCGGCGCCATCGACACCGAAGCCCAGGCGGTCAAGGAGCAGTTCGCGCTGTTCGCCGCCGTCCAGGGCACCGATGTCATCGATCACCTGAGCGACAACCTGGCCCAGTACCGGGAGCAGCTGGAGAACACGCGCGACTTCGTACGGCAGCGCATCGCCAACCCCGAGAACCGGGTCCGGCAGGGCCTGATCGACCGGCTCGCGCCCGTCCACGAGGAGGGCCGGGCCCTCGTGGAGGCCCTGCGGAGGCTGGAGAAGCACTGACGGGTCCCGTTCACCGATCGAGTGTCACCCTTGCCCGCGCCCACCCCCAGGGCGTTGGCTTAGGGGCCATGGAGTACACGCAGCTCGGACGTACGGGTCTGAAGGTCGGCCGGATCGTGCTCGGGACGATGAACTTCGGGCCCCACACCGACGAGACCGACAGCCACTCGATCATGGACGCGGCGCTCGACGCCGGCGTCAACTTCTTCGACACCGCCAATGTCTACGGCTGGGGTGAGAACAAGGGCCGCACCGAGGAGATCATCGGCAGCTGGTTCGCCCGGGGCAACGGGCGGCGCGACAAGGTCGTCATCGCCACCAAGGTGTTCGGCGGGATGAACGCCGACGGGGCGGAGCCGTGGCCCAACGAGGACCGGCTCTCCGCGCTGAACATCCGCCGTTCCGTCGACGCCAGCCTCCGGCGGCTGCGCACGGACCACATCGACCTCTACCAGTTCCACCACGTCGACCGACGCACGCCCTGGGACGAGATCTGGCAGGCCATGGACGTCCTCGTCCAGCAGGGCAAGATCCTCTACGTGGGCTCCTCCAACCACGCCGGCTGGCACATCGCCCAGGCCAACGAGACCGCGCGGCGCCGCGGCTCGCTGGGCCTGGTCAGCGAGCAGTGCCTCTACAACCTCGCCGAGCGCCGCGCCGAGATGGAGGTCGTCCCGGCGGCGCGGGCATACGGGCTCGGGGTGATCCCCTGGTCGCCGCTGCACGGCGGGCTCCTCGGCGGCGTCCTCCGCAAGATGGGGGCACCTCCCGGCGGTAGCCGGGGGAGGGAGGGCGGCGGCGCCCGTTCCGCCTCCGGCCGCTCGGCGGACGCGCTCGCGAACAGCACCATCCGCAGCCAGATCCAGGCGTACGAGGACGTGGTCGACAAGCACGGCCTGGCGCCCGGCGAGGTGGCCCTGGCGTGGCTGCTGACCCGGCCCGGGGTCACCGGGCCGATCGTGGGGCCGCGTACGGCGGAGCAACTGGAGTCCGCGCTGCGGGCGGTGGAGCTGAAGCTTCCGGAGGAGCTGCTCACTTCGCTGGACGAGATCTTCCCCGGACCGGGGCCGACGCCCGAGGCTTTCGCCTGGTGAACGCCTGACTCCCACCGGCTCAGCCCCGGGGCGGTCCGCCGCCCATCATCCCGAGCATCGCCTTCCCGCCCGTCCTGAGGAAGCGCACCACCAGGACCGCCGCCAGGGCCAGGAAGGCGATGTTCAGGTACGTCGTGTAGTTCCAGCTCACCCCCGCCATCGGCACCCTCGCGCCCGCCTGGTCCGGGATCAGCCCCAGTCCGCCGAAGACGGACTCGACCACGTATCCCGCGATCACCATCGCGACGTAGAAGGTGCCGAGGAGGAACAGCGTGGCCCGGCCGCCGTAGTACTTCCGGTAGATGGCGAGGATCGGCAGGATCAGCAGGTCGGCGAAGATGAACGCCACCACGCCCCCGAAGCTGATGCCGCCCTTCCACAGCACCACCGCCAGCGGCACGTTCCCGATCGAGCACACGAACGACACCAGTGCCACCAGCGGGCCCACCAGCGGTCCCCACAGCTTCGCGGCCAGCGGATGCCCCTCGAAGAAGAACGCGCGCCAGAAGGAGTCCGGCACCCACGCGGCGATCGCCCCCGCGATGAACAGGCCCAGCACGAGATCGCGCAGGATCGCCGCCCACTCCATGACGAAGACGTGGGACGTCGCCGTGAACCCCGCGCGCGACAGCAGCCGCCGGGCGAACGAGCCCTCGCCGCCCACGGACATGTCCATCGCCGCGTGCCCCTCCATCGAGCCTGCCACCCCCCGCTCGGCCTGCTCCCTCGCCCGCCGCAGCAGCGACTCCCGCAGCAGCAGCCGGAAGAGCACCGCCAGCACCGTGATCATCACGGGCCCGCCCAGGAACTCCGCCGCCGTGAACTGCCACCCCAGCAGCAGGGCCAGGATCACCCCCAGCTCCACGACCAAATTGGTCGAGGCGATCTCGAAGGCCATCGCGGCCGTGAAGTGCGCGCCCTTGACGAACAGCGAGCGCGCCAGCGCCACGGCGGCGTACGAGCAGGAGGACGAGGCCACGCCCAGGCCGGCGGCGACGGCGAGCGTCCGGGGCCGGTCGTCGCCCAGCAGGGAGACGACGGCTTCCCTGCGGACCACGGCCTGGACGACGGCGGAGAGCGCGAACCCCAGGATCAGCGCCCAGGTGATCTCCCAGGTCATGGACCCGGTGATGGCCAGGGCGCGCAGCACGGCGTGGATCACTGCCCCAGCATGGCCGAGCGGCGTCCGGCTCCGGCACGGACACCACGGGCCCGTTCAACTGAAGCGATTCTTCCTACAGTCGTTCCACGGCTGGCTATCGTGGGCGCCATGGTGAACGGGACAGCGGCTCCGCGGCGGCACCGGGCCCTCGGCGCGGCCACGGTCTCGGCGATCGCGACGGTCGTGCTGGCGGGTTGTTCGGGCTCCTCCTCCGACGAGGGCAAGGAGCTGCGGTTCGGGGAGACGGCAAGCCTCACCGGCTACAAGGACGCCAAGCTCGACGTGACCGTCGACCGCCTGGAGCAGGGCGGCAGCGCCGATCTGAGCGTCCTCAAGGACGCGTCGAAGTACGCCGGCAAGACGCCCTACTACCTCCGCTACAAGCTCACCAAGACGGAGGCCGGGAAGTCCGGCGGCGCCTCCACCTACTTCTCGGTGACCGACGCGAACAAGAAGCGGCTGAGCAAGCTGACGATCATCGGCGCCCTGGACACCACCGGCGACCCGAAGAACCCGCTGAAGTACCGGGGCTTCGACAAGTGCGAGTCGCTGAGCACGTCCGACTTCGAGAAGGCCGCGCCGGGACAGAGCGTGACGGGCTGCGCCGTCTACGTGGCGGACGCGGGGGCCGGGGTGCCGACCGTCACCTGGGAGCAGGGGACCAAGACGCTCGCCACCTGGAAGTAAGGGCGGCTACTTCACCGCCGACACTACGGCGACGACGACGAGCATGACGGCGAGCGCACCGGTCATGATCCGGTTCCTGGTCTTCGGGTCCACCCCACGAGCGTAACCGCCGCCCGGCGCGATCACTCAGCCGCCCAGCTCCCACGCCCCGATCGTCTCGTAGCGGGGCCGCTCGCCCGGGACGCCCCCGCCGGGGAGCCGGCTGCGGACGAGCTCCAGGCGCTCGGCCCGCCACTCCCGGCCCCGGAAGTCCATCAGGGCCGCGACGTAGGGGCGGAGGTTCACCCGGCCGCCGCCGGAGCGGGCGAGGGTGAGATGGGGGTGGAAGGAGTGGGTCCCGTCCATGACGACCCCCGCCCGGCGCGCCCCGGCGGTCACGGAACGGGCGAGCCCGCGCAGGGTCTCCAC
>NZ_JAILXP010000158.1 GCF_020740895.1 Streptomyces sp. UNOB3_S3 | reverse complement strand
GGTTCTTCATCTCATGCGGGAGGACACGCTCCCCATCGGCCTCCGGCAGCAGCTGGTCCGGCTCGTGGTGCTCGGTGACGTACCCCACCGACTCCTCGTCGTGGGTGTGCCCCGGACCGTGGTCGGGAGACGAGGGCCCCTGGTCGTGCTCCTGCCGGGTCTGCCAGGCGCCCTGACGGCGCTGCGGCTGGCTCGGCGGCGGGGGCTCCCGGTCGCGCACCCTCCGGCCGACGACGATGGCGCCGATCAGGATGGCGACGACGAAGAGCCCCACGATGAAGGGGGCGATCCCGCCGAGCTGAGCGGGAGCGGCGAGGGCCGGGGCTGTGACGAGGGGCTCAGTGCGCATGGAATCCGGGTACCCGTTGGCCGCGCCGTCAAGACCGCCACTGGGCCGAACGAGTGAGCGAACGCCCCGTCCGCGCTACTCCGGGGCCCCTCCCCGGGCCTCCTCCGCGGCCCGGATCGCGTCGCGGTAGGTGCGCGCGGCGGCCCGCAGGGCGGTCTCCGGCTCGACGCCGGCCGCCTCCGCCCGTACGGCCAGGGCCAGCAGCTCGTAGCCCACGCCGTCCCCGTCCGGCAGGGCCACCTCCAGCCGCTCGTGGCGGGCCCGGGAGGCGAGCTTCGCGGCGAGGGCCAGTGCCGGCTGGCCCAGCGGCACGCCCTCGGTGACCGACTCCCGGCGCTTCTCGTCGGCCTTCGTCCGCATCCAGTGCGCCTTGACCTCCTCCGGCGTCTCCGCGGACTCCTCGCCGAAGACGTGCGGATGGCGGTGGATGAGCTTGTCGACGATGCCGGCGGCGACGTCGTCGACGGAGAACGGCTCGTCCGGGTCGTCCTGGGCGATCCGGGCGTGGAAGACGACCTGGAGCAGGACGTCGCCCAGCTCCTCCCGGAGCGCCTCCCGGTCCCCGGTCTCGATGGCCTCCAGGAGCTCGTACATCTCCTCCAGCCCGTACTTCGCCAGGTCCTCGTGGGTGCGGATCCCGGTCCACGGGCAGGACACCCGGATCCGGTCCATCACCTGCACCAGGTCGAGCAGCCGGGCGCCGGGCAGGTCGTACGAGCCGGGGAGCAGCTCCAGCGCGGGCATCGACTCCCGGCCGGAGCCGGCCAGCCGGGCCAGGCCGTCGGTCAGGGCCGACTCGCCCTCGGCGGAGGTGAGCACCACGGCGGTGCGCCCGCCCGCCGCGCAGTAGTCGACGAGCTCCCGCGCGGCGGGCGACGCGTGCTCGACCACGACGCCGGCCTCCCCCAGATACGGCAGCTGGGGGTGGCCGGCGTCGGCGCACAGCACCCGGTCGGCGGCGCGCAGCGTCTGCCACGCCGGCCAGGACAGCAGACCGGGGGCGACCCGGTGGCTGGTGGTCAGCAGGACGATACGGCCGAGGGGGTCGCCCCCGGGGGCATCGGCGGGGGCGTTCACACGGTCAGTCACACGGCCGAGCCTAAAGGCTCCGCCGGGAGAGCGGTCCGGAGAGCGGTCGGGCAACCGCGGACCGCCCGTGGCTGGTCGCGCAGTTCCCCGCGCCCCTTACGGGGCGCGCTCAGGCCGGCTGCTCGGGGGCGGGCTGCCCGGCGGGGCGCAGCCAGGGCTCCTGGACGGTCCGGGCCGTGCCGCGCTTGGCGTCCCAGGTGCCGTAGCGCGGATTGACGTCGACGCGCAGGGCCTCGGACGTCTTCATCAGCGTGTCGACGGTACGGGCCTGGCCCAGCTTCTTCTCCAGCTTGGCGCGGACGAGCCCGGCGAGGAGCTCCTGGTCGATCTGGTCGGGGGCGATCCCGGCCGCGAGGAACCGGCTGTCGACCGCCGCCGGGCCGCCGAGCAGCTTCTCGACCTCCTCCCGGCGCTCCTGGATCTCCCGCCGGGTGACGTCGATGCCGTTGTCGCGGCCGGCGGCCTCGATGACCCGGTACTGGATCAGCCGCACCAGGGTGTCCTGGCTGAGCCGGGCGCTGCTCGCCAGCAGCTGCCGCCCCTGCGGCGAGGAGCGCTGCGCGTCGCGCACGTCCTCGACCTGGTTCTGGAGCTGGGCGACGGTGATCCGGTCCTTGCCCACCACGGCGGCGGCACCGGGATGCGGTGTGGAGCCGCAGCCGGTGAGCAGGGGTACGGCGGCGAGGAGCCCGGCGGCGGAGACGGAGAGCGCTGTCCTGCGGCGGATCATGAAGCCTCCCGGCGACAGAGATCGTGCGGCATGCGGTGAGCAGGGGCGTCGAGCAGGGGCGGGGCGGAACCCCGCGACGTGCGGTCCATCGGCCTGGCGTTGATCGATGGTAGGCAGTCCGCGTGGCCCGAGCCACTGATTCGGCCAACGATTCGCGGTCCGCCGGGATGCGCGAACACCCCGCGAGCCTCCCGGGAGAGTGGCACCGGGCGTACGTCCGGCCCAGCCACGGGATCGGGCGCCAAAGCGGGTGCCGGATCTTGGCGTGCGACGGCATCGTGACGCCCGCCGCCGAGGACGCATACTTCAAGACCAGCGGAGCGCACGGACCGCAAGAAAACCGGCTGAAGCCAGCCAAGGGGTACGAAGCCCCGGAAGCCGCAAGGAAGAGAGGACCCGCCATGGACTCGGCCACCGCCGACGTGTCGGCAGCAGGCCACAGCCGGGCCGAGGCCACACCACCCGGCCGCCCCCTGTCCGCCCGGCTGCGCGCACCGGGCCTGGACCCCTACTGGGTGGGCGCCGTCCTGTTCGTCCTCTACGCCGCCCTGTCCGTCAGCCGCTATCTGCGGATGCTCACCATGTCCTGGGACCTGGGCATCTTCGAGCAGGCGATACAGGCCTACGCCCATCTGCGGGCACCCATAGCCGACCTCAAGGGCCCCGGCACCAATATCCTCGGCGACCACTTCAGCCCCGTCACCGCGCTGATCGCCCCGCTCTACCGGGTCTTCCCCACACCCGTCACCCTCCTCGTGGTGCAGGCCGCGCTGTTCGCGCTGTCGGCCGTGCCGGTCACCCGCCTCGCCGCCCACCTCCTCGGCCGCGGCCGGGGACTCGCGATCGGCATCGCCTACGGACTGTCCTGGGGAGTCCAGCGCGCCGTCGAATTCGACTTCCACGAGATCGCCTTCGCCATGCCGCTGCTGGCCTTCTCCCTGGAGGCGCTCGTCCGCCGCCGGTGGACGGCCGCGGTGCTCTGGGCGGCGCCGCTGGCCCTGGTCAAGGAGGACCTCGGAGTCACGGCGGCGGCCATCGGCGTGGTGATCCTCCTCCGGCTGCGCGGCACGGGCCGCGACCCACGGGCCATGGCCCTCGCCTCCGGGCTGGTCGCCTTCGGGCTGGCGGCCACCGCCCTCGCCCTCGGCGTGATCATCCCCGGCTTCAACAACAGCGGCTCGTACGACTACTGGAACAAGCTCAGCGGCGACGGCGGACCCGCGCCCACGATTCCCCTCGACACCGCCCTCCGCACCCTGCTGTGGATCCTGCTGCCCACCACCGGACTGCTGGCCCTGCGCTCACCGGTGCTGCTCGTCGCCCTGCCCACCCTGGGCTGGCGGCTCGCCTCCCACGACGACCACTACTGGGGCACCGACTGGCACTACAGCGCCGTCCTGATGCCCATCGTCTTCATCGCCCTCGCCGACGCGCTCGCCACGGCGCGCGGCGCCGGCCGCCGCTGGCTGCGCCGCTACGCCCACCAGCTGCCCGCCGCCGTCCTCGCCGCGGCCCTCGCGCTCAGCGCGTCCCTGCCGCTGTACTCCCTGACCGTGCCCGACACCTACCGGATACCCGAGGGCGTCAAGGCCGCGGAGCGCCTCTTCGACCGGATCCCCGACAACGCCACCGTCGAGGCCGACATCACCCCCATAAGCCGGCTCGTCCACCGCTGCCGGGTCTTCTGGATAGGCGACACCCGCGGCATCGTCCCCGACTACATCGCGCTGCGCGTCACCGACGGCCGGACCCCGCAGGACCTGATCGCGGACGCGCGGACCCGGCACCCGGGGGCGACGTACACCGTGCTCGGCACGGAGAGCGGCTACGCCGTGCTGCGGCACGCCGGGTAGGCCGGGGCCCGGCCCGCGCCCCCTCGGGGCGCTCAGCCGAGGATCGTGGTGAGGAACTCCCCGGTCCACGCGAGGAGCTCGCGCCCGACCAGCGGCTTGCCGCCGATGGGCCGGGTCGCCGGGCGCGGCACCAGGATCTGCTGGGTGGCGGGCTTCATCACCGTGCGCGGGTGGAGCCGCTTGAGCCTCAGCTCCTGGGACTCGCGCAGCTCCACCGGGCCGAAGCGCACATTGGCGCCCTGGAGGGTGATGTCGGAGACCCCGCAGGCACGGGCCAGCATCCGCAGCCCGGCGACCAGCAGCAGGTTCTCCACGGGCTCCGGCAGCTTGCCGTAGCGGTCGGTGAGCTCCTCGCGGACGGCCTTGATGTCCTCCTCGGAGTTGGCCGAGGCGATGGCCCGGTAGGCCTGGAGGCGCAGCCGCTCGCCCGGCGCGTAGTCGTGCGGGACGTGCGCGTCGACGGGCAGCTCGATCTTCACCTCCAGCGGCGCCTCCGGCTCCTCCTCGCCGCCCTCCACGGACGCCCGGTAGTCCGCGACGGCCTCGCCGACCATCCGGATGTAGAGGTCGAAGCCGACGCCCGCGATATGGCCGGACTGCTCGCCGCCGAGGAGATTGCCCGCGCCGCGGATCTCCAGGTCCTTCATGGCGACGTACATGCCCGCGCCCATCTCCGTGTGCTGGGCGATGGTGGCCAGCCGCTCGTGCGCGGTCTCGGTGAGCGGCTTCTCCGGCGGGTAGAGGAAGTAGGCGTAGCCGCGCTCGCGGCTGCGGCCCACACGGCCGCGCAGCTGGTGGAGCTGCGACAGGCCGAAGTTGTCGCCGCGCTCGACGATGAGGGTGTTGGCGTTGGAGATGTCGATGCCCGACTCGACGATCGTCGTCGAGACCAGCACATCGAACTTCTTCTCCCAGAAGTCGACCACGACCTGCTCCAGCGCCGACTCCGACATCTGGCCGTGCGCCGTGGCGATCCGCGCCTCCGGCACGATCTCGCGCAGCCGCGCGGCGGCCCGGTCGATGGACTCCACCCGGTTGTGGATGTAGAAGACCTGGCCCTCGCGGAGCAGCTCGCGCCGGATCGCCGCGCCGATCTGCTTCTGGTCGTACGGCCCCACGAAGGTCAGCACCGGGTGCCGCTCCTCCGGCGGGGTGGTGATCGTGGACATCTCGCGGATGCCCGTGACCGCCATCTCCAGGGTGCGCGGGATGGGCGTGGCGGACATCGTCAGCACGTCGACGTTGGCGCGCAGCTTCTTCAGCTGCTCCTTGTGCTCGACGCCGAAGCGCTGCTCCTCGTCGACGATGACCAGGCCCAGGTCCTTGAACTTCGTCTCGGACGAGAAGAGGCGGTGGGTGCCGATGACGACGTCCACCGAGCCCTCGCGCAGGCCCTCCAGCACCGTCTTCGCCTCGGTGTCCGACTGGAAGCGGGACAGCGCCTTCACGGACACCGGGAACTGGGAGTAGCGCTCGGAGAACGTGCCGAAGTGCTGCTGCACCAGCAGGGTGGTGGGCACCAGCACGGCCACCTGCTTGCCGTCCTGCACGGCCTTGAAGGCCGCGCGGACCGCGATCTCGGTCTTGCCGTAGCCGACGTCGCCGCAGACCAGGCGGTCCATGGGGACGGACTTCTCCATGTCCTCCTTGACCTCGGCGATGGTGGTGAGCTGGTCGGGCGTCTCCGCGTAGGGGAAGGCGTCCTCCAGCTCGCGCTGCCAGGGCGTGTCGGGCGCGAAGGAGTGGCCGGGGGCGGCCATCCGGGCCGAGTAGAGCTTGATCAGGTCGGCGGCGATCTCCTTGACGGCCTTCTTGGCGCGCGCCTTGGTCTTCGTCCAGTCGGCGCCGCCCAGCCGGTGGAGGGTGGGGGCCTCGCCGCCGACGTACTTGGTGACCTGCTCCAGCTGGTCGGTGGGGATGTAGAGGCGGTCGCCGGGCTGGCCGCGCTTGGCGGGGGCGTACTCGACGAGCAGGTACTCGCGGGTGGCGCCCTGGACGGTGCGCTGGACCATCTCCAGGTAGCGCCCGACGCCGTGCTGCTCGTGGACGATGTAGTCGCCGGCCTGGAGGGTCAGCGGGTCGATGGTCTTGCGGCGGCGGACCGGCATCCGGCCCAGGTCCTTGCTGGCGGACTTCTGGCCGGTGAGATCGGCCTCGGTGAGCACCGCGATCTTCAGGGCGGGGTCGATGAAGCCGCTGTCGAGGCTCGCGCAGGAGACGTGGACGAGGGCCGGCGTCAGCTGGGGCAGGTCCGCGTCGAGGCGGGCGGGGATGCCCTCGCCCGCCAGCACCTCGGCCGTACGGGCGGCGGGGCCGTGGCCCTCGGTGAGGAAGACCGCGCGCCAGCCGTCGGCGACCCAGCCCTTGGTGTCGGCCAGGGCGCGGGCGGTGTCGCCGCGGTAGGTCTCGGGGGCGTGCATGCCCAGCTTGAGGGTGTCCCCGTCCGACTCCTCGTCCGCGGCGGCGCTGTGCTCGATGTCGCCGAAGGCGAACGGCGTGACCGACCACCACATCACGCCGAGCTCGCGGGCCCGGTCGCGGACGTCGGCGATGCTCCACAGGGACGCGGCGTTCACGTCGATGGGGGCCTCTCCGCCGCCGGCCGTGGCGGCCCACGAGGCCTGGAGGAACTCCTGGGAGGTGGCCACCAGGTCGGCGGCCCGGGTCCGGACCCGCTCGGGGTCGCAGACCACGGCCATCGCGCCGGCCGGCAGCACGTCCAGGAGCAGCTCCATGTCGTCGACGAGGGCGGGCGCGAGGGACTCCATGCCCTCGACCGCGATCCCCTCGGCGATCCTGCCGAGGAGCTCGCCGAGCTCGGGGTGGTCCTCGGCGAGGGCCGCGGCCCGCGTCCGGACCTCGTCGGTCAGCAGCAGCTCACGGCAGGGCGGGGCCCACAGGCCGTGCTCGGAGACCTCCAGGGAGCGCTGGTCGGCGACCTTGAAGTAGCGGATCTCCTCGACGTCGTCGCCCCAGAACTCGACGCGCAGGGGGTGTTCCTCGGTCGGCGGGAACACATCGAGGATGCCGCCGCGCACGGCGAACTCACCGCGCTTCTCGACCAGTTCGACGCGGGCGTACGCGGCGGCGGCGAGGGCGTCCACGATCTCTTCGAGGTCGGCGCTCCGCCCCGTGCGCAGGCTCACCGGCTCCAGGTCGCCCAGGCCCTTGACCTGCGGCTGCAGCACGGAACGGATGGGTGCCACGACGACGCTGACGGGCCCCGCGGCCGGGTCGTCCTTGCTGGGGTGCGCGAGGCGGCGCAGCACGGCGAGGCGGCGGCCGACGGTGTCCGAGCGCGGGGACAGCCGCTCGTGCGGCAGCGTCTCCCACGCGGGGTACTCGACGACGGCGTCCTCCGGGAGGAGCGAGCGCAGGGCCGCCGCCAGGTCCTCGGCCTCCCGGCCGGTGGCGGTCACGGCGAGCACGGGCCGGCCCGCGTCCCGGGCGAGCGCGGCGATCGCGAAGGGACGGGCGGCGGGCGGGCCGACCAGGTCGACGTGCGGCCGGTTTCCGTCGCCCGCGGCCTTCACCGCCTCGGCGAGCGCCGGATCGTTGACGACGGCGTCGAGCAGACCGTGCAGGCTCATGAAGGGCATCCCGTCCCGGGGTGGACAACGCGAGTAGCCCGACGCGGGCTGTGGGGGCGCCGGGCCGGGGGTTCCAGCCTACGACGGAGGGCCGACACCCGCCGGGCCGCTGCGCGGGGCGGTGGCCGGTCCGGCACCGCCGCGACGGCGAACGGCCCGGACCCGCACCCCCGTGGCGCGTCCGGGCCGTCGTTCCCCCTCGGGCAGCAGCCTGCTAATCCGTGGCGATCGCCTTCAGGACGTTCATCCGTCCCGCCCGGAACGCCGGGATCAGGGCGGAGAGCAGGCCCACCACCGCGGAGCCGAGGAAGACCGTGGTGATCGTCGGCCAGGGGATGTCCAGCACGCCCAGCCCCTGGGTGGCCAGCAGCCGCTGGGACGTGGTGCCCCAGGCCATGCCCAGGCCGAGGCCGAGGAGGGCGCCGAAGAGGGCGATGACCACCGACTCCAGACGGATCATGCGGCGCAGCTGGCGGCGGGAGAAGCCGATGGCGCGCAGCAGGCCGATCTCGCGGGTGCGCTCGACGACCGACAGGGCGAGGGTGTTCACGACGCCCAGGACGGCCACGATGATCGCGAGGGCCAGCAGGCCGTAGATCATGTTGAGCAGCTGGCCGACCTGGTCCTGGATGAGCTTCTTGTAGTCGGCCTGGTCGCGGACCTTGATCTGCGGGTAGTCGGCGACGGCGGCCTTGAGGGAGGCGGCGGCCTCCTTCGCGTGGCCGTCGGTGGCCTTGGCGAGGATCAGCATGTCGAGCGGCATCCGGTCCGCCGGCAGGTACTGCCGGGCGGTGTCGAGGCCGATGAACATCCCGCCCTTGTTGATGCTGGTGTCGTCGGAGGTGATGGCCTTGACCTGGAGCTTCGCCTCCCGGCCGCCGGTCATCGTGACGGTCAGCCGGTCGCCGGGCTTGATCCCGTGGTCCTTGGCGAAGCCCTCGGGGACGGTCATGGCGTCCTTGCCCCAGGCGTCGGCGAAGGTGCCCTGCACGGTTTCCGTGCGCAGGTCCTCGCCGTAGGTGGGCTCGGAGGCGTTCAGGCCTTCGGTGACGGACGTGCCGTCGGGGAGGGCGAGCTTGGCCTTGACCGTGGTGATGGTCGTGAAGTGGGCGATGCCGGAGGCCCGGCGGACGGCCTTGCTCTGGGCCGGGGTGAGCGGCCCGTTGTCGCTCTGGACGATGAAGTCCGCGCCGACGGACTTGTCGAGCTGGTCCGTGGCCGAGGCGACCATGGAGGAGCCGACCACCGACAGGGCGGCCACCAGCGCGAGGCCGATCATCAGGGCGGAGGCGGTGGCGCCCGTGCGGCGCGGGTTGCGCAGGGCGTTGCGCTCGGCGAGCCGGCCGACGGGGCCGAAGACCCGCAGGACGACGGCGGCGAGGACGCGGACCACGAAGCCGGCCAGCAGCGGGCCGACGACCACGAGGCCGACGAGGGTGAGCAGGACGCCCAGGCCCAGCAGGCCCGAGCCGGCCGAGGGCGAGTCCGCGTTCGCGGCGGCCAGCAGCGCGGCGCCGCCGGCGGCCGAGAGGGCGATGCCGATGGCGGCCCGGATCCGGCCGGCCTTGCCGTCGGCGGGGGTGCCCGCGTCGCGCAGGGCGGCGATCGGGGAGATCTTCCCGGCCCGGCGGGCGGGCAGGAACGCGGCGAGCACGGTGACGACGACGCCTAGGAGGAGGCCCACGACGGGCGTGGTGGCCTTGACGGTGAGCTCGGAGGTGTCGAGGTTCATGCCCATGGAGCCCATGAGCTCCATCAGCCCCACGGCCAGGGCGATGCCGCCACCGATGCCCAGCACCGAGCCGACGACGCCGAGGAGGACCGCCTCCGCCAGCACGGACCGCAGGACCTGCGAGCGGCTCGAGCCGATGGCCCGCATCAGGCCGATCTCGCGGGTGCGCTGGGCGACGAGCATGGAGAAGGTGTTGACGATCAGGAAGACGCCCACGAGGACGGCGATGCCGGCGAAGCCCAGCAGCGCGTACTTCATGACGTCGAGGACGGAGCCGATGTCCTTCTTGTTCTCGGCCTTGGTCTCGGCGGCGGTCCGGACCGCGTAGCCCGCGCCGTCGGTGCCGAGGGCGGCGGTGACGTTCTTCTTCAGCTGCTCGTGGCTGACGCCGGAGGCGGCGGTCAGCCCGTAGCCGCTGTAGGCGCCGCCGGTGCCGAGCAGCCGGGCCTGCGCGGTGGGCGTGTCGAAGTAGAGGACGGCCGCGCCCGGGTTGGTGGTCCTGTACGTGGCGATGCCGACGATCGTCACGGAGAAGTCGCCCGGAGCCGCCATGATCCGGAGCTTGTCGCCCGTCTTCAGGCCGTGCTTGGCGGCGGTGTCGGCGTCCAGGACTGCCTCGCCGGCGCCGCGCGGCTCGTGGCCGCTGGTGATCTCGACGGACTTCTTCTGGCTCTCGTCCCAGTTGGTGCCGACGGTGGGGGCGCCGGACTCGGGGCTGATGCTCTTGTTCTTCGCGTCGGCCGCGGTCAGCTGCTTACTGGTGGCGTGCGGCTCGACCTTGGCGACACCGGCGACCTGGGCGAGGCGGGGCGCCAGGGACGCGGGGACGGTCTCCGGGCGGCCGGTCTCCTGGGCGTCGTCGCCCTTCTCCGGGGAGACGCTGACGTCGGCGGCGGTGGACGCGAAGAGCTTGTCGAACGTGGCGTTCATGGTGTCGGTGAAGACGAGCGTGCCGCACACGAACGCCACCGACAGCAGGACGGCGACGGCGGAGAGCGCCATGCGTCCCTTGTGCGCGAGAACGTTGCGCAGGGAGGTCTTGAGGACGGTCACGACACCCGCCCACGGGCGTCGAACTTCTTCATGCGCTCGAAGACGGCGTCCGCCGTCGGGGAGTGCATCTCGTCGACGATGCGCCCGTCGGCGAGGTAGAGGACGCGGTCCGCGTAGGAGGCGGCGACGGCGTCGTGCGTCACCATGACGATGGTCTGGCCCAGTTCGTCCACCGAGCGGCGGAGGAAGCCGAGGACCTCGGCGCCGGAGCGCGAGTCGAGGTTGCCGGTGGGCTCGTCACCGAAGATGATCTCCGGCCGGGCGGCGAGGGCGCGGGCCACGGCGACGCGCTGCTGCTGACCGCCGGAGAGCTGGTTGGGGCGGTGCTTGAGCCGCCCGGACAGGCCGACGGTCTCCACGACCCGGTCCAGCCAGGCCCGGTCGGGCTTGCGGCCGGCGATGTCCATGGGGAGCGTGATGTTCTCGATGGCGTTGAGCGTCGGCAGCAGGTTGAACGCCTGGAAGATAAAGCCGATCCGGTCCCGGCGCAGCTGCGTGAGCTTCTTGTCCTTCAGGCCCGTGATCTCGGTGTCGTCGATGAATATCTGCCCCGAGGAGACGGTGTCGAGCCCGGCCAGACAGTGCATCAGCGTGGACTTGCCGGAGCCCGACGGGCCCATGATGGCCGTGAACCGCCCCCGGGCGATGTCCACGTCCACGTGGTCGAGGGCGACGACCCGGGTCTCCCCGGACCCGTACGCCTTGACGACCTGCCGGGCCCTCGCCGCGACGGCCGCTTGACCTCCGGTGCCCCCGGTCGTGGGAATCGATACAGCGGTTGTCACGGTGTGCTTCTCCTATATACGGGTGTGCGGGCTCATGCCGAGGAGCCCCGGCAGGGGCTGTAACGGGTTCAAGGGTGCTGACTGGCGAAGGCGGCGGCGATGGTGCCCGTCCCTGTCTTCGAGGTGGGGACAACCCCACCCCGGCACTGCGGCCGCCCTCAGAAATGTAGGCGGCGGCCCGGGCCCCGCTCCTCCTCCTGCGGTACGAACCGGAGGGAGGAGAACGTACGGCGATCCCCCTAGGGGTTCGCAGGGGCCGACCCTGACGGAGGCTGGAGCTCCGCTACGCACCGAGGACGCGCCGCGTGCGCACCGAGAGGGAAGTGCCCGCTCCGGACGGCCACTTGCGGGCGGCGGACCGGCGAAGAATCTGTGAAGCCAGTCCCCGGACAAGACAACTGCGGCCACTGGGAATTAGTGTTCGGGTCTATGGCCGAGGGGGGAGACGGGCGACCCCCTTCACCCGGCCGCCGGTCTCCCGAGGAAGCAGCCTCCGTGAAGATACTTCGTACCCGCGCTGCGAGCGTCTCCCGCCAGGGACTGTGCACTGCTCTGCTCGTCGCCAGCCTCACGACCGCCGCGGTGGGCGCCAGCCCCGCCAGCGGCGCGTTCGGCGGCGACCCGTCCCCCGGGCCCGACAATCCGCAGCGGAAGCCGCACGGCGTCCCCAACCTCACCCTCCCCGACCTCGTCCCGCGACCCGGCGCCTCCGGCAAGCCCGGCAGCCCCGCCGGCCGCGGTGACACCCCCGACGGCAGCACGGGCATCCCGGTGACCGCCCTCGCCGCCTACAAGAACGCCGAGAAGCTCGCCGCCGAGCGCTACCCGGGCTGCCACATCCCGTGGCAGCTCGTCGCCGGCATCGGAAAGGTGGAGTCCGAGCACGCGGCCTCCTACGGCCTGCGCTCGGACGGCACGACGGAGAGACAGATCCTGGGGCCCCGGCTGACGGGCGGCCAGTTCGCGGAGATCAAGGACACCGACGGCGGCCGCTGGGACGGCGACGCCCAGTACGACCGGGCCGTCGGGCCGACCCAGTTCATCCCCTCCACCTGGGAGAGCTACGGCGTCGACGGCAACGGCGACGGCAAGGCCGACCCCAACAACATCTTCGACGCGGCCGCGGGCACCGCCCGCTACCTCTGCGCCGGCAACAAGGACCTGCGCGACCCCGCCGACCTCGACCGGGCCATCCTCAGCTACAACAACTCCCGCGAGTACGTGAACGCCGTGCTCGCCTGGATGCGGACGTACCAGAGCGGCCAGGTCGGCACCACGCCCGACACCGGGACCGGCACCGGGACGTCCACCGGGCCGACCCCGCCGTGGAGCGGCCCGAAGCCCACACCGGTACCGCCGGTCAACGGTGGCGGCAGCGGTACGGGCACCACCAAGCCCGGTACGCCCTCGAAGCCTTCGAAGCCCTCGACTCCGGACAAGCCGACCCCGGACAAGCCCAAGCCCGACAACCCGAGCAAGCCGGACAAGCCCGGTGGCGGCGGCGACAAGCCCACTCCGGACAAGCCCAAGCCGCCCGCCGTCTCCCGCCTCGACCGCGTCGGCGACGAGCAGCTGACGGCCACGGCCGGCGAGACCTTCGCCGAGCAGCCGGCCGTCCGCGCCCTGACCGCCGACGGAAAGGCCGCCCCGGCGGGCACCCGCGTCACGTTCGAGGTCGTCGGCCTGAGGACCGGCGCCCGCTTCGAGGGCGACAACCGCACCGCCACCGTCACCGTCGACAAGGACGGCAAGGCCGTCGCACCGAAGCTCACCGCGGGCGACGTCCCCGGCGACTTCACCGTCCGCGCCACCGTCGACGGCAAGGGCGGCGCGAAGATCACCACCGACTTCGCCGGCACCGTCAAGGCCGTACCCGCCCCGCGCGCCACCTCCCTGGAGCGCGACGGCAAGGGCGACCTGACGGCCGCTCCGAAGAGCTCCTTCAAGGAGCAGATCAAGCTCAAGGCCCTCGACAAGGACAAGGGCAAGGCCGCCGCCGGCGCGATGGTCACCGTCACCGTCCTGGAGCGCGACGGCAAGACCCCCGCCACGACCGGCCCGTACTTCCTCGACGGGGGCGACACACCGCAGCGCCGCGTCACCCTCGTCAAGACGGACGAGAACGGCTACGTCACCCTGCCGAAGCTGTTCACGGACGAGCACGCCGGAACGTACATCCTGCACCTGACCACGACCGACGGCGCGATCCTCGACCTGGAGCTGACCGTCGCGGCCCCCGCGACACAGAGCCCGGCCCCGGCCACGCCCTCGGCCACACCCACCAAGAAGTAACAGGACGCGCGACGGCCCCGCCCCCCTGGCATTCACCGAAGGGAGGCGGGGCCGTCCGCTGCCCGCCTACTCGTTCGCCGCCACGTCCTCCGCCACCGGCTTGCCCGTCAGGGCCGCCAGGCTGTGCCGGACGTGCGCCATGTGCGACTTGAGCTCCTCACGCCGCTCCTCGTGCTCGCGCAGCACCCGCTCGGTGTCCCGCGCGATGCGCTCCTCGCGCACCCGCGCCTGCGCGATCACCGCCGCCGCCTGCGCCTCGGCGTCCTCCTGGCCGTGCCGAGCGGCCTCCTCCGTGTCCGCGTACCGGCGCCGCGCGTCACCCAGCGCCGTCCGCGCGTACTCCTCCAGCGCCGCCACCCGGGCGTCCATCGCCGCCTCGCGCTCGGCGATCTCCCGCCCCGCCGCGTCCCAGCGCTCGGCGTGCTCCTTCTCCTGCTCGGCCAGGATGTGGGCGCTCCGCTGCCGCATCTCCTTCAGCGCCGCCAGCGACTCCTCGCGCCGCTCCGTCGTCTCCTGACGCACCGTGGTCCGCAGGTCGTCCGCGACCGTCTGGGCGGCCAGCTGCGCCTGCCGCGCCCACTCCTCCGCCTCGGCGCGCACCGCCACCGCGAACTCGTGCGCCGAGTCCCGCACCGAACGCGCATGGCCCTCCGCCGCCTCCTGCAGGCCCAGCGCCTCGGCCTCGGAACGCTCGCGCAGCCCCGCCGCCTCCAGCTCGGCCGTGGTCACCAGGCCCTGGGCACGCGGGCCGAGGGTCTCGTACGTCTGCGGCGGCAGCTTGGCGACGACCTGGGCGAGGCGCCGCACCTCGTCCTCCATCTCCCGCGCCAGGACCGTCAGCCGAGCGGCCCGCTCCCAGGCGGAATCCCGCTGCCGGGCGAACTCCCCCACCGTGCGGTCGACCTGCTCGGGCCGGTAACCACGGCCTCGTACGACAGCGAAACCGTCAGGAGACACCGGTGAACTCATCCTTGTAGCCCCTTATATCCGGAAATCCGGTATGCGACAGGTCGGCGTCCATCATTCCCGGACAACCGGAGCGCCCATGACGCGACACTCCGCGACACCGGGCGCCCGGCCCCGATCCGGGGACCGGGCACACCCCGCCGTCCGGGCACGCCTCACCGACCGCCGGCCCGGCCGCTAGAAGAGACCGTCCCACATCTGCTCCAACAGCACGGCCCACCAGTTCTCCGGCGTGGACAGAGCGGCCGGGTCCAACGCGGCCAGCTGCTCCTGAAAGTCCACGGTCCAGCGCCCGGCCTGCTCCGGCGTCAGCCCGTAACGCCACCGCCACATCTTCCCGAGCAGCGCCAAAGAGCGAACGAACTGAGGCAGGCTCGTGTTGACGAACTGCGGCGGCACGGGGTGACCGTCCGGCCCCGCCTCAAGGGGAACCGCCACGATGTGCGCCGTACCGTACTGCACACACAGCTGACGGCCGTAGTCCCCGCCCATCACCAGGTACGAGCCCGCGTCCGCCGCCGGCCGCACCCCGCGCTCGGCTGCCAGCTCCGCCAGCGTCGGCACCGGCCGGCCCGGCTGCGCCTGCGCCCAGAAGAACGGCCCGAAATCGGCCGGCAGCCCCGCCCAGACCAGCGTCTGCGCGACGACCTCCGGCACACCCTGCCGGGACACGGCCCGCTGGTCGAACCGGAACACCCCCTGCGGACCGAACGCCTCCGCCAGCTCCCGCCCGATCACGTCCGGCCCGACCGGCGGCGCCGGCTGGACCGCGCCCGGATGCGGCACCGGCACCGGATTCGGCGCGGGCCGCGCGGGACCGTCCGCGACCTGGTGCAGCTCGCCCTGGTGCGCCACGAGATGACGCATGCCCTGCTGACGGGTGGCGTGGTCACGCCCGTACGGCGCGGTGTGGCTGATCCGCACCTGCGGCCACGTCTCACGGATCATCCGCGCGCAGTACCCACCGGGCAGATCACACGACTCCAGCTCCGTGTGCAGCTCCAGCACCTGCTGCGGCGGCACGTTCATCGCCCGCAGCTCGTGCAGGATCTGCCACTCGGGATGCGGCGTACCGGGCGCGCTGCGCCGGATGATCTGCTGCTCGGACCCGTCCTGGGCACGGTAACGGAGCACCGCCATATAGCCCGGCCCGACGGTGGGCAGCCCGGTCGGGGCGGCCTGCGGGTAACCGTAGGCGGGGGCCTGCGGCGGCTGCGGAGCGCCCTGCGGGGCGCCGGGCGCCTGGGGCGGCTGCGACTGCGGCGGCTGCGGGGCCGCGCCGGGGAGGCCGGGGGTGCCGGGCCCGGCGAGCATCGTCGCGGCCGCGTGCACACCGCCGCCGGGCCCGGCACCCCCGGCCTCCCC
>NZ_JAILXP010000157.1 GCF_020740895.1 Streptomyces sp. UNOB3_S3 | reverse complement strand
AGGTGGGCGGGGGCGGTTATCCCCTCGGCCAGCGCGGGGTCGGCCTCCAGGGCGCCCCAGGCCTGCCGGAGGGGCAGGACGCCCGCCCAGATACCCAGTTCGGCGTCGGGACCGTCGCCGTCGTCGGGCGGGCCGGTGCGGACCTTCACCGAGGCCTCCTCCAGCGACAGCGCGAGCAGGGCGGTCGCGGCGAGTTCCTTGCGGCTGGGGCGGCGGGCGTAGTCCCACTGGCCGGGGGTGACGTGCTCGGTGAGACAGCGCAGCCCGGCGAGCTTCTCCTCCGGGTCGGTCACGGCCCTCGGCACGCCGTAGACCATGGCGCTGCGGTAGTTGACGCCGTGCTCGAAGACGGACCGGGCCAGGACCAGGCCGTCGACGTGAGTGACCGTCAGACAGACGGCCGCCCCGGGCGAGGCGACCAGGCTGCGGCTGGCGACGGAGCCGTGGAAGTAGAGCGTGGTGCCGTCCGTGCCGTAGACGGTGGGCACGACCATGGGGACGCCGTCCACCACCACGCCCAGGTGGCACAGGAATCCGGCCCGGAGCACGGCGTCGAGGTCGGCCCGGCTCGTGCTGCCCTGCTCGCGCAGGCGGCGGTGGCGGGTGCGTTCGGTCACGGGGAGGGTGCCGGACAGTTCGGTGGCCTGATCTGGATCATGTTCGAACACGATGCGTCAGCCTGCCCGCCCTGCGGGCTTTTGGCAAGAGATCTCATCGCCCAGAGGCCGCGCTTGCGGTGAATCCACCGTGAGTCACTCAAATACCAAAGGATTACTTGCCTTTCGTCTCCACGTGGGCAAAGGTGTTCGAGCGGTCCGTCCTGTGACGAGCCTCCGCCTCCGGCCCCTGGAATCCGGCCACTGGAACCCCTGGAGCCCCTGGAACCCCTGCACGAAAGAGTGGGAATGACGACAGACCTGCACTCCCCGGCGGAGCCGCTCGACCTCCTGGGCGTGGGAATCGGCCCGTTCAACCTCTCGCTCGCCGCGATGGCCGACAGCGTGCCCGGCCTGCGGACGGCCTTCCTGGAGCGGACGCAGGAATTCCGCTGGCATCCGGGGCTGATGATCGACGGTACGACCCTCCAAGTCCCGTTCCTGGCCGACCTGGTCAGCCTGGTCGACCCGACGAGCCCCTGGTCCTTCCTCGGCTACCTCAAGGCGATCGGGCGGCTCTTCCCGTTCTACTTCTCCGAGCAGTTGCACATCCACCGCGCCGAGTACGACGCGTACTGCCGCTGGGCGAGCGAGGAACTGACCCAGTGCCACTTCGGCCACCACGTCGACGCGATCACATGGGACGAGCGGCACCAGGTGTTCACCGTCGACTACACCTACGAGAACGGCGACGAGGTCCTGGCCGGTCGCGGCCACGCCCGTAACCTGGTGCTCGGCATCGGCACGGAACCCGCCATTCCGTCGGTGCTGCGGCCGTTGACCGACGACCCCGCCGTGACGGCCCTCCACTCCGCCGACTACCTGTCCCGCCGCGCGGAACTGCTCACGAAGCGCCACGTCACCGTCATCGGTTCCGGCCAGTCCGGCGCCGAGGTCTTCCTGGACCTGCTGCGCGCCCGGCCCGAGGGCGCCGAGGGCCTCCAGTGGATCAGCCGCTCCCCGGCCTTCGCCCCCATGGAGTACTCGAAGCTGGGCCTGGAGCAGTTCACCCCGGACTACACCCGCTTCTTCCGCCGGCTGCCCCAGGAGACCCGCGACCAGCTGCTGCCGCGGCAGTGGCAGCTGTACAAGGGCATCAGCGCCGACACCCTCGGCGACATCCACGACGAGCTCTACCGGCGCACCCTGACCGGCGGCTGGCCCGACGCCGTCCTGCGCCCCGCCACGGCCGTCCGCGGCGGGCGGGCCCGCGAGGGCCGGATCGAACTGGAGCTGGAGCACGTCCAGGAGGGCGGCCGCGAGACGCTCACGACCGACGCGGTCGTCCTCGCCACCGGTTACGCCGAGCGCCCCAGCGACGGTCTGCTGCGCGGCCTCGAACCCTTCCTCGTCCGGGACCCGGCCGGACGGACGATGGTCGACGCCGACTACCGGCTGGCCCTCGACGGGCCGGTCACCGGCTCCGTCTTCGTCCAGAACGCGGAACGGCACACCCACGGCGTCGGCGCACCCGACCTGGGGCTCGCCGCCTGGCGCTCGGCCGTCATCCTCAACGCGCTGACGGGCCGGGAGGTCCACCCCCTGCCCTCGCGCACCGCGTTCACCACCTTCGGGATCCCGCGCGCCGGACGGTCCGCCGACGCCGACAACCGCGCCGACGACACGGCCGGCTCGGCCGCCCGGCGCTGATCCCCCCCGTTCCTCTTCCCGCTTCCCTACCCTCCGGAGCAGCCATGCTGATCAGGAAGACGGGCGAAGACCAGCTGGTCGACGCCTACGGCATCCGTTTCCAGCAGATCTACCCGCACGGCGGTGAGGAACTCGCTCCCTGGGGCGTGGGCCGCGCCGTCGTCGAGCCGGGTGGCGCCACCGATCCGCACGACCACGAGGACCACGAGATGTTCGTGTTCCTCTCCGGCCACGGGGTGCTGACCGTCGACGGCGAGGAGTGCGAGGTCGGGCCCGAGGTCACCGCGCTGCTCCCGGCCGGCAGCCGGCACCACGTGCGCAACACCAGCGACACCGAGCGGCTGGTCTTCCTCTCCGTGTACTGGCCCACGGAGCACGGTCCCATCGACCTCTGAAGCCCGTACCGCCCCTCCAGACCGCCGAGACTTCCCCTCCGGAGCCCCGTCATGCCCTCCTTCACCCTGGTCACCGCCGCACCGCCCACCCCCAACGGCGATCTCCACCTCGGCCATCTGTCGGGCCCCTACTCGGGCGCCGACATCCGGATCCGCGCCCACCGACTGCTCGGCGCCGACGGCCTGTTCGTGACCGGCTCCGACCTCCACCAGAGCTATGTGCCCACCAAGGCCCGGCGGGACGGCACCGACCCCCTGGAGATGGCGGAGGGCTTCGCCGACGAGATCGCCCGGATCTTCGACTCCGCCCGCTTCACCCCCGACGCCTACGTCCGGCCCTGGCGCTCGGAGCTCCACCGCAGCATCGTCGGCGAGTTCTTCGCCCGGCTGCACGACCGGGGAGCGCTGCGCGTCCGCACCGAGCAGGCCCTGTTCTGCGGCGACTGCGAGCGGTACCTCTTCGAGGCGCACCTCACCGGCAAGTGCCCGCACTGCGGCAGCGCCAGCGACGGCAACTCCTGCGAGAACTGCGCACTGCCCAACCGGGTCACCGACGTCGTCGCCCCCCTCTGCAACACCTGCGGCGGCACGCCCGAGGAGCGCCCCGTCGAGCGGCTGGTCTTCCCCTTGAGTGAGTACGCCGACCGGCTGCGCGCCTTCCACGCGGCCACCGCCATGAGCCCCCAGCTGGAGGCCCTGTGCGCGGACATGATCGAGCGGGGCCTGCCCGACATCCCCGTCAGCCACCCCACCGACTGGGGCCTGCCGATGCCCGTCCCCGGCTTCGAGGACCAGCGGATCTACGTCTGGGCCGAGATGATGCCCGGCTACTTCGCCGAGCTGGCCGAGGCCCTGCGCGCGTCGGGCCGGGACGCGGACGAGTGGCGTTCGGTGTGGAACGACCCGCAGACCGAGATCGTCCAGTTCTTCGGCTTCGACAACGGCTACTTCCACGCCCTGCTCCAGCCCGCCCTGCTGATGGCCTACGACGCGGACTTCCAGCTTCCCCGGGCCCTGGTGACCAACGAGTTCTACCAGCTGGGCTCGTCCAAGTTCTCCACCAGCCGCCGCCACGCCGTCTGGGCCAACGACCTGCTGGCCGCCGTGCCCGCCGACACCGCCCGCTTCGTCCTCTCCCACGACCGCCCCGAGAGCGAGCGGACCTCCTTCGGCTGGGAGCGCTTCCACGAGCTGGCCGACGACGAGCTGGCCGGGCGCTGGCAGTCCTGGCTGACCGGCCTGTTCACCCGGATCGAGACCCAGGCCGGGGGCGCGATACCGGCGGGCGAGCCCCTGCCGTCCCAGGAGCGGTTCCTGCGGCTGCTGGAGCGCATCGCCGAGGACTGCCTGAACGCCTACTCCGCCGCGGACTTCTCCCCCCGCCGCGCCACCCGGCTGCTGCGCGAACTGGTCAGCTGCGCCCAGGACTTCGCGGCCGCCCAGAGCCGCACCCGGGACACCGGCCCCGGCTCCGGCCGGGCCGCCGCCGCGCTCGCCGCCGAGGCCGCCGCCGCGCGGACGCTCGCCCAGCTCGCCCACCCGGTCATGCCGGACTTCGCGAGCCGGCTGTGGACCGCCCTCGGCGAGACCGGCGAGCCGCGCTGGGACGGTGTGCGGGCGCCCGCCGCGGGCCGGCGCGTCGACACCGCCGCCCGTTTCTTCACGCCGCTGCCCGCCGATCTCGAAGCGCGGGTCATGGCGTCGTGACCCGTACGGCCCTGGTGGTCGGGGCGGGGGTCTTCGGCCTGGCCACCGCCCGCGCGCTCACCGTCCGCGGCTGGTCGGTGCGCGTCCTCGACCCCAACGAACCCGGAACGGAAGGCCCTTCGAGCGCGGAGACCCGCATCCTGCGCCTCGCCCACGGCACGGACGACTGGTACACGCGCCTGGCCCACCGGGCGACCGCGCGGTGGCGGGAGCTGGAACGGGAGACCGGCCGGCGGCTCCTGCTGCCCACCGGTGTCCTCACCCTGGGCCCCAGCGACGGCGACGAGTGGGAACGGGCGAGCGCGGCACGGCTGCACGGCCTCGGCGCACCGGTCGAGACCCTGACCGCCGACGCCGTGACCCGCCGCTTCCCCGGCTTCGACGGCGCCGGGACCGGCACGGCCCTGTTCGAACCGGAGGCCGGGGTGCTCCTGGCCCGGGCGGCGGTCCGCGCGCTCGCCGGGTCCGCCCGGGAGCGGGGTGCGGAGCTGCTGCGCGGTGCCGCCGTCCCCGACGGGGGCACGGCCGTCGTGGGCGGCGAGCCGCTGCGCGCCGACCTGACGGTCTGGGCGGTCGGGCCGGCGCTGCCCGCGCTCTTCCCCGGGCTGACCTCGGTCCGCCCGTACCGCCAGGACAGCTGGTACGTACGGCCGCGGGGCCCCTGGGCACGGGCCGGGGGGCGGGCCGAGGGCCCGGCCGGGGGACAGCCGGCCTGGCTGGACCGGGCGCACGGCTGCTACGGCATCCCCGCGGTCGGGGAGCTCGGCGTCAAGGTCGTACCGGACGTGGAGACCGACCCGGGCGCCGCCTGCGACCCGGCCCCCGAGGAGATCCCGCGGGCCCTGCGGGACTACCTCCGCGCCCGGCTCCCCCACCTCGCCGATTCCCCCGTCCTGCGCCGTGAGGTCTGCTCGTACGCGCTGGCCCCGGACGAGCACTTCCTGCTCGCCCCGCACCCGGGCCGCCGGGACGTCTGGCTGGTGGGCGGCGACTCCGGTCACGGCTTCAAGCACGGGCCCGAGTGGGGCGAGTACGTGGCCGACGTCGTCGAGGGGCGGTGCGCGGCGCTGCCGCGGTTCGCGCTGCGCTGACCGTGGCCATGCGCGTCCGCGCGACGGCGGGGTGTGAGCAAGTCGGGGGATTCCAGGGTTTCTTCCGGTGCTCCTGGGGTGTTCGGGACC
Organism: Streptomyces sp. UNOB3_S3; assembly: GCF_020740895.1. GTDB lineage: Bacteria > Actinomycetota > Actinomycetes > Streptomycetales > Streptomycetaceae > Streptomyces. The sequence continues at coordinate 10,580 of NZ_JAILXP010000157.1, read as the reverse complement.
AAAGTCCCTATGCAGGGCGGCGAAAGCGGAATCCAATGATCAACAAGCAACTCGCCCCCTCCGCCACCGACCCCAAGAAGGTACGGAATTCAATGAGTTATGTCTCCCGACGCAGCGTTCTCGCACTCGCTCCCGCTGTCGGAGTCGCGGCCGCCGTCCCCCTGTCCGTAGCGACCGCGAGCGCCGCCGGCGCCGCTCCCCGTCCGCAGGCGAGCGCCAAGGGCAAGGGCGCCGTCCGCTCGCTCCAGGAGATAACGGACGAGTGGGGGAAGTGGATGGCCCGGGAGAGATTCCCGAAGTCCAACGGCTGCCGCTTCACCGCGTCCACCGACTACGGCAAGCAGAGCGCCCTCGGCGACTACCACAAGCACCAGGTCTCGGCGAAGTACAGCGGCATCGTCTACGACCCCAACGCCCCCTCCCCCGTGCCGGGCCAGGTCAGCTCCGTCGCCACCAACTACCGCAACGGCACGGACGTCGAGCAGCAGGTCACCTACAAGCAGAGCAAGACCACCGAGCAGGACCTGCGGATCTCGGTCACCGAGTCGCTGAAGATCGGCGTCACCATGGAGGTCTCGGCGGAGATCCCCGCCGTCGCCAAGGTCAGCGAGACCACGTCGATCGAGGCCAGCCTCTCCTCCACGCAGGAGTACACCCACAAGGAGACGCAGAACTGGAGCGTCGACCTCCCGCTGAAGATCCCCGCGAAGTCGGTCGTCGAGGCGTCGCTCGTGGTCGGCACCCAGAAGTACGACATCGACTGGACCGCCACCGTCAACCTCAGCGGAAACGTGGCCGTCTGGTTCAACGAGAAGGTCGACCTCAACCACGACGGCGACAACCACTGGCTGTGGTTCGTCCCCATCGAGGAGGTCCTCCGCGACTGCCGGGCCAACGGCATCGTCGACGTGACCGGCTACGAGGTCACGGCGGACGGCGTGAGCGCCTTCGCGAGCGGCAAGTTCAGCGGCGGCCAGGGCGTGTCCCTCAACATCAACGCCGTGCAGAAGCCGCTCGACGGCCGGCAGAAGCGCAGCGTCGAGACGCAGACGATCCCGGTCCCCCTCGACCGGAACGGCAAGAAGGTGAGCGTTCCCGGCCGCTGAGGCGGGGCGGCCGGGGCCGGGGCCGCGGGAACGGCGGGAGCCGCGGGAGCCGCGGGAGCCGCGGGAGCCGCGGGAACGGCCGGAATCATTCCCTCCTCTTCATCTGGCTGATCTTGGCCTGCCTCCACGGCCGGGACCCGGGAGAACATGCGAGAGCACGGCGACCCATGAGGTCGCCGTGCTCTTCGTGTGTCGACGAGAACCCGGGTGAAGGGGAGAAGGAAGAGAATGAACAGCCGAATACGCTTACTCGTGGCGGTCTGCGGAGCGACGCTCACCGGCGCACTGCTCACCGGACCCGCGACCGCCGCCCCGGCGGCGGAGGACAGCCGGAGCCGCGTCCCCGTGGCCGCCATGGGCGCGGGCGACGGGACGAAGGCGGCCGACCTTCAGGCCAAACTGTGCACGGGCGCGTTCGACACGAAGAACCCCCAGCTCGGCCCTGCCACCAACACCCTCCCCGGCCCCGCGCAGAAGCCCGTCGGACCGCTGCTCAAGGGCTACGACAGAACCGGGAAGCTCAAGCCCGACGCGTTCCTCAGCGCCTACTGGACGGGCAAGCCCACCTGGAAGTACCCGCCGGACGACGGCTTCGCCCGGCACGGCGGCAAGCTCGACAAGAACAAGACCCGGCTGAAGGCCGGCCAGAAGCTCGACCGCTTCGGCCACGAGGGCGGCTCCTTCCTCGCCCCCGCCGGCGCCCCGTACTCCCAGCGCGCCCTGCCGCCGGACAGCCTCCAGACCATCGACGACAAGTACCCCTGCAACTACCACGTCTACACCGTCGCCAAGCCCTTCACGGTCTGGCAGGGCGGCATCGCCGCGTGGTTCGAGCAGCCCGGCGGCGGCCTGCAGATCCAGCTCGACCCGGCCCTGGTACCCGGCGCCCCCACCCCGAAGCTCAGCGTGAAATGGCTGATCGACAACGGCTACCTCACACGCACCGGCACGAGCGCCGGCATGAGCATGAGCGCCGGCACGAGCGCCACGACGGGATGACCGGACCGCTGGACCGGCGGACGGTGTGCGCGGCGCTGCGCGCGGCGGGAGTGAACGACCGCCTCTACTCCGTCGAGGGCGTCCACGAGCCCGCGGCGCCGCTCCCCGACTTCCACTTCCTGCGCCTGCGCGCCGGGATGTGGGAGACCGGTCTCTTCGAACGCGGGGAGTACGCCGTGACGGCGCGCTTCCCCGCGTCGGAGGAGGCGGCCGCCTGCCACGAACTGCTGCGGCGGCTGCTCCCGGGTGAATGAGCCGGGCCGGGCAGCAGGCCCAGGCACCAGACAGCCAGAACAAGCACTTCCGCGAAGAAATCCCTGGGGAAAACGATGTCTCACGACGACAGCACACGCCGCTACTACGACACCGAGGACGTCGACGCCTTCTACGCCAGGATCTGGGGCGGCGAGGACATCCACACCGGGATCTACGCCCACGAGCGGGAGCCGGTCGCGGCCGCCTCCCGGCGGACGATCGAGCGGGCGGCCGACAAGATCGCGGAACGCCTCGCCCCGCTCGGCCCGGCGTGCCGGATCCTGGACCTGGGCTCCGGCTACGGCGGCCCCACCCGCTACCTGGCCGAGCGCTTCGGGTGCCGCGTCGTCGCCCTCAACATCAGCGAGAACCAGAACGAGCACCACCGCGAGGTCAACGCGGAGCGCGGGCTGGACGGCCTGATCGAGGTCGTCACGGGGTCGTTCCAGGACATTCCCTTCACGGACGGGTACTTCGACGTGGTGTGGTCCCAGGAGGCGTTCTGCCACAGCGGCGACCGCCAGGGGCTGCTGCGCGAGGCGGTCCGTGTGCTGGCCCCCCGGGGCGACCTGGTCTTCACCGATCTGATGGCGGCCGAGGACACCCCTCCGGAGGCCCTGCACCGGACGATCGCGCGGCTCGAGGTGGACGCCCTGGCCACGCCTTCCTTCTATCGCCGCGAGCTCACCGCGCTCGGGCTGGCACGCGTCGACTTCGACGACCGGAGCGAGCAGCTGCTCACCCACTACATACGGCTCGCCGACGAGACACGGCGCCGGGCGGCGGAGCTCGGCGACGTCATCAGCCCCGGCTATCTGGCGGGCCTCATGGAGAACCTGCCCCTATGGGTGGACGCCTGCCGCGACGGCCTGCTGCGCTGGGGCATCTTCCACGCACGGCACGCACATGCGGGGTGACGTGCGGTGACGGCGAGGGGGCCGAGGTGTGAGGCCGCCCATGAGAGCTGGGTCACCTACGAGGTGGGGTAGTGGGGTGGCGGCCCGCCTGTGGGGGCATTTCGGGCATTTGGGTTGTGGTCTGGACCTCGTTCCTTGGGGTGTCGCGTAGTAGGTCACACCTTTGCCAGCCGGATCCGCCGCCGCTAACAATTGCGGAGTCGCCTGGCGCCGTGGACCGAGAAACGGCGCATTTACTTCGCGCCAATGACGGCCACCGGCGGCTTCGCGATTGGAAGGTTCACCTCAGCCATGCGTTCCACGATCTCCGGTTATACCGCTCTGCCCAAGGCCCATAAGATCTCCGCCACCGCTGTCCTGGTGGCCGCTGGTGCCGCTGTCGCCCTGGCCGCCGTCCCGGCCACCGCCGCCGACACGCACTCGGTCAAGACCGTCGCCCAGAGCGCCAACGAGTTCGGTGCCACGCAGCAGGCCGAGCTGGCCAAGGCCACCGACGCCGCCATCACCCAGGCCACCACCACCGCCAAGGCCAAGACCACCACCAAGGCCGGTGACGAGCGCGCCAACCGCTCCACCGACCGCAAGGCCCTCAAGCCCGCCAAGCCCGCCGCCCCGGCGAAGAAGGCCTACGCGGACAACCTGGACGGCTGGATCAAGGAGTCCCTGGACATCCTGAGCTCGAAGGGCATCCCCGCCTCCTACGACGGCATCAAGCGCAACGTCATGCGTGAGTCGACCGGCAACCCCAACGCCATCAACGACTGGGACGTCAACGCCGTCAACGGCGTCCCCTCCAAGGGCCTGCTCCAGATCATCGACCCGACCTTCAAGGCGTATCACGTCGAGGGCACCTCCTGGAACATCTACGACCCGGTCGCCAACATCACCGCCTCCTGCGCCTACGCCGCCGACAAGTACGGCTCCATGGACAACGTCAACTCCGCGTACTGACCCACGCACCAAAAGCGACCCCGCACCACACAGGGCGGCGGCACCCCACCCCGGGGCGCCGCCGCCCTTGCCGTTCACGACGACGAGACCCAGGACCCGGTGAGGGCCTGGACGGCGGAGCCGTCGGCGTCGGCGAGCTTGGTGCCGACGAAGTCGCGCGCCCACGCGGAGGTCTGCACGCGGAAGGGCGGCCGCTCCGCCGTGAGCACGCCGACGACGGAGGCGGCGGCCTCGGCGGCACTCTGGGCGTTGCCGAAGGACGCCAGGGTGCGGTCGATGTAGGCCTGCAGGGCCGGCGCGTAGGGCCCGGCGGCCTCCAGCAGCGCGGGGATGTCCAGGTTCTGGCTGGTGACGAACTCGCTGGCCACCGCGCCCGGCTCGACGACCGAGACGCTCACGCCGGTGGTCGCCGCGACCGGGGCCAGGGACTCCATAAAGCCTTCGGCGGCGAATTTGGCCGCGCAGTACGCCTCGTTGAAAGGCTGCCCGACGACGCCGCCGACGCTGGTGACCGTGACGACCTTGCCGCGCGAGGCACGCAGGTGCGGCATGGCCGCGCGGGTCGTCTCCACGACGCCGAAGAAGTTGACCTCCATCGCCGCACGGAACGGGGCGGAGCCGCTCCGCTCGACGGTGCCGACCACGCCGGCGCCGGCGTTGTTGACCAGGGCGTCCAGGCGCCCGTACATGGCGATCGCCTGGTCCAGGCACGCCGTGATGGAGGCGGGGTCGGTCACGTCGAGGCGCTCGACGCGCACGGAGCCGGCGACGCCCGCCTGCTCGGCGGCCTCGCGCAGGGCACCCGCCCCGGCCGGGTCGCGCATGGTGGCGATCACGTTCCAGCCCTCGCGGGCGGCGGCCACGGCGGTCGCCAGGCCGATGCCGGAGGAGGTTCCGGTGATCAGGACGGTGGGGGCGGAGGTCACGGGCTCGTCTCTCTTCTGCTCGCACGCTCAAGTTCCGTGTGTGCGCACACACTATAACTACGTGCATGTACACACAACCCGGTAGACTGCGGGGATGTCGCGCAACGAGCTCACCCTGGGAGACCTGTCCCCCCGCGACCACGCCTTCTACGGCCTGGTGTGGGCGGGTACGACCCTCAGCGCCCACGTCGACCGGGCACTCCAGCGGACACATGGCCTTCCGCTCTCCTGGTTCGAGGTCATGCTCTGGCTGAGCGGGCAGGTCACGCCCGTCGCCGCGTCCGACCTGGGCGAGAAGACCCTGCTCAGCCGCAGCCAGGTCTCCCGTGTCGTCGACGCCCTCCAGGCGCGCGGTCTGGCGGACCGCGTCCCGTCACCGACCGACGCCCGGTCCGTGCGGGTGGAGCTCACCGAGGCCGGGCTGCGCGCCTTCGCCGAGGCGGACTTGACCCGTCGCGCGGCCCTGGCGGAAGTCTTCGACGACCTCCTCGACGACACCGACATCCAGGCCCTCGAAACCGTGTGGAGCAAGCTCAAGCAGCCACGGAAGAGCCACCCGGCGTCCTGAGCGGACCCGCGGACCCCCCCGCGCGGATCAAGGCCTGATTCCGCCCGCGGAATCAGGCCTCCCATTGATGGACCGCCCCGCCACCGCTTGCATGGCCCTGCCCGAAGACGTACCGCATCGCTTGTCGCGACGTACCGGAGGGGGAACCTTGCGCAAGCCCAGAGCACGGACGGAAAGACCGGGAGCATCCAGAGCCCGGGGCGGCATCACCGGTGCGGCGGCGCTGATCGGCGCCGCCGCACTCGTCGTCCAGGCGGCGCCGGCCGGGGCGGCCGGCGGGCCGCCGACCGCCCCGGGACAGGTGATTCCCGGCCTGCGCACCGCGACACCCGCCCTCGTCGGGGGCATCCGGGAGCCGGTGGCGGCCACGGGGAGCGCGGCGGACGCGGCGCTCGGCCATCTCGCCGCCAAGGGGAGCCGCTACCGGATCGCCGATCCCGCCCGCGACCTGGCGCCCCTGCGGACCACCGCATCCGGCACCTCGGAGACGGTGCGCTTCCAGCAGAAGCACCGGGGTGTGGACGTCCTCGGCGGGCAGTACGTCGTCCGCATGGAGAAGAAGAACGGCAAACGTGTCGTGACCGGCGCGTCTGGCAAGTACTTCACAGCGCTGACCACCGGCACCACGCCCGAGGTGAGCGAGGAAATCGCTGTCGAGCGCGCGATCGACGCGACGTTCACACGGCTCGACGCCCGGCGGTCCGACGCCCGGCGGTCCGACGCCCCGGACGCGCGGCGCGACGACGACAGCCCCCCGCCGGAGCCGCTGACCGGCACCGCGCGCGGCCTGGTCGTCCTGCCCAAGGGGACGGGTGTGCTCGCCCGGCACGTCACCGTACGCGGCACGGACCCGGCCTCCGGGGCGCCGGTGCTGGACGAGGTCTACATCGACGCCATGGACGGCTACCCGGTCCTCCAGTACAGCACTATCAAGACGTTCGACGTGCCTTCACAGGACCTCCTCTACGGCGGGTACGACCCCAACGGCACGCCGGACGCGCCCGAGCCGCCCGCGCCGGGGGCCGGAGTGCTGGGCTCCGGCGTCAGGGCGGACGGGACGACCGTCGAGCTGCGGCTGGACCGGGACGAGACGCGCAAGGAATACGTCATGCGCGACTACTCGCGGGCGCGGGACGGCGGCGGGAAGCCCATCGCCACATGGGACGCGCGCCGCAGAAACCCCGGCGAGGTGGCCGGCACCTGGCCGTCCGGTCTCAAGGAGTTCGGCTCGGCGACTCCGGCCTTCGGCAAGGAGGCCACCGAGGCCGGCGCGGTCGACGCCCACTGGGCGGCGGGCAAGGTCCACGACTACTACAAGTCCGTCCTCGGCCGGGACAGCGTCGACGGCCGGGGCATGGCGGTCAACTCCCTGGTGGGCCTCTGGGAGTACGGGCACCCGCTCAAGAACGCCCTCTGGGAGGGCACCAAGGCGGTGTACGGGGGCGGCGACGCGGAGTACCGCCCGTTCTCCGCCGCCCTGGACGTGGTCGGCCACGTGATGACGCACGGGGTCGTCGAGCGCACCGCCGGGCTCGTCTACGCGGGCCAGTCCGGGGCGCTCGCCGGGGCGGTCGCGGACTACTTCGGCAACGCCATCGACACCGACGCGCACGGAACACCCATGGACAGCCCCGAAGCGGGCCTGCTGGGCGAGGGGCTGTGCCGCACCAAGTCCCCGCGCGCGTGCGCCACCCGGGACATGAACGACGGCAGGACGACCTCCAAGTCCTTCCTCGGCGTGGGTTTCGCCACCGACAACGGCGGCGTCCACCTCAACTCCACCATCTTCTCCGGCGCCCTGTGGGACATCCGCAAGGACCTGGACCGCACCCTCGCCGACAGGATCGTCTACCGGGCGCTCACCGACTACATGACCCCGCTGGACGGCTTCACCGAGGGCCGCGACGCCGTCGTCGCCGCCGCCAAGGACCTCGGAGTCGCCGGCAAGGACCTCAGGGCCGTCGAACGGGCCTTCACCGCCCACGGCATCGTCCCCGGCTGGGAGCTCGCCATCGGCGCCGACACCGACCGGCTCCTCGGCAGGGTCACCACCACCAGGACGAACGTGGGTGCGGGCGGCGGCTGGTGGGCCGCGTCCGCGTCGAACGAGACCGGCACCGAGGCCAACTCGGTCTGGGCCGGGCGTACGGACGGCACCGGTGAGAAGAAGCTGATCAGCCCCAATGACGGCCGGAACCACGTCGAGCCGGCCACCGACGGCAGGACGGTGGTCTGGGTGGCGTACCGGGGCAACCGCGTGGAGGTCCTGGCGAGGCCGATCGCCGGCGGGCCCATCAAGAAGCTCTACGACGACCGGCACGGGGTCCACTCACCGCGGATCGCGGGGAAGGACGTGGTCTTCGAGATCGGGCAGCGCAAGGGCGGCAACCGCGTGGTGTACCTGCGGATCGGCCTGATCGAGCCGACGCGTGTCTATCCGGAATCGGGCAAGCTCTGGGCGATGACGGCATTTCCGTCACTGAGCAGCGGCCGGATCGCCTACATCGACGCGGGCCGCATCAATGGTGTCTACCGCCAGGACACCAAGGTGCTGGACATCGGGACCGGCAAGGTGACGGTGCTGCCGCAGATCGGTACGCCACGCGTTCTCGGGCGGACCGCCATCACGAGCAAGCACGTCTTCTGGCTGGTCAAAGACGTCCGGGACAGCGACAGGACCGCCGTGCGGCGCGCCGGCCTCGACGGCACGGGCGTCGTCGACATCAGCCCGGGGCAGGGCGACGGCGCGCTGTACGGCGTCGGTCTGACGGCCTCCGAGGACGCGGTCACCGTCACGGCGAGGACGCCGGACACCGCCCTGCGCAACGAGACGCTGTCCAAGCTGTGGCAGTTCTCGGCCGACGGCTCCCGCAAGGGCCGGGTCTCGTGCGACCGCGGTGAGCAGCTGGGCGCCGCCGCCGACACCGGTGCCCGGGTGGTGTGGATCGACGCGACCACCGGGTATCCCGACCTCGTCACCCGCTCCCGTCCGGCCGGGAACTGCGGCTGACGATCCTCCCCCTGCAATGCCCGTTCATGTCCGTTTGATTGCCCGAATCTGTTTACTTCTCCGCGATCAGACCCGTAGGGTGGCCGAGAACAACAGATTCGGGCATCGAACGGAAGTAATCCCTCATGTACGCACCGGAGCGTCAGCAGGAGATCCTGCGCCTCGCCCGTGAGCGCGGCCGGGTGGAGGTGCTCTCCCTCGCCGAGGACTTCCGGGTCACCGCCGAGACCGTGCGGCGCGACCTCAAGGCCCTCGACCGGGCCGGGCTCGTCCGGCGGGTCCACGGTGGCGCCATCCCCGCCGGGCGGCTCGACTTCGAGCCGGACCTCGCCGAGCGCGAGACCACGGCGGCGGACGAGAAGGACGCCATCGCGCGGGCCGCCCTCGCCGAGCTGCCCGCCGACGGCAGCGTGATCATCGACGCGGGCACGACGGCCGCCCGCCTCGCCGGGCTGCTCCCCCTGGACTCCTCCCTCACCGTCGTCACCCACGCCCTGCCGGTCGCCGCCCGGCTGGCCGATCACCCGGGCATCGCGCTGCACCTCGTCGGCGGCCGGGTACGGCGCCGTACCCGCGCCGCCGTGGACGAGTGGGCGCTGCGCGCGTACGCCGAGATCCACGCGGACGTCGCCTTCCTGGCGACGAACGGCTTCTCCGTCGACGGCGGTCTGACCACGCCCGATCTGGCGGAGGCGGCCGTCAAGCGGGCGGTGGCGGGCGCGGCGCGGCGCGTGGTGCTGCTCGCCGACTCCGGCAAGTACGGTCAGCGGCACTTCGCGCGCTTCGGCGACCTGGCCGACGTGGATCTGGTGGTGACCGACGGGGGGCTGTCGGCCGAGGACGCCCGGGCCGTCGAGCTGGCCGGGCCGGCGGTGGTCCGCGCGTGATCCTCACCGTCACTCCCAACCCCAGCCTGGACCGCACCTTCGAGGTGCCCCGGCTGGAGCGCGGCGCGGTGCTGCGGGCCGGTGCCGACCGGGTGGACCCCGGTGGCAAGGGCGTCAATGTCTCGCGTGCCGTGGCCGCCGCCGGGCGGCGCACGGTCGCGGTGCTGCCGCTGGGCGGCGCGGAGGGCGCGCTGCTGGAGCGGCTGCTGGACGAGCACGGCATCGAGGTGGCGGGCGTGCCCATCCACGGCTCGACGCGCGTGAACGTCGCCGTCGCCGAACCGGACGGCACCCTCACCAAGATCAACGCCGCGGGTCCCGAGCTGACCCCGGCCGAGGCGGACACCCTGCTGGCCGCCGTGGGGGCACGGTCGGCCGGTGCGGACTGGGTCGCCTGCTGCGGCAGCCTGCCGCGCGGCCTGGCGCCCGAGTGGTACGGGCGGCTGGTGGCCGCCGCGCACGCGGGCGGGTCCCGGATCGCCCTGGACACCTCGGGGCCCGCGCTCACCGCGGCCCTGCGGGAACGCCCGGACGTCGTCAAGCCCAACGCCCACGAGCTCGCCCAGGCCGTCGGCCGTCCGCTGGCCACGGTCGGCGACGTGGCCGACGCGGCGGAGGAGCTGCGGGCCCTGGGGGCGCGGGCGGTCCTGGCCAGCCTCGGCGCGGACGGGCAGCTGCTGGTCGACGACAGCGGCACGCACTTCGGGACGGCGCCCGTCGCCGCCGTGCGCAGCGACGTCGGCGCGGGCGACGCGTCCCTGGCCGGCTTCCTCGTCGCCGGGGGGACCGGCCCCGCCGCCCTGGCCTCGGCTCTCGCGCACGGCGCGGCGGCCGTGGGGCTGCCCGGCAGTGCGATGCCGGGCCCGGCCGATCTCGTGCCGGAGGCGGTGACGGTCACGGCGGCGGTGCCGTACGACCGCGTGCTGGCCGAGCCCGCCGCCTGACGTCCCCTCCTTCCCCC
>NZ_JAILXP010000156.1 GCF_020740895.1 Streptomyces sp. UNOB3_S3 | reverse complement strand
GCGATGTCCCGGGGGGCGGGCGGGCCCTCGGCGTCGTCCTCCTCCCCGCCGCCGGAGCAGCCCGCGAGCAGCGGCAGGGGCAGCAGCACGGCCGCCACGAGCAGGACGGACCCCCTGCGCGGACGGCGGACCCGCCGCGTGCGGCGGGCGCGGCCGGTGACCCCGGGCGGGGGCGACGGCGGGGACGACATGGGTGCCACGCGTGCCATGGGTGCCATGGGTGCTCCCTCCGCCGGACCGGTCCGGGATCGTTCGCGGCCTGCCTGGTGGCGCCGCGCCGGGCAATCTGCTGCCGCCCACTGAAAGCGACGGCCCGTTCGAAGCCGTGCCGACACGTCGCCGCCCCGGCGGAGGCCACCCACTCGGCCGAACGATCCGCCAGCCAATGGGGCGGCGGTGAACGCGTTCCCCCATTGGCGCGATCGGGGCGGCTATCTTCCCCTCAAGGGGTGTGACGCGCGACACTCTCTGTCGCATGACCGGGCGCCACCCGCCATCACCGAAGCGGAAGGCCACATCATGTCCGTCAACGATGACTTGAACGCGATTCAGCGCAACCTCGACGAGCTGGGCCGCTCGGTGGACCGGCTGGAACGGCAGCTGGGCAAGGGCGGGCTGGAGGTGCGCCGGCTGCGCACCGACTCGGATCATCTGCGCGACGACCTGGCCCTGCTGCGCGAGCGCGCCGCACGGCCCGGACGGCAGCAGCAGGCCCAGCAGATGGTCCCGATCCCCGACACCCCGTACGACGCGTCGCTGTGGAAGGACGCGGACGAGGAGGGGCTCGGCGCCCGGGACCGCCGCGCTCCCTAGGGACCGCCGCGCAACGGCGAGTCCACCGTCCCACTCCTGACCGGAGTCCTCCTTGGCCACAGGTACCGACCCCGAAACCGCCGCCGCCGCGGGCCGTGCGCCCGCGGGCGGTGTCCACCACTCCTCGCGCGCCGCGATCCCGGCCCCCCATCTGCGCGCCGACCGCTGGTGGCTGTCGCCCGCCGCCACGGCCGCCGGGCTGCTCGCCTTCGTCGCGTACTCCACCTGGCGCGCCTTCGCCGGTGCCGACTACTACGCGGCCCCCTATGTCTCGCCCTTCTACTCCCCCTGTCTCGCGGACAACTGCGTGGAGATGAAGGACGGCGCGGACTGGGGCGTCGTCGGCTCGTGGTGGACGCTGTCGCCCGCCCTGCTGGTGCTGATCTTCCCGCTGGGATTCCGGCTGACCTGCTACTACTACCGCAAGGCGTACTACCGGGGGTTCTGGGCCTCTCCCCCGGCCTGCGCGGTGCCCGAGCCGCACAAGAAGTACACCGGCGAGACGCGCTTCCCGCTGATCCTCCAGAACGTCCACCGCTACTTCTTCTACTTCGCGGTGCTCGTCGCGGGAATCCTCACCTACGACGCGATCCTGGGCTTCCGTGACGCCCTGGGCGCCTGGGGCCACATGGGGCTCGGCACGCTCGTGCTGCTCGCCAACGTCGGGCTGATCTGGGCGTACACCCTGTCCTGCCACTCCTGCCGGCACATCGTCGGCGGCCGGCTGCGCAACTTCTCCAAGCACCCCGTGCGCTACCGCATGTGGGGCTGGGTGAGCACCCTCAACGCCCGCCACATGCAGCTGGCCTGGGCGTCCCTGGTGAGCGTGGCGGTGGCGGACCTCTACGTCTATCTGGTCGCGAGCGGCGCCTTCGACGACCCGCGCTTCTTCTGACGCGCGCCTCTTCTGACGCGCGCTTCTTCTGACAAACGAACAAAGGGACCTTCTTTCACATGACTCGGGTGGACCGGCAGTCCTGGGACGTGGTCGTGGTGGGCGCGGGGGGCGCCGGGCTGCGGGCGGCGATCGAGGCGCGCGAGCAGGGGCTGCGCTGCGCGGTGATCTGCAAGTCGCTGTTCGGCAAGGCGCACACGGTGATGGCGGAGGGCGGCATCGCCGCCTCCATGGCCAACGTCAACCACAACGACAACTGGCAGGTGCACTTCCGCGACACCATGCGCGGCGGCAAGTTCCTCAACAACTGGCGGATGGCCGAGCTCCACGCCCAGGAGGCCCCCGACCGGGTGTGGGAGCTGGAGACCTGGGGCGCGGTCTTCGACCGCACCCCGGACGGGCGGATCTCCCAGCGGAACTTCGGCGGCCACGAGTACCCCCGGCTGGCGCACGTCGGCGACCGTACGGGCCTGGAACTGATCCGCACCCTCCAGCAGAAGATCGTCTCGCTCCAGCAGGAGGACGAGCGGGAGTACGGGGACTACGAGGCCCGGCTGAAGGTCTTCCAGGAGTGCACGGTCACCCGGGTGCTCAAGGAGGGCGAGCGAAGCGAGATGGGGGTCCCCCCCGGCCGAAGGCCCGGGGGGAGGGTCTCCGGCGTCTTCGGCTACGAGCGCGAGTCCGGCCGTTTCTTCGTCATCGAGGCGCCGGCGGTGGTGCTGGCGACCGGCGGCATCGGCAAGTCGTTCAAGGTGACCTCGAACTCCTGGGAGTACACGGGCGACGGGCACGCGCTGGCGCTGCTGGCGGGGGCGCGGCTGGTGAACATGGAGTTCGTGCAGTTCCACCCGACGGGGATGGTCTGGCCGCCGTCGGTGAAGGGCATCCTGGTCACCGAGTCGGTGCGCGGCGACGGCGGGGTGCTGCGCAACAGCGACGGCAAGCGGTTCATGTTCGACTACGTCCCGGACGTCTTCAAGGAGAAGTACGCCGAGTCCGAGGCCGAGGGCGACCGCTGGTACACCGACCCGGACAACAACCGCCGCCCGCCCGAGCTGCTCCCCCGCGACGAGGTGGCGCGCGCCATCAACTCCGAGGTCAAGGCGGGGCGGGGCTCCCCGCACGGCGGGGTGTTCCTGGACGTGTCCACGCGGATGCCGGCCGAGGCGATCAAGCGGAAGCTGCCGTCCATGCACCACCAGTTCAAGGAGCTGGCGGACGTGGACATCACGGCCGAGCCCATGGAGGTCGGCCCGACCTGCCACTACGTCATGGGCGGGGTGGAGGTGGACCCGGACAGCGCCGCCGCGGTGGGCGTGCCGGGTCTCTTCGCTGCCGGCGAGGTCGCGGGCGGGATGCACGGCTCCAACCGGCTCGGCGGCAACTCCCTGTCCGACCTGCTGGTGTTCGGGCGGCGCGCGGGGCTGTACGCGGCGCGGTACGCGGCCGGGTTCGCCACGGAGGCGGCGCCCGTCGTGGCGGACGACGACGTCGAGCTGGCGGAGGCGGAGGCGCTGCGGCCGTTCGGCGCGGAGGGCTCCAGGGGCGGCGGGAACGCCCCTGAGGGCGCGGCCGAGAACCCGTACACCCTCCACCAGGAGCTCCAGCAGGGCATGAGCGACCTGGTCGGCATCATCCGCCGGGCCGGGGAGATGGAGGAGGCGCTGCACCGGCTGTCCGGGCTGCGGGCACGGGCGCGGCGGGCCGGGGTGGAGGGGCACCGGCAGTTCAACCCGGGCTGGCACCTGGCGCTGGACCTGCGGAACATGCTGCTGGTCAGCGAGTGCGTGGCGCGGGCGGCGCTGGAGCGCGAGGAGAGCCGGGGCGGGCACACCCGGGACGACCACCCGGGGATGGACCGGCGGTGGCGGCGGATCAATCTGGTCTGCCGGCTGGCGGACGAGTCGGCCGAGCCGGCGGCGGCGGACTCCGCGCTGGGGCTGGTCCGGCTGGAGCGGGAGGAGTCCGCGCCGATCCGGCCGGATCTGCTGGCGCTCTTCGAGAAGGAAGAACTGGCGAAGTACCTGACCGACGAGGAGCTCACCTCATGAGTTACCAGGCCCGCTTCAAGGTGTGGCGGGGCGACGCGGACGGTGGCGGCCTCGCCGACTTCGACGTGACCGTCAACGAGGGCGAGGTCGTCCTCGACGTCGTCCACCGCCTCCAGGCGACCGCGGCCCCGGACCTCGCGGTGCGCTGGAACTGCAAGGCGGGCAAGTGCGGTTCGTGCAGCGCGGAGATCAACGGCCGGCCCCGGCTGCTGTGCATGACCCGGATGTCGGTCTTCGACCCGGCGGAGACGGTCACGATCACCCCGCTGCGGGCCTTCCCGGTGCTGCGGGACCTGGTCACGGACGTGTCGTACAACTACGCCAAGGCGCGCGAGGTCCCCTCCTTCGTCCCGCCGGCCGAGCTGGGGCCCGGGCAGTACCGGATGAAGCAGGAGGACGTGAACCGCGTCCAGGAGTTCCGCAAGTGCATCGAGTGCTTCCTGTGCCAGAACACCTGCCATGTGGTGCGGGACCACGAGGAGAACAAGCAGGCGTTCGCCGGGCCGCGTTTCCTGATGCGCGTCGCCGAGCTGGACATGCATCCGCTGGACGCGGCCGCCGAGGCCGGTGTGGACCGCAGGCGGGGGGCGCGCGAGGACCACGGGCTGGGGTACTGCAACATCACCAAGTGCTGCACCGAGGTCTGCCCCGAGCACATCAAGATCACGGACAATGCCCTGATCCCGCTGAAGGAGCGGGTCGTCGACCGCTCGTACGACCCGCTGGTGTGGCTGGGGAGCAAGATCCGGCGCCGGAAGGCGTAGCGGGACCCCGGCTACGCCTTCCGGCGTAGCCGGGGTACGCCCGACCGGGCGCACGACACCCGGCGCACTTTGGCGGCGTGCGTGACGGCGGAGGCGCCCGCACATGGGCGTGAACACCCTCCGTATAACGTCGCGCGCCCCCGGTAGCGGGTCGGTCAATCCGGTCATACGCTCCAAAACGTGACGCGGCTTTCGTGGGGGTACGGGCCGAGGGCGCCGGGCTGGGCCATGATCTGCGCCCTCGTCGCACTGTGCGCCCTGCTGCTGCCGACCATGCCCGCCTCGCGCGCCGACACCCCGCTCGACCTGGACGCCGCCGGCCGGATCACCGATACGGTCGGCGCGCTGGGCAAACGGCGCACCCAGGTCGAGGCGGCGCTGGACCGGCTCCACACCGACCACCACATCCAGCTCTACGTCACCTACGTCCATGACTTCTCCGGCCGCGCGGCCCCCGCCTGGGCCGACGCCACGGCCGACCGCAACGGTTTCGGCCCCCACGACATCCTGCTGGCCATCGCCACCCACGGCGGCCAGTACGCCGTCTCGGCCGACAAGGAGTCCGGCTTCCGCAAGGACCAGCTGGCACGGGTCGCCACCGCCGCCATCGTCCCCGCCCTCAAGGAGCACGACTGGGCCGGGGCCGCCATCGGCGCCGCCGACGGCTACCGCGCCGTGCTCCGGGGCGAGCCGGTGCACGCCCCCGTCATCAAGCCCGGCACCTCCGACCCCGGCGGCGACGGCCTCCTCCCCGGCCACCGCGCGGTCTGGGTGCCCATCGCGGGCGGCGCCCTCGTCCTCCTCACCGGCCTCGCCCTGCGCTCCCGGCGGGCCCGCGCCGCCCGCCGCCGCCCCGGCACGCCCCGCGGCCGCCCGGCCGTCGCCACGAGCACCGAACCGGGCCTGGCCCGGCTGGCACAGCCGCTCACCCCGCTGCCCGACCTGGACGCCGAGGCCTCGGCGAACCTCGTCGACACCGACGACGCGGTCCGCACCAGCGCCGAGGAGCTCCGCTTCGCCACCGCCCAGCTGGGCACGGCCGCCACCCGGCCGTTCGCCGAGGCCGTCGCCTACGCCCGCGGCGAACTGGCCGACGCCTTCCGGCTCCGCCAGCGCCTGGACGACGCCCCCTACGAGGAGGAACGGACCCGCCGGCACGCCCTGGACGAGATCTGCTCCCGCTGCACCAGCGCCAACCGGCGGCTGGACGCCGAGTCCGAGGCCTTCGACCGGCTGCGGGACCTCAAGGCCAACGCCGCCGGCATCCTCGACCGCGCCGAGGCCACCGCCCGCGCCCTCAACCCCCGCGTCGCGGCCGCCGAGGCCGCCCTCGCCGCCCTCGCCCGCTGCCGCGCGAGCAGCGCCCTCTCCCCCGTCGCGGGCCACGCCGGGGAGGCCCGCGACCGGCTCTCCTTCGCCGACACCGCGCTCGCCGAGGCCCGCACCGCCCTCCTGGTGGCCGACCCCGACCACGCCGCGGTCTCCGTACGCGCCGCCGAGGCCGCCCTCTCCCAGGCCGCCACCCTCACCGCGGCCGTACTGCGCCACACCCACGCCCTCACCGCCGCCACGTCCCGGCTCAACACCGTCCTGGCCGAGGCCTCGGGCCGCCCCGAGGCGGCCCCGGCCGTGAAGGCCGCCCGCCGGGCGATGGCCAACGGCCCCTACGACCCCCGGGAGGTGCTGCGCCTCCTCGACGAGGCCGTGACCGGCGAGGCCCGCGCGGCCCGCACGGTGATGGCGGCCCGCGCGGAGGTGTCGGCGGCCCGCGACTACATCAGCACCCACCGGGGCGCGGTCGGCTGCCGCGCGCGCACCCGGCTGACGGAGGCGGAGCGGCACATCGGCCTGTGCGGGGACGACGACGTGGCGGCCGCCGTCGCGGAGGCGACGCGCGCCATGGCCCTCGCACAGCAGGCGCGGGCGCTGGCCGAGGACGACGTCCTCACATACGGGGCGTACGACGACGCCGGCACACCACCGCCCGCGCGAGCGCTGGGCGGTGCGCTGCTCGGGGGCATCATCCTGGCGGGACTGCTGCCGGCGACGTTCGGCGGCGGGGCGACCAGGGGCCGGCTGACGGGGTGATGCGCCCCGGAAGGGGCGCGGGACAGCATCGATATGCGGCTACCGCCGCGGGGCCACGACCAGCCACGACGCACCAGCAGACGACGTACTCCAGCGGAACGCTCAGTACAGGCTCAGCAACGCCTCCACCGCGTCCGGCGCCGGGGAATCCCCGTCCGGGAGCCCGAGCTCGAACCACACCGTCTTCCCATGGGGGATCCGGCGGCTGCCCCAAGCCGCGCTGAGCAGCCCCACGAGCTGCAACCCCCTCCCCCCCTCGTCCGTATCGCGCGCCCGCCGCCGCCGCGGCTGTACGTGCCCGCTGTCCCAGACCTCGCAGACCAGCGTCCGGTCCAGCAGCAGCCGCAGCCGGATCTCGCCCTCGCCGTACCGCAGGGCGTTGGTGACCAGCTCGCTGACCAGCAGCTCCGTGGTGTCGACCAGATCGCCCAGCTCCCAGGTCTCCAGCTGCTCGCGGGCGAGCTCCCGGGCGCGGGCGACCGAGCGGGGCTCGGGGGCGAGGGTCCAGTCGCCGACGCAGCCGGCGCTCAGGCCGCGCAGCCGGGCCATCAGCAGGGCGATGTCGTCCTCGCCGTGGTGGGTGTCCAGGGCGCTGAGGACGTGGTCGCAGACGTCCTCCAGGGGCCGCTCGGGGTCGGCGAGGGCCTCGCGGAAGGCGTGGAGGCCCTCGTCGAGGGGGTGGTCGCGGGATTCGACGAGGCCGTCGGTGTAGAGGGCGAGCAGGGCCCCGTCCGGGAGCTCGATCTCGGTCTCCTCGAAGGGCTCGCCGCCCACGCCCAGCGGCATGCCGGGCGGCACCTCCAGGAGCATCGCGGGCTCCCCGGCCTCGACGAGCACCGGCGGCAGATGGCCGGCGTTGGCGACCGTGCAGCGCCGGGTGACCGGGTCGTAGACGGCGTAGACGCACGTCGCGAGGTAGACCTCGGAGAGGTCGGCGGGGCGGACGCTGCCGCGCACGCCGCGCGAGGCGGACTGTTTGCCGCCGGGGCGGCCGAGGCCGTGGGCGATCTCGTCGAGCGCGGAGAGCACCTCGGCCGGCTCCAGGTCGAGCATGGCCAGGGTGCGGACGGCCGTGCGGAGCTCGCCCATGGCGACGGCGGCGCGCAGCCCGCGGCCCATGACGTCGCCGACGACGAGGGCCGTGCGATGCCCGGGCAGCTCGATGACGTCGAACCAGTCGCCGCCGACCTCGGTGGCGGCGTTGCCGGGCAGATAGCGGCAGGCGATCTCGACGCCGGCGGCCTCCGGGTCGCCGGGGGGCAGCAGGCTGCGCTGGAGGATCAGGGCGCGCTCGTGCTCGCGGCGGTAGAGGCGGGCGTTGTCGATGCAGACGGCCGCGCGGGCGGCGAGCTCGACGGCGAGGGCCGTGTCCCGCTCGCCGAAGGGCTCGCTGCCCTTCGTGCGGGAGAACTGGGCGATGCCCAGCACCGCGTCCCGGGCGACCATCGGCACGGCGAGGGTGGACTGCACGACGGCGCCGAGCCCGTCGCCGTCCTCGCCCTCGCGGCCGGGCACGACCTGGACGTGGGCGGTGCGCAGGGCCTGGGCGCACGGCGAGTGGAAGGGGTAGCGGTGGACCTCGCCGACCTGGACGGGCTTGGCGCCGGACCCGGCGACCGGCGCCCCGGAGACGGCGCTGGAGTAGGCCACGCGGCGCAGCTCGGCGCTGCCGTCGGCGAGCCCGGGCGGGGCCTCGTCCCCGGCGAGGAGGCCCTGGTAGAGGTCGACGGAGGCCAGGTCGCAGAACTGGGGGACGGCCACGTCGAGGAGCTCGCGGGCGGTCTTCTCCAGGTCGAGGGAGTTGCCGATGCGGGCGCCGGCCTCGTTGAGGAGGGCCAGGTTGCGGCGGACGCCGGCGGCCTCGCGCTCGGCCCGGCGCCGTCCGGTGACATCGGTGGCGATCGCGGCGACCCCGATGGGGCGGCCGCTGCCGCTGTGCAGCCGGTAGAGCGAGACGGACCAGCGGCGGCGCTCGTTGTGGCCGGGCACGGGGCCGACGAGCTGGACGTCCGCGACCGGTTTGCCGGTGTCGAGGACCTGGCGCAGCGCGGCGGTGAGCCGGTCGGCCTCGGTGCGGGGCAGGAAGTCGTGCGGGGTGCGGCCGCGGTGCCAGGCGGCGGGGCGGCCGAAAGTCTGGGCGAAACTCTCGTTGACGCGCAGCAGCCTCAGGTCCGTGCCGAAGAAGAAGAAGCCGAGCGGAGATTGGCCGAAAACGGCTTCCGAGGCGGCGATGTCCGTCTCTATTCCGCGCAGCGCCCGGACGTCGACGGCGACGCAGAGCGCGGCGCGGTCGCCCCGGCCGTTCTCACTGGGCATCACATAGATCTCGGCGAGGCCGTCCTGCCGGTCGCCCCGCTGATAGGGCACCAGGCCCGTCCAGGCCCGGCCGTCGAGCCCGCCCTCGGCGAGGAAGGGCGCGGCGGGGGCCCGCCCGCGCCGGCCGTCCGGCACGGGGCCCAGGATCTCCAGGGGGTCCCGGCCGACGGCCTGCCGGG
The DNA here is from genome assembly GCF_020740895.1 of Streptomyces sp. UNOB3_S3. Lineage (GTDB taxonomy): Bacteria > Actinomycetota > Actinomycetes > Streptomycetales > Streptomycetaceae > Streptomyces. The sequence goes on along the minus strand of NZ_JAILXP010000156.1, from coordinate 7,173 downwards.
CAGCTATTCCGAAGAGCTCGGCGGCCCGTTCGCTCCACTGGTCGATCCGGCCGTCCGGGCCGAGGGAGAACGACGCCACGCGGATGTGGTCGTACAGGGAGCCGGGCGGACTGTTCTGCCACATCGCCGTGGCGTCCCTGCTCTCAGGCCTGCCCGCCGTACCCGCTGGCTTTTCGCTCACGTGCCCGTCCCCTCCGGCTCTCGTGCTCGCACCGGCATCAGAAGGCCGAGTATCCAGCACAGGGGGCCTTCGGAACACGGACTTCACGATCACAGCACGGTCTCAACCCGCTATGTCTTCCCACCGGGTTACTAACCAGGCAGGGTCAGCTCGAACCACACCGTCTTCCCGGTGTTCCCCGGGCGGGTGCCCCAGCGCCGGGAGGCCAGGGCGACGAGCTGGAGTCCGCGGCCGCCCTCGTCGTCCGGGTCGGCGACGCGTTCGCGGGGCGGGTCGGGCAGCGGGTCGGAGACTTCCACCAGAAGGGTGGGTCCCGCGTGGGAGTACATGCGCACCCCGATGGGGCCGCTGGCGTAGCGCAGGGAATTGGTGACGAGCTCGCTGACCAGGAGGACCGTCACATCGGAGACGGACTCCAGGCCCCATTCGCGCAGGGTGTCGCCGACCAGCGTGCGGGCGGTGCGCACGGCGGCGGCGTCGGCGGGGAAGCTCCACTCGGCGAAGCCCGGCGTATGTGCCAAGGTCCCCGTGCTGTCGCTCACGCCGACCACTTCCCAGACCGCTGCCCGCCGGCCGCTGACGCCGGCCTCCGACACTGACCCGCCACCCCTCCGGCATGTCCGCCTTTGGGGCCAATAATCAGCACATACCCGGTATAGGGGTCGGGCTATCTTCTTCACCCCGGTCCATGCGCGCCGGTTGCCGCATTCGGCGTAGCGCTCACGCGCCCGCCCCGGCGCGCAGCCGGGCCGCGGCCTCGGCGACGGCGGGCCGGTCCTGCTCCAGCCAGTCCACCTCGTCGACGCGCCCGGGTTCGAGCCAGCGCAGCTCGTCGTGGTCCTCCAGGGGGCGGGGCTCGCCCTCCAGCAGCCGGGCCGTCCACACCTGGAGGACGTAGCCGGGCTTCAGGGGCCATTCTCCGGCGATGCGCTCGATCGGCTCGGCCTCGATGCCGAGCTCCTCCCGGAGCTCCCGTACGAGCGCCTCAGGGGCGCTCTCGCCGGGCTCCAGCTTGCCGCCCGGGAGCTCCCAGCGGCCGGCCAGCTCGGGCGGGGCGCTGCGCCGCGCCGCCAGCAGCCGCCCCTGGTGAAACACCGCTCCGCCCACCACCACACGCACCGTCGTCATGGCGGTAAAGCGTAGACGCCGGGTGGTACCGATCTCTCGGTACCACCCGGCGTCCGGGAGGCCATGGGCCCAGTGGGCCTAGGTGACCGTGTGGCCGACCCGTTCGACGACGTACAGCCTGCGGCTGCCCTCCGTGTCGAGCCGGTCGGCGACGCGCTCCGCTTCCGTTCTGGTGGCGTAGCGGCCGACACGGTAGCGGTTGCCGTTCTCGTCCTGGCGGATCACCAGCCAGGGCAGGACCGGCCCGGTGTCAGTCATCGCTCCTGCCCTCCCGTCCCCGCGTGCACCGGCGCACGCCCGTCGGTGAATCCTCCGGGGGTTCCCGGAGAAACCGCAGTACGCATATGCCCGAGCCTACGCCCGACCTTTACGCACCGGATACGGGTTTTCACGAAGAGGTACGCATTCGGCCACCCGTGAGGGTTACTTGGCCGCGGCGAGCTCCGGCTCCTCGGGAGCCTCGGCCGCCTCGGCGGCCTTGATCTCCTCCTCGACCTGCTCAAGGGTGGGGTTGCGCCACGCGCTGCGCACGCCCCACACGTAGAAGGTCAGCGCGATCAGGACAACGACGGCGATGTCGACGCCCTGCGGCAGGTAGCCCTTGCCGCCGAACTCGGTGCCGCCGGCCCACGAGACCAGCGCCATGACGAGCAGGTAGGCCACCATCCAGGAGCCGGCCTTCAGGTGCGGCTTGAGCTCGGCCCACGGCTTGCGCAGCTCGTACCAGGCCCAGATCGGCAGACCGATGGCCATGATGAAGATGACCTTGCCCGTCAGCGGCCAGCGGGCCCAGTACATGACCAGCGAGCCGAAGATCATCGCGATGGGGGCGATGACCGGCATGGCCTTCAGCTTGACCGGGCGCTTCATGTCCGGGGCGATCCGGCGCAGCGACATCACGGCGACGGGGCCGGTGATGTACGAGATGACGGTGGCGACACCGACGATCTCGGCGATCGAGCCCCAGCCGCGGAAGACGGCCAGGAAGATGAAGGAGATCACGAGGTTGAGCAGCAGGGCCGGCTTCGGGACACCGGTCTTGGGGTCGACCTTGCCGAAGACCTTCGGCAGGTGGCCGTTCTCCTGGACACCGTTGATCATGCGCGAGGTGGTGGCCGCGTAGATCATGCCGGTGCCCGACGGGGAGATGAAGGCGTCCGCGTAGAGCAGCAGGGCGAGCCAGTTCAGGCCCCAGGTGATGGAGAGGTCCGCCAGCGGGGACTTGTAGGCCAGCGTGTTCCAGCCACCGGAGAGGTCCGCGGCCGGGACGGCCATCAGGAAGGCGACCTGGAGCGCGATGTAGATGACCAGCGCGATCAGGATGGAGCCGATGACGGCCTTCGGCAGCGACTTGCCGGGGTTACGGGCCTCGGCGGCCATGTTCAGCGGCGACTGGAAGCCGTTGAAGGCCCAGACGATGCCCGCGACGGCGACGGCGCTGAAGACGGCGCTCCAGCCGTTGGGGGCGAACCCGCCGTGGGCGGAGCCGACGTTGCTGGTGTCGAAGTGCGCGAAGATCAGCGCGCCCGCGGTCAGCACCGGGACGACGACCTTGAACACGGTGATCGCGTTGTTCGTCTTGGCGAACAGGGTGATCGCGAACCAGTTCAGGAAGAAGTAGAAGACCACCAGGACGCTGGCGGCCGCGAGGCCGGTGCCGGTGAGCTCCTTGCCGTCGAAGAGGTGCTCGGCCCAGCCGAACTTCCACGAGCTCATGTACTGGATCGAGGCGGTGGCCTCACCCGGGATCACGGAGACGATCGCGATCCAGTTGGCCCAGGCGGCCATGTAGCCGGCCAGCGAGCCGTGCGAGAACTGCCCGTACCGCACCATGCCGCCCGCCTTGGGGAACATCGAGCCGAGCTCGGTGTAGGTGAGGGCGATGGTCAGCGCCACGATGGCGCCGATGACCCAGGCGAAGATGGCGGCCGGTCCGGCGAGCACGGCTGCGCGCTCGGCACCGAACAGCCAGCCGGAGCCGATGATCGACCCGAGGCCGACGGCGGTCAGCGCCGTCGTGCCGAGGGTCCGGCGGTAATTCGAGTGGGAACCCTGTTCGGTGCTCAAACCCCGGATCTCCTTTTCTTTCTACTCCCCCACGGCAGGACACAAACCGCGCCATCGTACGAGCGATTTGGCCGAGTTGGTTCTGCCAAAAGGCCCTGACCTGGGCCTATGTGAGGTTTGCAACATCGGAAGCCCCCATTCCAAATGGGGGCACACCTGGACAAACGGGGCAGTTCCTACCGGCCGGTACGGTCCGGGGAGCAGGGTTTTCCCAAGATCGGAAACTTACTTGGGAGTCAGCAGACGAGCACGCCACACGCCGTTCACGCCTACTTCACCGGCAGGTGGTAAGCGACCCGGTACCGCTCGGCGAGCATCACGACGTCGGCCGTCTCGACGGGACAGCCGCCCGCGCAGTACGTCCGCGAGACGACCACCACGCAGTGGCCGGGCACCCCGCCGAGGGCCAGCGTCTCCCCGGCCAGCCCGGGGCGGGCGCTGACCTCCTCGGTGACGTTGTCCACGACGATGTCGATGGCGGCCATCCGCTCCACCACACCCCGGCCCGCCAGCGGCCCCTCCTCGGGCAGCATCACCGGGGTGCGCCCGGTGATGGCCAGGGGCTCCCAGGAGGCCGAGAGCATGCAGGGCTCGCCCCCGGAGCGGAACAGGTAGTCCGTGCGCATCACCCGGTCACCGGGACCGATCCGCAGCCGCCGGGCGATCCGCGGCTCGGCCGCGACCTGCTCGCTGCGGGACTCCCAGGTGCCCTTGACCCGGTCGTCCCCCTGCTCCTGCCGGAACGGCGTGGACTCCCCGGCCCCCCGGTACCCCGTGCGCACCACGGGACGCGAGACGGGCTGCTCGCGGACGTACGTCCCGGAGCCGGACCGCCCCTCGACCAGGCCCTCGGCCATCAGGACCTTGCGGGCCTCCAGCGCGACGGTGTCGGAGACGCCGTACTGCTCCCGGATGCGCGCCTGGGAGGGGAGCCGGGTGTGCGGCGGCAGCTCGCCGGCGACGATTTTCTGCCGTAGATCACCGGCTACTCGAAGGTATGCGGGCTGGTCACCGAAGGCCACGTCCACTCCCAAGGGGTTGACAGTCCGCAACAGCTTGGCAACCGTAGGTTGCGATCCGCAACCTTAACCCAGGGATTCACGGGAAGTAGCGAAGTCCAGCTCAGGGAGGCCGAGTTGAGACCTCCGGGCACATGCGGAGAGCACTCACCCGCGGCATTTCCGCAACTATGCGCAAACCGTCCCTCCCATTACGGGCCCACATACGGGCACTTACGGTGATCTTGCGATGCTCTCGGTCATCACTGCTGGAGGTGGCGGCGATCACCCGGAAGACGGCCTCCTCGCCCAGCCATGGCTTCCCCTCATGGAACGCCCCGGCGACAGCAGGAAAGAGCTGACAAGACGCACGGTGCGATGGCCGCATGGGCCTGGCGTTTCGTACGGGAGGGGGAAGCTGGGCCGCTCCCCGGACGGAAGCGGGCGGAACGAGCCCGGGCGCCACCTCCGCCGCGTCACGGCGGCCGGAGCCGTACTCACCGTGGTCGCGGCGGGCCGGCCCCGGGGTCAGGTCCCTCGGACCGAAGGGATGAGACCTCCTTCTGGTGGCCGCCCTCTTCGGTGTCCTCCCGAGCATGGTCACCGTCTGGTACGAGAACGCCTACGACCCCGAGCGCTGGGCGCTCACGCTCGACCTGCCCACAGGCATTCCGGACGTGGTCTGAAGGTTCCTGACCCAGGAGATCTCCTTCGCCGACGCCGGGCTGGTCCCTGGCGGCCGCGGTGACGATCTGGCGGCAGATCCACGGCGGTATAGCGGCCCCGGGTCCCGCCGAATCGCTAGGGTTGTCCCATGACCGCACTGCCCGACTGGATGCGCCCGCCGCGCGCGGAAGGCTGGTTCGCGGAGGACCTGGACCGCCTTCCCGAGGCACCCCGCCACACCGAGCTGATCGACGGAGCCCTCGTCTTCATGATGTCGCCGCAGCGGTCCTGGCACGGCCGCCTCGTCACCGCCCTGACCACCACGCTCATGGCGCAGGCGCCCACCGGCTTCGAGGTCGAGCGGGAGATGACGATCCGCCTCGACGACCGCAACCGCCCCGAGCCGGACCTCTTGCTGACAGACCTGCCCTACGACCCCGATCGCACCTGGTACAGCCCGGAGAATGTAAAACTCGTCATCGAGGTCGTCTCCCCCGAGTCCGCCCACCGCGACCGCACGGTCAAGCTCCGTAAATACGCGCAGGCCGGCATCCCGCACTACTGGTGCGTCGAGGACGAGGACGGCGCACCCGTCGTGCACGTCTACGAGCTCGACGAACCGACCGGATCGTACGCGCCCGCCGGCATCTTCCGTGGCTCGCTCCGGCGCCCGGTGCCCTTCGAGATCAGCCTCGATCCGGGCAAGCTGGTGCCGTAGCCCATCCGCCCGTACGCCGAAGGGGCCGGCTCCCCGAGGAGCCGGCCCCTTCGCGATGTGCGCGCGATCAGACGTTGAAGCGGAACTCCACGACGTCGCCGTCCACCATCACGTACTCCTTGCCCTCCATGCGGGCCTTGCCGGCGGCGCGGGCGTCGGCGACGGAGCCGGTGGCGACGAGGTCCTCGAAGGAGATGACCTCGGCCTTGATGAAGCCCTTCTGGAAGTCGGTGTGGATGACACCGGCCGCCTCGGGGGCCGTGGCGCCCTTCTTGATGGTCCAGGCGCGGGACTCCTTGGGGCCGGCCGTCAGGTAGGTCTGGAGGCCCAGGGTGTCGAAGCCGACGCGGGCCAGCGTGGCCAGGCCCGGCTCCTCGGCGCCGACGGACTGGAGGAGCTCCATGGCGTCCTCCTCGTCCAGCTCGGCGAGGTCCGCCTCCAGCTTGGCGTTGAGGAAGATGGCCTCGGCCGGGGCGACCAGGGCGCGCTGCTCGTCCTTGAAGGCGTCGTCGGTCAGCTCGTCCTCGTCGACGTTGAAGACGTAGAGGAAGGGCTTGGTGGTGAGCAGGTGGAGGTCGTGGAGGAGCTCCTCCTTGCCCGAGCCCTGGACGATGCCCGCCGAGAACAGCGTCTCGCCCTTCTCCAGGATCTCCTTGGCCGCCTCGACGGCCGCGACCTTCGGGGCGACGTCCTTCTTGATCCGCGACTCCTTGACCAGGCGCGGCAGGACCTTCTCGATGGTCTGGAGGTCGGCGAGGATCAGCTCGGTGTTGATGGTCTCGATGTCGTCCTTCGGCGAGACCTTGCCGTCGACGTGGACGACGTTCTCGTCCTTGAAGGCGCGGATGACCTGGCAGATCGCGTCCGACTCGCGGATGTTCGCCAGGAACTTGTTGCCCAGGCCCTCGCCCTCCGAGGCGCCGCGCACGATGCCGGCGATGTCGACGAAGTCGACCGTGGCCGGGAGGATCTTCTGCGAACCGAAGATCTCCGCGAGCTTGGTCAGCCGGGCGTCCGGGACACCGACGACGCCCACATTGGGCTCGATGGTGGCGAACGGGTAGTTGGCCGCCAGCACGTCGTTCTTGGTCAGGGCGTTGAACAGGGTCGACTTGCCGACATTCGGCAGACCGACGATTCCGATCGTGAGCGACACGTGACGACTTCCCGTTGTTCCCGTAGTGAAGGCTTCCGCGCCCCGTGACGCGACCGATCCACCAGTCTACGGGTCCGGGCCGCGAACCGGCCCCGGACGGAGGATTCATCGAACACACGCCCAAGGTGGCGCAAACGGCGTGTCCATCGTGGGGTTCCCCGGGCCCGGCTGCCTAGTTTGGTCGCGTGGAGCAACCGAGCACGCGCATCCCCCAGGGCAAGGTCCGCCGCGGCTCCCCCGTGCCCCGGCCCGCCGCACC
>NZ_JAILXP010000155.1 GCF_020740895.1 Streptomyces sp. UNOB3_S3 | reverse complement strand
GCCCCCGGGCGTGGTCCATGCGCGGCTCCCGGGCCAGACCCGCGTCCACCACGACCCGTACGCCCGGCACGGTCAGGCTCGACTCGGCCACCGACGTCGCCAGCACCACGCGCCGGGTACCGGTGCCGCCGGCCAGCACCGCGTCCTGCGCGGCGGCCGGGGCCCGCCCGTGCACCTGGAGCACCTCGGCCCCGCCGGGGCTCCCCCCGAGGAGACCGGCCACCCGGCCGATCTCGCCCACGCCGGGCAGGAAGCACAGCACGTCGCCGTCCCGCTCGCGCAGCGCCCGCCGCACCACGGCGGCCACGTGCTCCAGCAGCGCGGGATCCACGCGCATGCCGTGCGGCGGCCGTATCGCGCGCTCCGGCGGCGCCCACACCACCTCCACGGGGTGCGACACCCCGTGCGCCTCCACCACCGGCGCGCCGCCCAGCAGCCGCGCCCAGCCCTCGGCATCCGTTGTCGCCGACGCGGCCACCAGGCGCAGCTCCGGGCGCAGCGCGGCCCGGACGTCCAGGAGGAAGGCGGCCGCCGTGTCGGCGTCCAGATGGCGTTCGTGGCACTCGTCGAGCACCACGACGTCGACCCCGGCGAGCTCCGGGTCGCGCTGGAGGCGCTGGAGCAGGACACCGGTGGTGACGACCTCCACCACGGTCGAGGGCCCGGCCCTGCGCTCGCCGCGCACGGTGAAGCCGACGCGGTTGCCCGTCTCCTCGCCGAGCAGCCACGCCATCCGCCGCGCGGCGGCGCGCGCGGCGATGCGGCGGGGCTCGGCGACCAGGACGCGGCGCTCCGGCCCGGAGCCGGTCAGGCCCGCCAGCGCCAGCGGCACCAGCGTCGTCTTACCGGTACCGGGCGGCGCGCACAGCACGGCCGTCCCGTGCCCGTCCAGCGCCTCCTCAAGGGCGGGCAGCACGGACCGCACGGGCAACTGGGCGAGGGCGTCGTCACGGATCACGTGCCCAAGTCTCGCCCACGGGCGGATGCGCCCCGTAGGGGCGCGGGGCAGCGTCGATGTGCGGCTACCGCCGCGTGGGCGCGATCAGCCCCGACGGCCCGCGCATGTCGCGCAGCGGGGACGGTGCCGCCCCGCATGGGGCGGGCGCGCCGTCCCCGGAAGCCACCCGCAGGGTCAGCCGCGCTCGCAGACGAAGATCGCCGTCCCCGGGATCAGATGCCCCCGCAGCGGGGACCAGCCGCCCCACTCCTGCTGGTTCCACGCGGGCCACTCCGGCTCGACCAGGTCGACGATGCGGAAGCCCGCGGCCACCACGTCGCGCACCCGGTCACCGATCGTGCGGTGGTGCTCCACGTAGACCGCCCGGCCCGTCTCGTCCTGCTCCACATAGGGCGTGCGGTCGAAGTACGACGCGGCGACGGACAGCCCCTCGGGCCCGGGCTCGTCCGGGAACGCCCAGCGGATGGGGTGGGTCACCGAGAAGACCCAGCGGCCGCCGGGCCGCAGCACCCGCCGCACCTCGCGCATCAGCCGTACCGGGTCGGCGACGAACGGCACCGCGCCGTACGCGGAGCAGGCCAGGTCGAAGGAGCCGTCCGCGAAGGGCAGGGCACAGGCGTCGGCCTCCACGAGCGGGAAGTCGGCGCCGATCCGCAGGGCGTGCTGGAGCTGCCGGTGGGAGAGGTCGAGGGCCACGGGGCGGGCGCCCCGCGCGGCCAGCCAGCGCGAGCACTGGGCCGCGCCGGCGCCGATCTCCAGGACGTCCAGGCCCCTGAGCGACTCCGCCGGGCCCAGCAGGGCGGCCTCCGCCTCGTCGAGGCCCTCCGGACCCCAGACGAAGCGGTCGTCGCCGAGGAAGCCGCCGTGCTCGTTCTGGTACTCGTCCGCGTTGCGGTCCCACCAGCCACGGCTGGCCCGGCTGCTCTCGGTCTCGCCGGTCTCACGGCGGGTGGCCTCGGGCTCGTATTCTTGGATCATCTGATCATCCTGGCGGTCGTGCCCAGGCCGTGTGCCGGCCGGCGGTGGGGTCGGAGGGTGGCGCGCTGGGGTGGTTCGGGACCCCCGTGGCCTCGCACAACCCGAGTTGTGCCGGAATTGCTGCGATTCGTCCCGGGTGTGCGCCTTCGCGCATTGACCGTGTCCGGCTGCCCCCGTATGCTACAAGTTGCGCTGCGAGCCTGCGCGCCTCAGACGGAGCAGGCCGTGCTCGCACTTGTTGTATGTCCCCTCGGTTGTCGAGGCGCTCCCGGTTCCGCCGGGTCAGAAGCTCTTTACGGAGAGTGCGCCTCCAAGGCTGTCCGGCTTCGGCAGTGCGATAAGGGCTCTCGGCGTAGCAGTACCTACGACTTCAATGTCCGTACCGGAGCCCTTTCCCACATGACGAGCAGCACCGAGACCACCGCCACCACCCCGCAGGTTGCGGTCAACGACATCGGTAACGAGGAAGCCTTCCTCGCCGCGATCGACGAGACGATCAAGTACTTCAACGACGGCGACATCGTCGACGGCGTCATCGTGAAGGTCGACCGGGACGAGGTCCTGCTCGACATCGGTTACAAGACCGAGGGTGTCATCCCCTCCCGCGAGCTCTCGATCAAGCACGACGTCGACCCGAACGAGGTCGTCAAGGTCGGCGACGAGATCGAGGCCCTTGTTCTCCAGAAGGAGGACAAGGAAGGTCGCCTGATCCTCTCGAAGAAGCGCGCCCAGTACGAGCGTGCCTGGGGCACCATCGAGAAGATCAAGGAAGAGGACGGCATCGTCACCGGTACCGTCATCGAGGTCGTCAAGGGTGGTCTCATCCTCGACATCGGCCTCCGTGGCTTCCTGCCGGCCTCCCTGGTCGAGATGCGTCGCGTCCGCGACCTCCAGCCCTACGTGGGCAAGGAGCTCGAGGCCAAGATCATCGAGCTGGACAAGAACCGCAACAACGTGGTCCTGTCCCGCCGCGCCTGGCTGGAGCAGACCCAGAGCGAGGTCCGCCAGACCTTCCTCACCACCCTCCAGAAGGGTCAGGTGCGCTCCGGCGTCGTCTCCTCCATCGTCAACTTCGGTGCCTTCGTGGACCTGGGTGGCGTCGACGGTCTCGTCCACGTCTCCGAGCTGTCCTGGAAGCACATCGACCACCCGTCCGAGGTTGTCGAGGTCGGCCAGGAGGTCACCGTCGAGGTTCTCGACGTGGACATGGACCGCGAGCGCGTCTCCCTGTCGCTCAAGGCCACCCAGGAAGACCCGTGGCAGCAGTTCGCCCGGACCCACCAGATCGGTCAGGTCGTCCCGGGTAAGGTCACCAAGCTCGTTCCGTTCGGTGCGTTCGTCCGCGTCGACGAGGGCATCGAGGGCCTGGTCCACATCTCCGAGCTGGCCGAGCGCCACGTGGAGATCCCGGAGCAGGTCGTCCAGGTCAACGACGAGATCTTCGTCAAGGTCATCGACATCGACCTCGAGCGTCGTCGCATCAGCCTCTCGCTGAAGCAGGCCAACGAGTCCTTCGGTGCCGACCCGTCCGTGGTCGAGTTCGACCCGACCCTGTACGGCATGGCCGCGTCCTACGACGACCAGGGCAACTACATCTACCCCGAGGGCTTCGACCCCGAGGCCAACGACTGGCTGCCGGGCTACGAGAAGCAGCGCGAGGAGTGGGAGCGCCAGTACGCCGAGGCGCAGCAGCGCTTCGAGCAGCACCAGGCGCAGGTCATCAAGTCCCGCGAGGCGGACGCCGAGGCTGCCGCCGCCGGCGACCAGGCCGCTGCCCAGGCCGCTCCGGCCGGTGGCTCGTACTCCTCGGAGTCGGCCGACACCTCCGGCGCCCTGGCGTCGGACGAGGCTCTCGCCGCCCTGCGCGAGAAGCTCGCCGGCGGCCAGAGCTGAGGCTCTGACCGACAGCGCAGCTGAATAGCTGACCGACGTAAGGCCCGCTCTCCTCGGAGAGCGGGCCTTACGCGCGTCTGCCGCCCCTTTTCGCTCCCGCGCCCTTTTCACCCCCGCGCTCCGTCCCGGGCGGGAATGGTCACGGTGCCCAAGGACGTTCCCTCCCAAGGAACATGAGGAGGAACGGTCACCGTGTTGGATCCGCAGGGTTTGTACGAATGGGAGCCCAAGGGGCTCGCCGTGGCCGACCTGGCGCTCGCCCAGGACACGGCCGGACTGGTCATGCTCTACCACTTCGAGGGCTACATCGACGCCGGTGAGACGGGCGAGCTGATCGTCAAGCGGCTGCTGGGCGACCTGCCGCACCAGGTCGTGGCCCGCTTCGACCACGACCGGCTCATCGACTACCGCGCGCGGCGCCCCCTGCTGACGTTCCAGCGCGACCGCTGGACCGCCTACGAGACGCCGAAGCTGGAGCTGTACCTGGTGCAGGACGCCACGGGCGCCCCGTTCCTCCTGCTCACCGGCCCCGAGCCGGACGTGGAGTGGGAGCGCTTCGCCGTCGCCGTGCGGCAGCTCGTGGAGCGGCTCGGCGTACGGCTGTCCGTCAACTTCCACGGCATCCCGATGGGCGTCCCCCACACCCGGCCCGTCGGCATCACCCCCCACGGCAACCGCACGGACCTGATGCCCGGTCACCGCAGCTTCTTCGACGAGGCCCAGGTGCCCGGCAGCGCCGAGTCGTTCGTCGAGTACCGCCTCGCCGAGGCCGGCCACGACGTCCTGGGCGTCGCCGCCCACGTCCCGCACTACGTCGCCCGCTCGCCCTACCCCGACGCGGCGCTGACGGCCCTGGAGGCGGTCACCGCCGCCACGGGGCTCGTCCTGCCCGACGCCGCCCACGCCCTGCGCACCGCGGCGCACCGCACCCAGGAGGAGATCGAGCGCCAGCTCGGCGAGGGCGACGAGGAGCTGACCGCGCTCGTCCGGGGCCTTGAGCACCAGTACGACGCGGTGGCCGGGGCCGAGACCCGCGGCAACCTCGTCGCCGAGCCGGTCGAACTGCCCTCCGCCGATGAACTGGGTGCCGAATTCGAGCGTTTCCTCGCCGACCGGGAGGGCGACGGCGGCCGCTGACACCCGGCCCGATAGCGTGGGGCCCATGCTGAAGGTGGGCCTCACGGGCGGGATCGGCGCGGGCAAGAGCGAGGTGTCGCGGCTCCTCGCGTCGTACGGAGCGGTCGTCGTCGACTCGGACCGCATCGCACGGGAAGTGGTGGAGCCGGGCACGCCCGGACTGGCGGCGGTGGTCGCCGAGTTCGGCCCCGGCGTCCTCACCGACGAGGGCACCCTCGACCGGCCCGCGCTGGGCGCGATCGTCTTCGCCGACAAGGACCGGCTCGCCGCCCTCAACGCCATCGTGCACCCCCTCGTCCGCGCCCGCTCGGCCGAGCTGGAGGCCGCCGCCGGCCCGGACGACGTCGTCGTCCACGACGTCCCCCTCCTCGCCGAGAACGGGCTCGCCCCCCTCTACGACCTGGTGGTGGTCATCGACGCCGGCACCGGGACCCGGCTGGACCGGCTCGTCCGGCTGCGGGGCATGACCCCCGAGGAGGCCCGCGCCCGGATGGCGGCCCAGGCCACCCGGGAGCGGCGACTGGCCGTCGCGGACCTCGTCATCGACAACGACGGCCCGCTGGAGGAACTGGAGCCCCAGGTCAGGGCCGTCTGGGAGCGACTGCGCGAGCGGGCGGCCGCCCGGCCGAGCTGAGCCGTCACACCGTTCATCAGATCGGGTGAGACCGGGAGCGCCCCGCCGACGGGCGGTGGCGCACGGTCAGCCCTTGCTACGGGCCTTCCCGGCTCGTGTCCCCGCGGCCGGTGGCCGTTCGTACCGCGCCGGCACCCCCTCTCCGCGTCGCTAGCGTGTCGCCCTGAACGGCGTCACCGCGCGACTGCTCCGAAGGGGAACGACGACCATGGCCATGCCGGAACTGCTCGGTGCGAGTCCCTTCGCGCCCATGCCCCGGCCGAGGCTCAAGACCCGCTTCGGCGGGCTCTGCCTCGTCGTGGCCGGGCTGCTGCTCATGGAGTTCACCGCCACGTCCGCGGTGAAGGCCGTGGGCTACGCGGACCACCAGGGGACCATGACCATCGGCCACTGCCGGATCACCCGGCAGGGGAGCGGTCACGAAGGGACCAGCTGCGACGGGGTGTTCCGTCCCTCGGACGGCGGCGCGGTGCTGAGGGACGCCGAGATCGACGGCTCGTACGTCCCCGGTGAACGGCTGACGGTCTACAGGGAATGGGGCTCCTATTCCCTCATCGGCCTACGGACGTTCTGGGAATGGCTGATCTTCCTCTTCATGGCCCTTCCCCTCATGGCCCACGGCGTCATGCTCGTCGTCGCGGGATTCCAGCCCAAGACCCTCGGCCAGTTCAAGGCGGTCCGGGAAATGCTGCGCAGGGCCATGGTGGCCGAGCACGTGCGGTGGCTGCGCAGGGTGGGAGGCGTGGGCATGCTGGCGTGCTTCCTGCTGGCATGCGTATCGCCGTGACGCCGGTTCGGACCGGATGCGTATCGACAGGGGGAAAGGGCTGCCATGTCCGGGCGACTTCAGGTGGAGACGGGACGGCTTGAGGAATTCTCCCGGCAGGTGGGCAGGGGCGCGGAGGACGCCTCGGAAATGGCCTCCTACACCAGGGGATTCACCTCGTTCGACTTCATGGAACACGGGCTGCTGGGATTGCTCGCGGGACAGCACACCGATGTGCGGGACACCGTGCTGCGCACCCTCGACCGGCTGACCGCCGTACTCGGGGAGTCGGCGCGGGAACTGGGCGCCGCGGCCTCGTACTACCGGCGCACCGACCTCGCGGTCGCCGCCGAGACGGACGCGGCCTACGGCCGGACGAGGCGCTGACCCGGACATGGACTTCGCCGACGTGGCCGAGCCGACCCGGCACCTCACCCCGCCCCGGAAGCCCGCGGAGTTCGTCCATCCGCTGAAACCCGTCAACGACGTCGGGGATTTCCTCAGCCCGGCCGGATGGTTCCTGAAACTGGCCGAGCTGATGGTGCCCGGCGACCCGATGGAATACGCGAGGCACGCCCTCGCCGGGGACTGGGAGGCGTACGCGCAGTGCGCCGACGTCTGGCGGAACCTGGGCCATTCCTGCGACGCCCTCGCCCGGAACCTCGGGTCCGGCACCGGGGCCGTCCGCGCGACCTGGCAGGGGAACGCGGCCGACGCCGCGCACGGCTACTTCGACGCCCTCCGCAAGAACCTGGAGGACGCGCGGGACGCCCTGTACACGATCGACGGCGAATACCGGGAGATCGCCCGCTCGGTGGCGTACACCGGCGAGGCCGTCGCCGCGTGCGTCAGCGCGATCCTCGACGCGCTCATCACCGTCTCCATCGCCGTCGCGGCCTCCGCCGCCTCCGGATGGACCGGATGGGGCGCCGCGATGGGATACGCGCTCGGCGCCGCCGAGGCGAAGACCATCCTCAAGGAATGGACCGCGATGACCAATCTCCTCAACGCGGCGCAGGCGGCCATGAACGTCAGCTGTGCGGTGATCGGGCGGACCGGCGGCGAGATCGTGGCTTCGCTCGGCTCCTTTCCGCTGCCGCGTACGAGTTACGACCACCCGGCCGTCTGACGCCGGATACGGAAGGAGCGGCGGGCGATGCCGGAACAGCACGTCGGATTCGAGGAATTCGTGACCCCGGGCCGCGACCGGGCCCGGGCCCGCGTCGTCCACGAGGCGCTCCGGCACCTCGCGGGCGGCAGCGGCGGTGAGGTCCTGCGGGAGATGGCCCAGGAGGTCCTCTCCGGCCGCATGCGCCTCCACGAGGCACTGTGCGTCGGCGCGTACTCCGAGGCGCTCACCGAGAGCGTCGAGACCGCTCAGGCCGCCTGGGAACGCCTCTCGCCGGAGGAACAGGAGCGGCGGACGGCCGAGGCCCGCCGCTTCCTGGCGGCCAGGGAGGACCCGCCGTCGTCGTAGGGCTAGGAATTCCTTCCGGGGTGGTTTGAAGGCTTGACGGGCTCATACGGCGGGACGTCCCGGCCCGGCTGGTAGTGCGGCCCCTGCCGGATGTGCCGGATGATCACGATCAGGTCGACCACGGTCACGAGCATCACCACCCCGAACGCGATCGCCCACCCCGGCCGCCCGGCCAGCGCGAAGAACACCGTCCCGGCGGCCGTCCACACCAGCCCGAAGGACGCCAGCCCGCACCGCAGCCGCAGCGGGCTGCGCGCCGTCATGGGTTCGTTGCCCGTACGCATGGCGCACCATCTCCCGCTTCCAGCATCCCTCGGGAGCGGGGTCCGGAACAGCAGAGTCCGGAATAGCGGGGCCCGGAGCAGTGGGACCCAGCGGGACTCAGAACAGCGGCTCCGGAAGGACCCCCTCCAGCGACAGCAGGACCCGCTTGGCCTCCAGGCCCGGGCCGAAGCCGCCCAGACCGCCGTCGCTCCCGATGACGCGGTGGCAGGGGACCACGATGGGCAGCGGGTTGCTTCCCATGGCCACGCCGACCGCGCGGGCCGCGCCGGGGTCGCCCAGGCGGGTGGCGAGGTCCTGGTAGGCGACGACGGTGCCGTAGGGGACGTGGGCGAGGAGCTCGCGCAGGGTGCGGCGGTTGAAGCCGGAGGTGAGGGACCAGTCCAGGGGCACGGAGAAGACGCGGAGGCGGCCCGCGAAGTAGTCCCGGAGCTCGTCCGCGGCCTCGGCGAGGACGTCGTGGCAGGCGGAGGGCGCCGCCACGGGGGCGGCGCCCAGATGCCGTTCCAGGTGGGACAGGGTCCGTCCGGTCTTGTCGGCGTCGGCGTGGAAGACGACGCTCAGCAGGCCGTCCGGGGTCGCGGCGAGGCCCACGGGCCCGACCGGCGAGTCGGTCGTCGACCACGCCCAGGTCCGGGGGCCGGGCGGCAGGGGGCGCTCGGAGTCCGTCACGCCCCCAGCGTAGAGCGTGGCCGGACGCCCCCTGCCGGGGCCCCGGGGGTCAGACGGCGTCGTCGAGGGGCGCGTCCTCGTCGGCCGGGCCGCCGGCCGGGTCCGGTCCGGGCCGGCCGTCGTCGTTCAGGAGGGACGGGTCGTCCGCGTCGTCGTCCAGGGCGGCGGCGATGACGTGGGGGGCGTTGGTGATGATGCCGTCCACGCCCATCCGGGCGAGGCCGACCGCCTTGTCCTCGTCGTCGACGGTCCACGCGCAGACCTCCAGCCGCCGCCCGTGCGGGCCCTTGAGGGCGTGCGCGGCGGCGACCCAGTCGGCGGTGATCCGCGTGTGGTCCGGGTTGATCTGGTCGGCGAACGCGGCGTACGAGGCGAGGTCGGCGGCCTTCGGGGCGCCCAGGAAGCCCTTCTTGATGTCGGGGCGGAGCTTGTGCAGCGTCTTCAGGGACGGCGCGCTGAAGCTCTGGACGACCAGTTCCTCGTCGATGTGCTGCCGGTCCAGCCAGCCGGAGCGGCGCAGTTCGGCCACTATCTGCCGCTCGATGCCCGGGTAGAGCTCCGGGGCCTTCACCTCCAGCAGCAGCTTCTGGTGGTTGTGGTCGACCCGGCGCAGATAGCGGTCGAGCGTGGGCACCCGTTCACCGGTGAAACGGCTGTCGTACCAGCTGCCGGCGTCGAGTTTCTCGATCTCGTCGAGCGTGAAGTCGGCGACCTTCCAGGGGGCGCGTCCCGGGTAGCGCCGCTTCACGTCCGTGGTGCGGTCCAGGGTGGTGTCGTGGATGACGATCAGGGCGCCGTCCTTGGTGCGCTGGACGTCGTTCTCCACCCAGACGGTGCCCAGCCGGGCCGCTCTGTCGATCGAGGCCAGGGTGTTCTCCGGCGCCTCGACGGGCACCCCGCGGTGGCCGATGACGACGGGGGCGTCCGGGCCCCCGTCGGCGGCGTGCGCGGGCGCCGCGGCGACCCCGGTGGCGGGCACGGAGGCGAGCGTCGACAGGGACAGACCGGCGAGCACACCGGTCACGGCGGAGGCGATGCGGATGCGCATGGGGGCTCCTCGCGGCGTCCGGGGCCGGGACGCCCGTCGCGCCCCGGCCCTCGCGTACGGAACGTCGTACCTGGTGCACGGAAAGTGGTACAGCAAACGTGTACGTGATCGCGACGGCCGGGGCAGCCGGAGCCGGAGACCTTTGCCGACATTTCGCCCGGCGTTCGCCCCGTGACCGGCGGGGAAACGGGGGCGGCGGGCGGGGGACGAGGCCGTTGTCAGTGGTGGGCCGTACGGTGGTCTCATGCGGCCCGTATCCAAGATCGAACGCAAGGTGGCGCCCTTCGAGGTCGTCAGCCCCTTCCAGCCCAGCGGCGACCAGCCGACGGCCATCGCGGAGCTGGAGCGGCGCATCCGCGCGGGAGAGAAGGACGTCGTCCTCCTCGGCGCGACCGGCACCGGCAAGTCGGCCACCACCGCGTGGATGATCGAGAAGCTGCAGCGGCCCACGCTCGTCATGGCGCCCAACAAGACCCTCGCGGCCCAGCTCGCCAACGAGTTCCGCGAGCTGTTGCCCAACAACGCCGTCGAATACTTCGTGTCGTACTACGACTACTACCAGCCCGAGGCGTACGTCCCGCAGTCGGACACCTACATCGAGAAGGACTCCTCGATCAACGAGGAGGTCGAGCGGCTGCGCCACTCCGCCACGAACTCGCTGCTCACCCGGCGTGATGTGATCGTCGTGGCATCGGTCTCCTGCATCTACGGCCTGGGCACGCCGCAGGAGTACGTGGACCGCATGGTGCCGCTGAAGGTCGGCCAGGAGATCGACCGCGACACGCTGCTGCGCCGCTTCGTCGAGATCCAGTACACGCGCAACGACCTGGCCTTCACCCGGGGCACCTTCCGGGTGCGCGGCGACACCGTCGAGATCTTCCCGGTCTACGAGGAACTGGCCGTCCGCATCGAGATGTTCGGCGACGAGATCGAGGCGCTCTCCACGCTCCACCCGCTCACCGGCGAGGTCATCTCCGACGACCAGGAGCTCTACGTCTTCCCCGCCAGCCACTACATCGCCGGCGCGGAGCGGATGGAGAAGGCCGTCGCGGGCATCGAGCGCGAGCTGGAGGAGCGCCTGGCCCAGCTGGAGAAGCAGGGCAAGCTCCTGGAGGCCCAGCGGCTGCGGATGCGCACCACCTACGACATCGAGATGATGCGCCAGATCGGCTCCTGCTCGGGCATCGAGAACTACTCGCTGCACATGGACGACCGCGAGCCCGGCTCCCCGCCCAACACCCTCCTCGACTACTTCCCCGAGGACTTCCTCCTCGTCATCGACGAGTCGCACGTCACCGTCCCGCAGATCGGCGCGATGTACGAGGGCGACGCGTCCCGCAAGCGCACGCTCGTCGAGCACGGCTTCCGCCTGCCGTCCGCCATGGACAACCGCCCGCTGAAGTGGGAGGAGTTCACCGAGCGCATCGGCCAGACCGTCTACCTCTCCGCGACGCCCGGCCCCTACGAGCTCTCGCGCGGCGACGGCTTCGTCGAGCAGATCATCCGCCCCACCGGCCTCGTCGACCCCGAGGTCGTCGTCAAGCCGACCGAGGGCCAGATCGACGATCTGGTCCACGAGATCCGCACCCGCACCGAGCGCGACGAGCGCGTCCTCGTGACCACCCTCACCAAGAAGATGGCCGAGGACCTCACCGACTACTTCCTGGAGCTCGGCATCCAGGTGCGCTACCTCCACAGCGACGTCGACACGCTGCGCCGCGTCGAGCTCCTGCGCGAGCTGCGCGCCGGCGAGTTCGACGTCCTGGTCGGCATCAACCTGCTGCGCGAGGGTCTCGACCTGCCCGAGGTGTCGCTGGTGGCCATCCTCGACGCCGACAAGGAGGGCTTCCTGCGCTCCGGGACGTCCCTGATCCAGACCATCGGCCGCGCGGCGCGCAATGTCTCCGGACAGGTCCATATGTACGCCGACAAGATCACCCCCGCGATGGAGAAGGCCATCGACGAGACCAACCGCCGCCGCGAGAAGCAGGTCGCCTACAACAAGGAGCGGGGCATCGACCCGCAGCCGCTCCGCAAGAAGATCGGTGACATCGTCGCCTCCCTCGCCCGCGAGGAGCTCGACACCGAGGAGCTGCTGGGCACGGGCTACCGCAAGGCCGGCAAGGACAAGGGGAAGGCCCCGGTCCCCACGGCCCCGGCCGGCAAGGGGAAGAGCAGGGCCAAGGGGAAGGCCAAGGCCGAGGAGGCGGTGCTCACGGACCGCCCCGCCGCGGAACTGGCCCAGCTCATCGAGGACATGACCGACCGTATGCGCGCCGCCGCGGCGGAGCTCCAGTTCGAGGTCGCGGCACGGCTGCGCGACGAGGTGGGCGAGCTGAAGAAGGAGCTGCGGCAGATGCGTGAGGCGGGGCTGGCCTGACGAGCGGCGCGGCAGCATATCCCAGCCTGCCCGACCTGGTACGGAGCATGTTGCAAGACCGCCACAAACCTCTCCCGGGTGCGTACGCGACGGTCGCGTGTGCATAGGGTCGTATGTGAAGACGGCCGTACGGAACGCGTGCGGCCACGGGGGCACAGCCAACGAGAGAGGGACTGCGCGTGACGGTCAACTTGTCCAAGGGCCAGGGCATCAGCCTTCAGAAGGCCGACGGGGGCACCCTGACCGCGGTGCGGATGGGGCTGGGCTGGCAGGCGGCCCCCCGCCGCGGGCTGTTCGGGACGCGGACGAAGGAGATCGACCTCGACGCCTCGGCGGTGCTCTTCGCCGACAAGCAGCCGGTCGACGTGGCCTTCTTCCAGCAGCTGGTCAGCAAGGACGGCTCGGTGCGCCACACCGGCGACAACCTGGTCGGCGGCGCGGGCCAGGGTGGTGACGACGAGTCGATCCTCGTCGACCTCCAGCGCGTCCCGGTGCACGTCAATCAGATCGTGTTCACGGTGAACTCGTTCACCGGCCAGACCTTCGCCGAGGTCCGCAACGCCTTCTGCCGCCTGGTCGACGAGACCACCGGCCAGGAGCTGGCCCGCTACACCCTGGACGGCGGCGGCCCGTACACCGCGCAGATCATGGCCAAGGTCCACCGCGTGGGCAACGGCTGGCAGATGACGGCCGTCGGCACCCCGGCCAACGGCCGGACGTTCCAGGACCTGCTGGCGGAGATCCAGGCGGTCCTGTAACCACCCTCGCGTACGCGGGCGGGCACGCCTCCGCGTACGCGCACGCGGGCGGGCACGACACGACGAGCACGACATAGGGGGAAACGGCGATGACGGCCGAGCTGGTGCGGGGGCAGAACCACCCACTGCCCGGTACCCGACTGGAGATCCGGGTCTCGGCGGGCCATCCGGTGGTGGCGGGCGCGACGCTCGGTGACGCGGACGGCAGGGTGACCGGCGCCGAGTGGGTCGCGCACCCCGCCTCGCCGAGACTCCCCGGGCTGGAGGTGTCCGGGCAGGCCGCCGCCGAGCACCGGCTGGCGGTCGATCTGGACGCCGTCCCGGAGGCCGCCCACCGGCTCACCGTGCTGCTCGCCCTCCCCTCCGTGGCGTCGGCCCCGGCGCGCTTCGGCGCGATCGCGGCCCCCTTCCTCGCCGTGACGGGCACGGACGGCACCGAGATCGCCAGCTACACGGTCACCGGACTGGACGCCGAGTCGGCGGTCGTCGCCCTTGAGCTCTACCGTCGGCAGGGCGCCTGGAAGGTGCGCGCGGTCGGCCAGGGGTACGCGGGAGGCCTGGCCGCGATGCTCCACGACCAGGGCCTGCCCGGAGCGGCCGAGCTGGCCGCCGGCATCGACGAGGCGGTCGCCCGAGGTATGGCCCGCGCCGTCCAGGCACCGCTTGTTCACGCCGAGCCCGTCCGCGAGGAGCCCGCTCACACCGAGCCCGCTCATGCCGAGGCCGGTTCCGGGTCCGCCGCCGAGCCCGCGACCGGCGACGGCGCGCCCGTGGCGGCCGACGAGGCGGAGCGGGACGACACGGCCGGGACCGGTGCCGCGCCCGGCCGGGCCGAGGGCGGGTCCACCGCGGTACGGGCCCAGGCCGCCCCGGCCTCCGCCGGTCCCATCAGCTACCGGCATCCGGGCCGCCGGAGCGGCCGGCAGGCCCCGGCGGCGGGACCGGAGCCGGCCTCGGTGCCGGCCTCGGAGCCGCGTGAGCCGGCACCGACGCCTTCGGGCCCGGACCGGGCCGCCCCGGCCGACGAGCCCGGAGCGTCCGGGCCCGTCGCGGGCGACGCCACCGGCTGGTCCATGGACGAGCGGCTCTACAACCAGGTCTGGGGCATGTTCGAGGACCTGACCCGAACGGTCGCCGCCTACCGCAGCGCGGTCGACTTCGCGGAGTCCCGCCTGGAGCGGGAGCTGGACCGGGTCCTCTCCGACCCCGCCACCCGCGTCGGCCCGGCCTCCGACACGGCCCGTGAGGAGGCCCGCGCCCGCCACGCCGAGCTGGTCGACCAGGCGCGGTCCGTGCTCGACCGGGACCTCGCCCAGCTCGTCGCGGAGGCCGAGGTCGTCGAGCACGCCCTGCCGCCCGCCTACGCCCGCTGGGACAGCCCCGTCTGGCAGGGCTACCAGGTGCCGCTGTCGGCCCCGATGGCGCTGCGGCTGGGCGATCTGCACCTGCCGGAGCGCCCCGGCCTGCGCATCCCCATGCTGGTGCGGCTGCCGATGGAGCGCGGCCTGTGGATCGACGCCGGCCGGTCCGGCGGCCGGGACGCGGGCCTGCCGGACTCGGCCGAGCTGCGCAGGCTGGCCGTGGACTGCGCGGTCGCGCACGCCGTGCGGCTGCTGGCCGTCCACCCCGTGGGGGACTACACCCTCCACGTCATCGACCCGGCCGGCGCGGCGGGCCCGGCCCTGGCGCCGCTGCTGGAGACCGGGGCGCTGAAGGAGCCGCCGCCCACCGGGGCGCAGGGGGCGTCGGACGTGCTGGCGCGCCTGACGCGCCGGGTCGACCTGGTGCAGATGGCGGTGCGCAACCGTGCCCTGGACTCGCTGCCCCCGGACCTCGACACGGGCGAGCAGCTGCTGATCGTCAACGACTTCCCGCACGGTTTCGACGACCGTGCCGTCACCCAGCTGCGCTATCTGGCCGACGAGGGGCCGTCCGTGGGCGTCCATCTGCTGATGGTGGCCGACCGGGACGACGCGCGGGCCTACGGGCCCGTCCTGGACCCGCTGTGGCGCTCGCTGCTGAGGATCACCCCGGTGCCGGACGACCACCTCGCCGACCCGTGGGTCGGGCACGCCTGGACGTACGAGCCGTCGCGGGTGCCCGCGGGGAGCGATGTCGTCGGGCAGGTGCTGCGGCAGGTCGGCCAGGCGCGGCGCGCGTACGGCATCTAGCTCCTCCTCCCGACCGCTGCCCTCACTACCCCGCTGACCTGCGGATTTGGGCTTCTCTTTACTGTTCCTTGGTTCTTCCTGTACTGTTCTGAGGACTGCCGTACGCCCGTACGACGTGCCGGAGGAACAGTGGACGTCTCGTTGACCCTGTGGGTGCTGACCATCCTCGGTCTGTGCGCCCTCGTCGCCGCCGACTTCTTCATCGGGGGCCGCAAGCCTCATGAGGTCTCCCTCAAGGAGGCGGGGGTCTGGACGGCGGTCTGGGTGGCCCTGGCCGGGCTCTTCGGGCTGGGGCTCCTGGTCTTCGCCGGCGGGCAGCCCGCCGGCGAGTTCTTCGCGGGCTTCATCACCGAGAAGTCGCTGAGTGTCGACAATCTCTTCGTCTTCGTCCTGATCATGGCGAAGTTCTCGGTGCCGTCGATCTACCAGCAGCGGGTGCTCATGGTCGGCGTGCTCATAGCCCTGGTGCTGCGGGCCGCCTTCATCGGCGCGGGCGCCGCGATCATCGCCAACTTCTCCTGGATCTTCTACCTCTTCGGCGCCTTCCTGATCTGGACGGCCTGGAAGCTGATCCAGGAGGCGCGCGCCGACGAGGAGGACGAGGAGTTCGAGGAGAACCGCTTCCTGAAGCTGGTCGAGCGCCGCTTCCCCTCCACCGACCGCTACCACGGCACCAAGCTGTTCATCGTGGAGAACGGCAAGCGGCTGATGACCCCGATGCTGATCGTCATGCTGGCGATCGGCACGACGGACGTGCTCTTCGCCCTCGACTCCATACCGGCGATCTTCGGCCTCACCCAGGACCCGTACATCGTCTTCACCGCCAACGCCTTCGCGCTCATGGGCCTGCGGCAGCTGTACTTCCTGATAGGCGGGCTGCTGAAGAAGCTGGTCCACCTCTCCTACGGCCTGTCGGTCATCCTCGGCTTCATCGGCGTCAAGCTGGTTCTCCACGCCCTGCACGAGAGCGGCGTGGCGGTCCCCGAGATCAGCATCCCGGTCTCGCTGGGCGTCATCTGCGTCGTGCTGATCGTCACCACGATCACCAGCCTGCGCGCCTCGGCCAAGCAGGAGCGGGCCGAGGTGCCGGAGGCCCGCTCCCCGGAGGGGGAGCGGGAGCAGGACACGGAGAGCGCCCGCGTCTGACGGGCCGGTCCGGCCGGCCCGGACGCCCCGGTGGGGGCGGCGGCTCAGGCCGGGGC
>NZ_JAILXP010000154.1 GCF_020740895.1 Streptomyces sp. UNOB3_S3 | reverse complement strand
GCCCCGACCAGGCCCCCACCGCGGCCGCGCGGTCCTCGGGGCGGAAGACCGCCTGGAGCAGCGCGAGCGAGCCCGGGGTGAGCAGCGCGCCGCCGACGCCCTGGAGGGCCCGGGCGGCGATGAGGACCCCGGCGCTGGGCGCGATGCCGCAGAGCAGGGAGGCCAGGGCGAACCACACCACGCCGATCACGAACACCCGGCGGCGGCCGTAGCGGTCGCCCAGCGAGCCGCCGAGGAGGATCAGCCCGGCGAGGGTGAGCATGTAGGCGTTGACCGTCCACTGGAGGGCGGCGAGGTCGGCGCCCAGGTCCCGGCCGATGTGGGGCAGCGCGACATTGACGACGGTGCTGTCGAGCAGCGCCATGCCCGAGCCGAGGACGGTCGTCAGCACGACCCACCGCCCGGTGGGGGTACCGAGGCGTACGGCGGCGGTGCCGGGCGGCCCGGCGCCCTGGCCGGCCTCCGGCTCCTCCGGCTGGGGGGACACCCGCCCGGGGTCCCGTGCGGAGTCGCTCATGTCCGGATCATCTCTCGCGGACGCCGCCGCGGCCACATGAGTGGCCACAGGAAAGGGCCCGGCACGGTCCGTACGAACCGTGCCGGGCCCCTGACCCGTGGCGGGTTACTTCAGCTTGGTGCCGGTGGAGCGCAGGTCGGCACAGGCCTTGGTGACACGCGCGGCCATGCTCGCCTCGGCGAGCTTGCCCCAGGTGCGCGGGTCGTAGGTCTTCTTGTCGCCGACCTCGCCGTCGACCTTCAGGACGCCGTCGTAGTTCTGGAACATGTGGGCCGCCACCGGGCGGGTGAAGGCGTACTGGGTGTCGGTGTCGAGGTTCATCTTCACGACGCCGTTCTCCAGCGCGGTGCGGATCTCCTCCTCGGTGGAGCCGGAGCCGCCGTGGAAGACGAAGTCGAACGGGTCGGCCTTGCCGTGCTTGGCGGCGATGCCGTCCTGGAGCTCACGGAGGAGCTCGGGGCGGAGCACGACGTTGCCCGGCTTGTAGACGCCGTGGACGTTGCCGAAGGAGGCGGCCAGCAGGTAGCGGCCCTTCTCGCCCAGGCCCAGGGCCTCGGCGGTGCGCTCCACGTCGGCGACGGTGGTGTAGAGGTCGTCGTTGATCTCGTGGGAGACGCCGTCCTCCTCGCCACCGGTCGGGGTGATCTCGACCTCGAGGATGATCTTCGCCTTCACGGCCTCGGCGAGGAGCTCCTTGGCGATGGCCAGGTTCTCGTCGAGCTTCTCGGCGGAGCCGTCCCACATGTGGGACTGGAAGAGCGGGTTCTGACCGGCGGCGACGCGCTCCTGGGAGATCGCGAGCAGCGGGCGGACATAGCCGTCCAGCTTGTCCTTCGGGCAGTGGTCGGTGTGCAGCGCGATGTTCACCGGGTACTTCTTGGCGACGACGTGCGCGAACTCGGCGAGGGCGACGGCGCCCGAGACCATGTCCTTGCTGTACTGACCACCCAGGAATTCCGCACCACCGGTGGAGATCTGGATGATGCCGTCGCTCTCCGCCTCGGCGAAGCCGCGCAGAGCGGCGTGCAGAGTCTGCGTCGAGGTCACATTGATGGCCGGGTAGGCGAACTTGCCTGCCTTCGCCCGGTCGAGCATCTCGTTGTAGACCTCGGGGGTTGCGATGGGCATCTGTCCGCTCCTTGTGATGTGCGGGTACGGGCGTTTTACGGGCCCTGACCTAGGGGGCGACGGTCATCGTCGACCCCATCTTCCCAGACTCCCGAAATTGCTCCACATGGTGATGGTCACGGATCTTGAACGGAATAGCCGAAGGGCGCGGCGTTTCACGTGAAACGCCGCGCCCTTCAAGGCCGCACCGGACTCGCACTTTCGCGCGAATTCCCATGAACCGGCAGGTCAGACCCAGTAGGTCAGGCCCGGCAGGTCAGGCCAGACCGAGCTCGTCCAGGGAGTAGGCGTAGACGTAGGGCACGCCCGCGGTCTCGCTGATCTTCTCGGCGGCACCGGTCGCCCGGTCCACGATCGTCGCGACCGCGACGACCTCGCCACCGGCCTCGCGCACGGCCTCGACGGCCGTCAGCGGCGAGCCACCGGTGGTGGAGGTGTCCTCGACCACCAGGACACGGCGGCCCTTGATGTCGGCGCCCTCGATACGGCGCTGGAGACCGTGGGCCTTGGCCGCCTTCCGTACGACGAAGGCGTCCAGCGACTTCCCGCGCGCCGCGGCGGCGTGGAGCATCGCGGTCGCCACCGGGTCGGCGCCCATGGTCAGACCACCCACGGCGTCGAACTCGAACCCGTCCGTCGTGTCGAGCATGACCTGCCCGACCAGCGGCGCGGCCGTGCCGTCCAGGGTGACCCGGCGCAGGTCGATGTAGTAGTCGGCCTCCATGCCGGAGGAGAGGGTGACCTTGCCGTGGATCACGGCCTTGTCCTTGATCTGGCCCAGCAGTGCCTCACGCGCTTCGCTCATGTCCATGAGCTTAGGCCAGGCCCAGGGAGCGCCAGGTCCAGGTCGTGGCGATCTCCAGGGGGTCGATCGGGGTGACGAGGCGGGGGAGGGTGTTCAGCCCGTTGGGCGGGCCGGACTGCGGCTCCACGCACACCGCTTCGGTCTGCTCGTCGTAGACCACGACCCACTCGGCGCGGCTGGTGACCTTCAGCTCCAGGGCACCGGGCCAGGTGAGGGTGACGTCGACGCCGTCGGGCATCCCGAAGCAGTCGTCCCAGGGGCCGGGCCGGGGGTCGATCCGCTGTCCGGTGGGGAGGTGGTCGTCGCCGCGCTCCTCCTGCCAGGACGGCCGGAAGCCGATCTCCACGTCCTTGCCCACGCCGAGGTTCCGCAGGAACCAGGGGTGCCAGCCGGCCTGCGCCGGGAAGGAGTCGTCATAGGTCTCGACGCCCATGGTGAGGGTGAGGGATTCCTCCGTCAGCTCCACCAGCTGGGTGACCCGGCCGCTGTACGGCCAGGGGTCGGCGAGGTCGTAGGTGAACGCGGCGGAGCGGTCATCGGCGCGGGCGGTGCGCCAGGCGGTGTCCCGGCCGGTGCCATGGATGGCGTGCGGGGCGGAGTTGATGGGCATCTGGTGGATCTCGCCACCGTCGCGGAAGCGGCCGAGCGCGATACGGCCGCACCACGGGACCATGGGGAAGGCGCCATAGCGGGGGCCCTGACGGAGCAGTTCGACTCCGTCGATCCTGAGGCCGGCGAGCCGGCATCCATTGCCCGGGTCCACGGTCACTTCGGCGGGCCCGGCGGCCAACGTTACGTTTTCGCTCACCCCTTGACCCTAGGGCCTACGACCCACCGGTTTGTGGGCAATCGTTCCGCAAGGCGGACCGGGTGGGCACAAACCGCCCACCGGACCGCACCCGACGCGTCAGCGCCTACGGCGGAACGCCCGCGTGACGACCACCGCCCCCGCCAGGGCGATCGCCGCGGCCGGCGCGGCCCAGCGCAACACCGCCGTGCTGGTGGCCGCCTCCGGCGCCGGAACCGGCGCGTACCGCCCACGCGGCGGCGCGTGGTCGACTTCCTCCGCACTGCGACCGATCATCGTGCGGCGGGCGTGCGCGGCCTCCGCCGGGGGCTCGCCGTCGAGGACGTCGTCCTCAAAGCCGCCCGCCCCGCCGAGCGGCCCGTCCTCCTCGCCGTCGCCGTCGGGCTCGACGGACTCGGTGTCACCGTCCGATGCCGGTTTGGGCGCCGGTTTGGGCGTCGGCGCCGAAACCGCCGGTACCTCCGCCGCGTCCTCGCGCAGTTCCTCCGCCAGCGCGGCGCCGAAGCGGTCGAGCAGCCGCCGTGCCACGGACTCGGCCGTCTTCGCGTCGAACTCCGCGAGCCGGCCGGCGCCGCCGACCGTTCCCGTGCAGCTCAGCCGGGTGCCCCCGGGCGTCTCCTCCGGCTGGGCGCTCAGCGTGAGCGTCACCGTGCCGGAGCCCCGGGCCTCGGTGCCCTCGCCGGAGAGCTCGTACGAGCCGTCCCGCTCGGTCAGCCGCATCTCACCCCGGTAGGTGATCGTGGATCCGCCGATGCGCAGCCGGAGCCGCCCGGTGAGGGCGGCACCGGACGAGGCGTCCTGCTGGAGGCCGGGGACGCAGCGGGCGACGCGCGCGGGGTCGGAGAGGACCCGCCGCACCGCACCGACGGGAAACGGAACGAACACCTCATGCTCCATAGCTAGCGAGCCTACCCACCGGGCCCCGCACCAGGCCCGCCCCGGTCGAATCCAAGTCGAATCCGATCGAACTTTCCGTCAGAAGACGGTCAGTCTCCGACAGTGAAGCGCTCCCCCACGTGCTTGGGCGTCTCGATCTCGTCGATGAGCGCCACCGCGTAGTCCTCGACGGAGATCCGGCTCTTGCCCTCCGCGTCCACGACGAGGTCCTCGAGCGCGGTGCGGTAGGTGCCCGAGCGCTCGCCGGGCTCGATCAGTCCGGCCGGGGAGACATTGGTCCAGCGGACGTCGGAGACCGTGCGGTAGAAGTCCAGCGCGTCGCCGTGCGCGTGCATGATCTGGAGCAGGAACTCCGGCAGCCCCTCCGCGTCCCAGACCTGCTTGCCGTCCGGGGTGCGCAGCGAGCCCGCGCCACCGACCGCGATCAGCCGGGGGGCCGTGTCGCCGAGCGTGCGCAGGCCGGCGACCAGCGACTCCGCCGCGGGCTTGATGGTGGCGATGTGGCCGGGGCCGTCGCCGCCGCCGACGGCGCTGACGACGACGTCCTGCCCCTTGGCCACGGCGGCCACCGAGGCCGGGTCGAGGACGTCGCCGGTGGTGACGGTGAGGTTCGGGTGCCGCTCGGTGAGCTTGGCGGGGTCACGGACGACGGCCGTTACCTGGTGGCCGCGGTCCAGCGCCTCGCGCAGGACGCGGCTGCCGATGGTGCCGTTGGCTCCGAAGAGGGCGATCTTCGCCATGAGGGTGTCTCCTGTCGCACGGTTCAAGGACGTGTGGTGACGTGGATGTGTGGTGATGCGTACGAGTGGTGCGCATTGACCACGCTAGGAGCGATCGCCCCACCCGGCCAGGTAGGCTCGCGTCTTCCCATGGTGAAAAAGCGACACACCGATCCCTGCGCGTCCGTCGGGAGCGACGACGGCGGCATCCTGGAGCTCGTCTACGAGCCTCCGCCCGGCGCCCCGCCCGGCCTGGAGGTGATGACCGTGGCCGAGCTGCGCGAGCGGGCCGCCGAGGGGCTGCTGGCCAGGCCGCAGCGGCTGGACTTCCACCAGATCGTCGCCGTCGACGCCGGCTCCGCCGTCCACACCGTCGACTTCCGCACCCACACCCTCGACGCGGGCTCGGTGCTGTGGGTGCGCCCGGGGCAGGTCCAGCAGTTCGGCGACGTCGAGGCGATCGAGGGCACGGTCGTCCTCGTCCAGCCGGGTTTCATGCCCCCGGGCACGGCCGTCTCCGAGGCGGCGGACGACCCGTTCGGGCCGGCGTTGTGGCGGCCGGTCGGCGAGGACCGGGAGGCCGTCTTCTGCGCCGTGCGGCATCTGGCGACGGACTACCGCACCGGCGAGCGGCTGGCCCCCGCCATCCGCACGGAGGTGCTGCGGCATCTGTTCTCGGTGCTGGTGCTGCGGCTGACGCACGCCTCGGCCCCCGTGAGCGGACTGCCCGCCCCCGGGGACGCCTTTATGCGGTTCCGCGCCGCCGTGGAGCGCGACTTCGCCACCCACCGCCGGGTGGCCGACTACGCCCGGGCCCTGGGCTACGCGCCCCGCACCCTGTCACGGGCCACGCTGGCGGCGGCCGGGGTCGGGGCGAAGGATTTCCTCGACCGCCGGGTGATGCTGGAGGCCAAACGGCTGCTGGCGCACAGCGAGCTGCCCGCCGCGCGGATCGCCGAACGGCTCGGCTTCGCCGACGCCGCCAATTTCTCCAAGTTCTTCCAGCAGCGCGCGGGGGACACCCCCGGCGCCTTCCGGGCGGCCCTGCGCGGCCAGGCGGCGC
The DNA here is from genome assembly GCF_020740895.1 of Streptomyces sp. UNOB3_S3. Taxonomy (GTDB): domain Bacteria; phylum Actinomycetota; class Actinomycetes; order Streptomycetales; family Streptomycetaceae; genus Streptomyces. The sequence goes on along the minus strand of NZ_JAILXP010000154.1, from coordinate 10,437 downwards.
GCGGTCAGGTACCGCGCGGTCAGCCCGCGTAGCGCGGGTGCATCAGCGTCGACGGCAGCGCGCCCGCCTCCTTGCGGCGCTCGGCCGCCAGGCCCTCGGCCCGCAGCGTCTCCGGGGTGAGGGACGGCAGGGGCGGCCGGGCCTCGGCCAGCGCCAGCCGTACCGGCGCCCGCGCGGCCAGCAGGAACCCCCAGTCCCGCCCGGGCGCTCCGCGCCCCTGGGGGGCGGCCGCGCGATAGGGCGCGGTGCACAGCCCCACGGACCGCAGCGTCGCGTCGACGGTCCAGAAGACATGCGGCCGGGCGTCGAGGTCTCCCCCGTGCACGGCTATTCGGCCGCCCGGGGCGAGGACGCGCGTCACCAGCCCGTAGAACTCCTGGGAGTAGAGCTTGGTGCTGGGCGTGAGCCCGGGGTCGGGCAGGTCGGAGAGGACCACGTTGTACGGGCCGACGGCTGGGCGGCCGCCCTCGCGCAGCCAGTCGAAGGCGTCGGCGGTCACCACCCGCACCCGTGGATCGCGGTACGCGCGGCGGTTGAGGGCGGCGAGGCCGGGGTCGGTCCGGGCCAGCCGCAGCACCTCGGGGTCGAGCTCGACGACGGTCACGGAGCGGACGTCGGCGTAGCGCAGCACCTCGCGCACGGCGAGGCCGTCGCCGCCGCCGAGGACGAGGACCCGGCGGTGCTCCCCGGCCATGGCGGGGTGGACGAGCGCCTCGTGATAGCGGGACTCGACATCCCCGCTGACCCTCAGCCGGCCGTCGAGGAAGAGGGAGAGCGGCCGCCCGCCGCCGTCCCCGCCGGCCAGCACCACCTCCTGCACCCCGGAGCGCACCGCGACCCGCACGTCCGTGCCGTAGACGGCCCGCCGGGCGGCCCGCTCGAAGGGGCCGGTGAGCACCGAGCACACCGCCAGCACCACCAGCACCAGGCCATTGGCGGTGAGCAGCGCCCAGCGGGCCCGCGGCGACAGATCGCGCCGGAAGAGCCAGAGCACCAGCGCCCCGCCGGCCACGGCGTTGACCGCGCCGGTGACCAGGGCGCCCGTCAACTGGCCCAGCGCGGGCAGCAGTAGGAAGGGAAAGGCGAGCCCGCCGACGAGGGCGCCCACATAGTCGGCGGCGAAGAGATCGGCGACCGCGCAGCCCGCGTCCTGGCGGCGGATGCGCTGGATGAGCGTCATCAGCAGTGGCACCTCGGCGCCGATGAGGACCCCGATCGTGAGCGAGAAGGCCACCATGGCGAGCCGGGCCTGCCCGTACCAGGCGAAGCAGGCGTAGAGCGCCATGGCGGAGAGGCCGCCGGTCAGCGCCAGCACCGCCTCGACGGCGGCGAAGCCGAGCGCCGCGCGGGCGCGCAGCCGCTTGGCGAGCAGCGAGCCGACGCCCATGGCGAAGACCATGACCGACAGCACGACGGACGCCTGGGTGACGGAGTCGCCGAGGAGGTACGAGGCGAGGGCGACCAGCTCCAGCTCGTAGACCAGCCCGCAGGCGGCGCAGACGAAGACGGTGGTCAGCACGGCGAGGCGACCGAGCCCGGCCGGTACGGGCAGCCGCGCCGGTACCGGGCGGTGGAGGACCATGCGGTAACGCTACGTCACGAACCAGGACCCCCTTGTCACCCACACGGGTCTAAATTCACGCGCCTGGGCGACTCTCAAGGGACTCTCACAGGGGCGCGGTCATCCGCACGCCCACTCGGGTCCGGGTGGCCACCAGCCGCCCCTCCTGGGGGTACGCGTGCCAGGTGCGCCAGCTGATCTGGCCGTCGCGGCGCTGGGCGAGCAGGGCGGTGAAGGCGTGAGGATCGCCGGGAAACGTTCCGGCGAGTCCCTGGGGGTGTTCGGCGACCAGCGCCAGCAGCTCCTGGGCACGTCCCGCGAAGGAACATCGCGAGAGGGTCTCCACCCGTGCCGCGAACTCGTACTCCCACGCGCCCACGCGCTTGGCGACACCCAGGGGCAGCGGGGTCTGGCTGCCGGGTATGCAGGCGACCGTCTCCGAGCAGAATCCGTCCTCCTCTTCGAGTATGACCTGGTGGGAGGCGCCCAGCAGGCGCAACTGCACCGCAGAGTCGTCCAGTTGCAGGTCGAGCACCGCCAGCGCGGGCAGGGGGTCCTTCCCCAGACACCAGGCGAGATCGGCGGCGCGGGTATCGGTGTAGGTGGTCTTGAGAGTGGTGAGCATGGGTCGGCTCCGTGAGCGAGCGGTGGAGGGTGTGCCGGCCCGCCCCGAGGAGGACCAGATTCCTGATCGAGTGCGCCGGCTCATGCCCACATTTGAGGTCCCACGGACCGGTTCCGGCAGGGCCCATTCCGGTGTGTCGGGGATTCCCGGGGATTGTCTCAACGTGGCTCTGATTGAGAGGGAATCACGAACGAGCGGCGCCCACAGCGGTTTTACCCATCATCTGCAACTTTCCATCCACCCGAGGGCCATGCAGTTCAAATGTTCAACAGACCTGCGCACATAAGTTCAACACACCGGCGTCCGGCGGATACGGAAAATCCGCCGGACGCATATGCGGCTGGGCATGAGCCCCTTGCAAATCTCCCGATCAGGCGGCGGCGATCAGCTTCTCCACGGCCTCGACCACGGACTTCTCCCGTCGGCAGAAGGAGAAACGCACCAGATGGGAGGGGGCGTCCGGGGCGAGCAGGAAGGCGGAGGTGGGAATCGCCACCACCCCGGCGCGCAGCGGCAGTTCACGGCAGAACCGCACGCCGTCCGTATGCCCCCACGCGCGGATGTCCGCCTGGAGGAAATAGCCCGCCTCCGCGCGATAGGGGCGCAGACCGGCCCGGGTGAGCCCCTCGCTCAGCAGATCCCGGTTACGGCGCAGAGTCCGCCGGAGCTCCCCCGCCCACTCCTCCACGCCCCCCAACGCCCGCGCGAGCGCCTCCTGATAGGGCGTGCCGGACGCATAGGTGAGGAATTGTTTCGCCGCCGCCACCGCCGCCACCAGCCGGGCCGGGCCGCAGACCCAGCCGACCTTCCACCCCGTGACGTTGAAGGTCTTGCCGGCCGAGGAGATGGTCAGGGTCCGCTCCCGCATCCCCGGCAGGGCGGCGATCGTCCGGTGCGTCGCGTCGTCGTAGACCAGGTGCTCGTAGACCTCGTCCGTCACCACCGTCAGATCGCGCTCCCGGCAGAGCTCCGCGATCGCCGCCAGCTCCGCCTCCGTGAACACCTTCCCGGTGGGATTGTGCGGGGTGTTGAGCATCAGCACGCGGGTACGGCCGGTGACGGCGGCCCGCAGCGCGTCCAGGTCCAGGGCGAAGCCCGGCGCGCCCCCGGCGGTCTCCTCGGCCAGTGGCACGGGCACCAGCCGGGCCCCGGCGAAGCGGGCCACCGCCGGATACGCGTCGTAGCAGGGGTCGAAGGCGAGCACCTCGTCCCCCGGGTCGCACAGCGCCAGCAGCGCCGCCGCGATCGCCTCCGTGGCACCGGTGGTCACCAGCACCTCGCCCTCCGGCGCGTACTCCAGCCCGTACCGCCGCCGCTGGTGCCCGGCGACCGCCTCGCGCAGCGCGGGGAAGCCATAGGCGGGCGGGTACTGATTGGCGCCCGCCAGCAGCGCCGCCGCGGCCTCCTCCAGCAGCGGGCGGGGGCCGTCCAGCTCGGGCACGCCCTGGCCCAGGTTGACCGCCCCGGTCCGCCGCGCCAGCTCGGTCATCTCCGTGAAGACCGACTCCCCCATGCCCCGCACCCGCGCCGCCGGGCTCCAGCCCGTCTCCCTGGCATCCATGCTCATCCCCACTCCCGTTGTCCCATCGGGTCATTCCGGTCCGGACGATCGAGATCACGATAGGCGGGGCGCGCGACGCCGCCCAGCACACCAAGAGACCCAGCACACCAGGAGACCCAGCACACCGGGCGGCCCCCGGCGGGCCGACACTCCGGGGTGCGCCCGAGCGGGTGGAAGGCACACCGCTTACGGGCGTTTCCCGGTCGCGCGCGCGAGGACGGCGCCGCATGGTCGGTATGCCCCGACCGTCCCGTACCGCACCGGAGGTACCCCGTGGCCGCCGGCCCCGCCGTCCATCGCGACGCAGCGCCCGTCCGGGCCCCCGAACCGCGCCGCGCCCCCCAGGGCCGCCGCCGTCCCGGCCGCGCCGACCGCGTCCGCGCGGCGCTGCGCCGGGCCCTGCCCGCGCTCGGGCTCTACGCCGCCGCCCGGCTGACCGGAATGACGGTGATGGCCGCGTGGGCCTGGTGGATCGGCAAGCATCCGCGCACCCTGCTCGGCCACCTCTGGGACGGCATCTGGTACGCGGGCATCGCCCGCCACGGCTACGGCCTGATCGTCCCCTCGCCCACCACCAAGGGCGTCTTCTACAACGACCTGGCCTTCTTCCCCCTCTACCCCGGGCTGGTCCGGGGCGTGGTGGCGGTGCTGCCGGTCACCGTCGTCACGGCCGGGCTCCTGGTGGCGTGGGCGGCCGCCGGGGCCGCCGCCTGGGGCGTCTACGCGGTCGGCGAGCGGCTGCACGGCCGCCGCGTGGGGACCGTGCTGGCGCTGCTGTGGGGGCTGCTGCCGCACGCGATCGTGCAGACCATGGCGTACACCGAGTCCCTGATGACCGCGCTGGCCGCCTGGTCGCTCTACGCCCTGTGCACCCGCCGCTGGCTCTGGGCCGGGGCGCTGGCCCTGCTCGCCGGGCTCTCCCGGCCCAACGCGATCGCCGTGTCCGCGGCGATCGCCGTGGCCGCCGTCGTCGCCCTGTGGCGCGATCCGGGCGCCCGCCGGGACTGGCGGATCTGGGCGGGCACGGCCATGGCACCGCTGGGCTGGGCGGGCTACGTCGTCTGGGCCGGCTTCCGCTCCGGGGGCGGGCCGCTGGGCTATTTCACGGTGCAGCGGCTGTGGGGCTCGCGCTTCGACTTCGGGCGCGACGCCTTCCTCTTCACCCGGCACCTGTTCACCGGCCGGGACTCCATGGCGTACTACGTCACCCTGGCGGCCCTCGCCGCCGCCCTCGTCGCCCTGGTCTTCCTGGCGCTGGACCGGCCGCCCGCCGCGCTGCTGACGTACGCGCTGGTACTGGCCGTCATCGCGGTCGGCGGCTCCAGCTACTTCGCCTCCAAGCCGCGGTTCCTGCTGCCGGCCTTTCCGCTGCTGCTGCCGGCCGCCGTGGCGATGGCCAGAGCCCGGCCGCGCACCGTCGTCGTGACGATCGGCGCGCTGGCCGGGCTCTCGTTCCTCTACGGGACCTATCTGCTGACCGTGGCCAGGGTCCCCATGTAGCCGCTGTGACGCGGGAGGCTCAGGCCTCGTCGTCCGGCTTGTCGTCGCCCGACTCCGCGTCGGCCTCCAGGCCCAGCTGCTCGGCGAGCCACTTGTCGAACTCGATCGAGGCGCGCACCCAGCTGACCGTGCTGGAGACGAAGTGCTCCAGCGCGACGCCGACGCCGATCAGCATCTGCGCCTCACCGATCAGACGGACGGTGCCGTCGTCGTGGGTGTGGGTGTAGACCTTCGGCCACAGCGTGCGGCGGTTCCAGTCGTCGATCGCCTCGAGGAGCTTGCCCTTCTCCTCGATGTCGTGCGGGCGGTCGTAGAACGTCCGCACGGAGAAGACCTGCTGCTCCTCCTCGCCGCGGAACATGAAGTACGTCCGGAACTGCTCCCACGGCGCGGCGAGGTCACCCTCGTCGTCCACGACGTACTTCAGCTCCATCTGCTCCAGGAGCTGCTTGACCAGGTCCTGGTCGGGGATGACGGGGCCGGTCGGGCCCGCCTCAGGCTGCGGCTCGGGCTGGCCCCCGAAATTCGGAATCGAGGACGGGTCGATGCTCACCGTTTTTGTCCCTTCGTACGGTCTCCGGCCATCCTCCCCCATCGTGGGCGGGGCCTGGTAGCCCCGCCCCGCCGGATGTCACACCGTTTTCGCGGTGGCCTCTGCCCGAACGGGCGAAACGGTGAGCTCCTGCGCCCCGTCCGCCACGTCGACGCGGACCGTGTCGCCGTCCCGTACCTCCCCGGCGAGGATCGCCCGGGCGAGCCGGTCGCCGATGGCCGTCTGCACCAGCCGGCGCAGCGGGCGGGCGCCGTAGGCCAGGTCCGGCTGGGCCGCGCCCTCGGCGCCGGGGGTGTGGCCGAGCCAGGCGAGCCAGCGCAGCGCGTCGTCGCTGACGTCCAGGGTGAGCCGGCGGTCGGCGAGGCGGCGCTGGAGGTGGCCGATCTGGATGCCGGCGATCCGCTCCAGCTGGTCGGTGCCCAGGGGGTGGAAGACGACGGTGTCGTCGAGCCGGTTGAGGAATTCGGGGCGGAAGGAGGCGCGGACGGTCTCCAGCACCTTCTCCTTCTTCTGCTCCTCCTTCAGCATCGGGTCCATCAGGAAGGCCGAGCCGAGATTGGAGGTGAGGATGAGGATGGTGTTGCGGAAGTCCACCGTCCGGCCCTGGCCGTCGGTGAGCCGGCCGTCGTCGAGGACCTGGAGAAGGATGTCGAAGACCTCGTGGTGGGCCTTCTCCACCTCGTCCAGCAGCACCACCGTGTACGGGCGGCGCCGCACGGCCTCGGTGAGCTGGCCGCCCTCCTCGTAGCCGACGTAGCCGGGGGGCGCGCCGACCAGGCGGGCCACCGAGTGCTTCTCGCCGTACTCGCTCATGTCGATACGGACCATCGCCCGCTCGTCGTCGAAGAGGAAGTCGGCCAGTGCCTTGGCCAGCTCGGTCTTGCCGACGCCGGTGGGGCCGAGGAAGAGGAACGAGCCAGTGGGCCGGTCCGGGTCGGCGATACCGGCCCGCGAGCGGCGCACCGCGTCGGAGACGGCGCGCACGGCCTCGGCCTGCCCGATCAGCCGCTTGCCCAGCTCCTCCTCCATGCGCAGCAGCTTCTGCGTCTCGCCCTCCAGCAGCCGGCCGGCGGGGATGCCGGTCCAGGAGGCGACGACGTCGGCGATGTCGTCCGGGCCGACGTCCTCCTTGACCATGAGGTCCTTGGTAGCGGCCTCCTGCTCGGCCTCCACCTCCGCCTTCGAGGCCTCCTCCAGCTCGCGCTCGACGGCCGGGATCTCCCCGTAGAGCAGCTTGGAGGCGGCGTCGAAATCGCCGTCGCGCTGGGCGCGCTCGGCCTGCACCCGCAGACCGTCCAGGCGCTCCTTGAGCTCACCCACCCGGTTGAGGGACTGCTTCTCCTTCTCCCAGCGGGCGGTCAGGCCCCGCAGCTCCTCCTCCTTGTCGGCGAGGTCGCGGCGGAGCTTGGCCAGGCGCTCCTTGCTGGCCTCGTCGGACTCGTTCCGCAGGGCCAGCTCCTCCATCTTCAGCCGGTCGACGGCGCGCTGGAGCTCGTCGATCTCCAGCGGCGAGGAGTCGATCTCCATCCGCAGCCGGGACGCGGCCTCGTCGACCAGGTCGATGGCCTTGTCGGGCAGGAAGCGGGAGGTGATGTACCGGTCGGAGAGGGTGGCGGCGGCCACCAGCGCGGAGTCGGCGATCTGCACCTTGTGATGCGCCTCGTAGCGGCCCTTGAGGCCGCGCAGGATCGCGATGGTGTCCTCGACGGACGGCTCGGCCACCAGCACCTGCTGGAAGCGGCGCTCCAGCGCCGGGTCCTTCTCGATCCGCTCCCGGTACTCGTCGAGCGTCGTCGCGCCGACCATGCGGAGCTCGCCGCGCGCCAGCATGGGCTTGAGCATGTTGCCCGCGTCCATGGCGGAGTCCCCGCCGGCGCCGGCGCCCACGACCGTGTGGAGCTCGTCGATGAACGTGATGATCTGGCCGTCGCTCGCCTTGATCTCCGCCAGGACCGTCTTCAGCCGCTCCTCGAACTCGCCCCGGTACTTCGCGCCCGCGACCATCGCGCCCAGGTCGAGCGCGACCAGCCGCTTGTTCTTCAGCGACTCGGGGACGTCACCCTTCACTATCCGCTGCGCGAGCCCCTCGACGACGGCCGTCTTGCCGACGCCGGGCTCACCGATGAGCACGGGATTGTTCTTCGTCCGCCGCGACAGCACCTGCACCACGCGCCGGATCTCGTGGTCCCGGCCGATGACGGGGTCGAGCTTGCCGTCCCGGGCGGCGGCCGTGAAGTCCGTACCGAACTTCTCCAGCGCCTTGTACGTGCCCTCGGGGTCGGCCGACGTCACCCGCCGGCCGCCCCGGGCCGCCTCGAACGCGGCCAGCAGCTTCTTGACGGAGGCGCCCTGCTGGTCCAGCAGCTCACCCGTACGGCCGCCGCGCGCGGCCAGGCCCATCAGCAGGTGCTCGGTGGAGACGTACTCGTCACCCAGGTCACGGGCGCGCTCGGCGGCGTCCGCGAGGACGGCCATCAGCTCCCGGTCCGGCTGCGGCGGCGCCACCGTCGACCCCTGAACGCTCGGCAGCCCCGCCAGCAGCCGCTCGGCCCCACCGCGCAGCGCGGCCGCGTCCGCGTCGACGGCGGCCAGCAGATCCATCACGTTCTCGTTCTCCCGGCCGGCCAGGAGGGCCAGCAGGAGGTGGGCCGACGTCATGTCGGCGTGCCCGGCCGACACGGCACGGTCATTGGCGGCGCTCAACGCCTCCCGGCTCTTGTTGGTCAGCTCGGCGTCCACGGTGACGGGCTCCTCCTCGCGCTCACAGGCTCATCGGGCTTGCCTTGGGGAACATGCAATAAGTTGAGTCTATTCCACTCAACCTCGGCCGCACAGCCCTCGCGCCCGAAAAGTACAGCCATTCCCCTTTCCGGGTGGAGCTGTGCCAAGATCGTTTACGGCGTTCCCCCCACCAAACGGCGCCAACCGTTCTCACACCAGGGACTTTCACCATGTTCCGATTCCACGGGGGATCGCGCCCCTTGAGCCGCGCGGCCATCGGCACCGCGCTCGTCCTCGCCACGACGGCCGTCACGGTGGCCGTCCCGGCGACCGCCGCGCAGGCGGCGCCCGTCGCGGCCGTCGCGTCCGCCGCCTCCGGCCCGGCCGTGCCCAAGGATTTCGAGGCCCGCTACGCGAACGGCGTCGTCCTGACATGGACCGCCAACAAGGACGAGGCCACCACTGGCTACCGGATCTACCGCTGGCGCACGGCCGACGGCCCGGACACCGCCCAGGTGATCGGCACCGCCGGGAAGGTGCCCTTCGCCGGGCGCCACGTGGACGAGACCGAGCTGGACAAGGGCGGCGTCCACTACAGCTACGCCATCACGGCCGTCGGCAAGGACGGCGCGGAATCCGCCTTCTCCACGCCCCGGGACATCGTCCGCCCCTGGCACGCGGCCCCGGTCGACGTCGCCGCCACCCTGACGGACGGCACGCTGAACATCCACTGGAAGCAGCCGGAGGCGGGCGACCGCCCCGACCACTGGATGATCTACCGCTCGAAGACCGCCCCGGTACGCCCCGAGACCGGCGCCGAGCTCTTCCACGAGGCAGGCGGAAGCGACGTCACCCTCCAGGTCCCGGAGAAGGAGGGCAACGACTACTTCTACGCGGTCGTCGCCGTTTCGCCGGCCCGGTCGGCGTACTCGAAGTCGGTCAAGCCCACCGTCACCGAGCGCAAGCCCGGACAGCCCGCCGCCCCCGTCATGTGGAACGTCGGCAGCGTCGGCAGCCAGGGCGAGATCGCCCTGGTGAGCTGGGACGACGGCAAGGCCCGGCCCGGCGACCCCCGGATCGTGGGCTACAACGTCTACCGCTGGACGTCCGAGGAGCGGCCCGACGCCACGGACCGCGGCGGCGCGGCCAAGCTGAACCAGGCACCCGTCGGGGACCGTACGTTCCAGGACCCGGGCGTGCGCGACGGCGTGAAGTACTGGTACGCCGTGACGGCGGTGACGGCGGACGGCACCGAGTCGGCACCGGCAGCGCCGGTCCTGTACTGGACCGCCTGACGCCCTGGCGTCCGTGGCGCCCTGACGTCCCCGGTCGGCCGGGCAGCCCACGCGGCCCGGCCGACCGGGTCTAACCTGGCCGCCATGGCGATCGACCTCCGCGACCCCGACCCCGCTTACCTCGCCTTCTGGCGCGAGCGGCACGTCTGCACCCTCACCACCCTGCGCCCCGACGGCTCCCCGCACGTCGTGCCCGTCGGCGTCACATACGACCCCGAGACGCGGATCGCCCGCGTCATCTGCGACAAGAGCGGCCGCAAGGTCGCCAACGTCCAGGCGGCCGGCCCGGGCGGCGCCCGGGTCGCCGTGTCCCAGCACCAGGGCAAGCGCTGGGCCACGCTGGAGGGCCGCGCGGTCGTCCGCACGGAGGCCGACGCGATCGCCGACGCGGTGCGGCGCTACGCCGAGCGGTACGAGCGCGTGCCGCGGGAGAACCCCGACCGCGTCGTCATCGAGATCGCCGTCACGCGGGCGATGGGGCGCGGGTAGTCGTACGGCAGCGGGATCCTCGCCCCCAGGGGCCGTGTCCGTGAAGGATCCCGCTGCCGGTCGTCCCGTTACGGGCGGATGTCTTTCTCCCCCACCCCGCCCCTTCCCGTAACTGGGGGCTCCGCCCCCAGC
>NZ_JAILXP010000153.1 GCF_020740895.1 Streptomyces sp. UNOB3_S3 | reverse complement strand
GCCGTGGAGGGGGCGGGCGCGGGCGCCGAGGGGATCTCGGTCCGCAGGGAGGTGAGCGGAAGGGCCGCGTTCTCAGCGTGCTCCGCGCCCCGGCCCCGGCTTCCGTCGTGCGTCGCGCTGCCGTCCGGCGCGGGGGCGAGGTAGCGGTATCCGCCCAGGACGCCGAGCGCGACGGTGACGGCCAGGGCGGCGGCGGTGACGACCGCGCGGACACCGGGCCGGCGCCGCAGGCCCCGGCCGGGGGCCGCGCCCGAGGACGTGCCGGGGGACGTACCGGAGGATGCACCGGGGGACGTACCGGAGGACGTACCGGCGGGGGCCACCCCTCCCACGCCGCCGGAGGAGCCGGCCGTGGCGCAGGCGACGGGCTGAACGCCCGGCAGCCCGGCGGCGATCCGGTCCAGCAGGCCGGCGCCCACCGGGACGAGCCCGAGGCCCGCGAGCAGTCCCTCGGCGGGTATCAGCGCGGTCCAGTGGCCGCCGCACTCGACGCAGCCGCGCGTGTGCCGGGCGATGCGCTTGCGCCACAGCGGGGACGGAGTGCCGTCCCAGATGCCGACGATGCTCGCGAGTTCCGGGCAGCGCGGGGTCGTGGCCAGGGCCCGGACGACGGCGCGGGCGGTCTCCAGCTGGAGCTTGGTGCGCTGGATGCGCACGGCGGTGTGCTGCGGCGTGAGCTCCAGCGCCGCGGCGACCTCGGCCCGGGTCAGCTCGCCCGTCGTCTCCAGCCACCACAGGGACAGTGCGGCCCGCTCGCCGTCGTCGAGCCAGCGGGTGGCCTCGGCGACCTGCCGGCGCTGCCCCTCCAGCCCGAGCCGGAGGATCGTCAGCTCGACGAAGTCGGCGTCGGGGTCGGAGAGGTGACACGCCTCCTGGAGCCCGCCCACGGGGGCGTCCTGCTGTCTGCGCCAGTGGCCGCGGATCCGGTTCATGGTGATCGCGACGAGCCAGGACCGGAAACGGGAGGCGTCACGCAGCCCGGAGAGCCCGCCCACCATCCGGATCATGGTCTCCTGGACCACGTCGTCGACGTCCGCGTGGCCCTTCAGCGCCCTGCCGACGATGTTGTAGACCAGCGGCAGGCACGCGGCCACGAGTTCGCCCTGCGCACCCGCGTCCCCGGCCCGCGCCGCCTCGACCACCCCGGTCACCCCGGTCACACTCTTCACAGTCACGCCCAGACACCTCGTTTCTGCCCGCCATTCCTGGCGTTCCGATGCATGGGAGACCTGGGGTAACAGGGGCCATAACGAAAACTGGTCCAACTTTTCGGCCACCGGTTCAGCACCGCCCGATCACGGCGCCGACCACCGCGGGGGGGCCGGGCATGACAAAGGCCCAGGGCGGAGACGTGCTCCGGCCTGGGCCTCGAGTGCGCCGCTGGCGCGAGGTACTGCCAGTGCCCCCGGGCAGATTCGAACTGCCGACACCCGCTTTAGGAGAGCGGTGCTCTATCCCCTGAGCTACGGAGGCGGGGCGTGAGCGCGTCCGCCGGCGCCCGCGGACACCCCTGGGGGCCGCGCGGCCTGCGAGGACGCTCGACGGACAGGTTAGCGGATCGGCGTGCGGCGGGTCAGTGGGCCATCAGGCGTAGTCGTCCGCCGGCGGGCGGCGGGTGACCAGGACGCGCCAGTTCCCGGCGCGGTCCCGGCCGAGGACGTCGACGGTGACGCCGGCCGCCGCGCAGCGCTGGCCGGCGCGGTAGGGGGCGTCGGTCAGGGCCGGGCTCACGTTGGGGTCGCCGGTCAGGCAGCCGCCGCTGCCCGGGGTGGCGTCGGAGGCGCGCACGGGGGCGGCGCCCGAGGGCAGGTCGGAGGCGACGGTCGTGACGAGGACGCCGGGGCGGCAGACGGCGTGGTCGAGGCGGCCCGGGGCGCGGGCCTCCAGGGTGATCGCGCGGGTCGGGGAGAGGGGGATCACGGCGAGCTTGGGGCCGCCCGGCACCGAGGTGGGGCTCAGGGTCAGCAGGCGGCGGCCCGGCCGGGACACGCAGTGGACCTGCGAGGGGGCCAGCCAGCCCAGCTTCCACTTGTGCCAGGCGAGGAAGTCGTTCGAGGGCCCCCAGTCCTCGTCCATGGGATCCCAGTGGCCCACGGGGGTGTGCGGCATCCGGTTCTGGTCGCCCCGGTAGAGGTCGGGGAGGCCGAAGCTGTGGGCGTTCTCGTGGTTGAGGACGCGGTAGGGGCTGTCGCCGGTCTGCCGGCTCCAGATGAAGGAGACGTTCCGGATGGGTGCGCCATTGCGGGAGGTCAGCCCCGTGGCGGCGCCCGCGAAGGTCACCGAGCGGACGTCCTGGACGGCGGGCGGGCCGGCGTTGGGGGCGGCCAGCACATTGATCAGGTCGTAGCGCCGGAAGTCGACCCGGCCGCCGACGGCGGCCAGGATCTCCTTGGTGATGGCGTAGTAGCCGTCGTCCCGGTTCGGGTCGAAGGACGCGCCGCGCGTGATGCCGTACGAGCGGTACGGGCGGGACATGCGGATCCAGCGCGGCCAGGGCGTGGAGCGGTAGTCGAGCCGCCCGTAGGAGCTGACGCGGTAGTAGTCGGCGACGGCCGGGAAGAACTCCGCGTACCGCCCCCGCGCGCTGATCCTGGCAGGGGCGTCCGGGAAGTCGATGAGGAAGGTGGCGGCCCGCACGACACCGCTGGAGCGGGCGTACCCGCGCGGGGTGCGGGCCCCCTCGGAGACGTGCTGGGTGACGGTGCGCAGCGCGCACGGGCCACTGGGCGGCCTGGCCCCGCCCCGGAGACCCGCCCCGGACGGGTCGCCGGCCGTCCTGTCCGTCCCGGCCGTCCTGCCCGTCCCGGCCGTCCTGCCCGTCCTGTCCGTGACGGCCGGGCGGCCGGCGGCCGCTCCCCGGACTGCGGCGGCCGCGGCCCCGGCGTCGCCCGCCCGCGCGGGCAGCGGTGCGGTGAGGGCGCCCACCGTGGCCGCCACGACCAGGATGACCAGGGGTCTCATGCCGCCTCGCCTTCATCCCGCCGTCGTCATCTCGTCGTACTCATCACCCACCCTGTGCCCGGTGAGCGGGCCGCCGCGCCCCGGACTGCGGCAGACGGGATCGGAATCCCGCCATCCGGGGGTGTGATTCACGCCATACGGCGCCCCGAAATATCCGGGGAGGCTCTCCCCGTTTACGAGAGCGTTCCTGTTAAACGGGGAGTCACTCCCCGCATAGTGATCCTCACGGAAGGAGGGCACGGCCTTGACCACAGCCCCGCAGCCCCGCCTGCGCGCCGACGCCCTGCGCAACCGCGAGCGGATCGTCGCGGCCGCCCGCGAGGCCCTCGTCGAGCACGGGGCCGAATCCTCGCTCGATGAAATCGCTCGACGTGCCGGGGTCGGCAATGCCACGCTGTACCGGCACTTCGCGGACCGCCGCGAGCTGATCCACCATGTCACCCTCTCCGTCATGGCCCGTATCGCCGACCGGGCGGAGGCGGCGCTAGCGGAGGAGCCCGATGCTTTCCACGCGCTGAGGCGCTTCGTCCACGCCGCGGCGGACGAGCGGATCGGGGCCCTGTGCCCCCTGCTCGCCGAGGGCGTCGACAAGAGCCACCCCGACCATGTCGAGGCCCGCGACCGGCTGGAGAGCGTCATCGAGGCGCTGATGGCCGCCGCCCGCGCGTCCGGTCAGCTCCGCGCCGACATCGGCATCGGCGACCTGATGGTGGCCATCACCCAGCTCACCAGACCGCTGCCCGACACCGGCTGCCATGACTTCGGCCAGTTCGTCCACCGCCACCTCCAGCTGTTCCTGGACGGCCTGATGAACCCGGCCCGGTCGGAACTCCCCGGTGCGCCCGCCACCTTGGCGGACCTGCGCAAGGGATTCCCCCCGGCAGCGGACCCGGCCACCGGCCCGGTCGACAGCCCGGCCACCGAACCGACCACCGGGGACGCACCCCGCCCGTAGCCCGCGCGGCCCGCGCACCGGACAGACCCACCACGACCCACCGCACACCCATGACAGCTAGGTAGGCCCCACCCATGCCAGAACTCCGCACCGAAGCCGATCCGAGGCGCTGGAAAGCGCTGATATTCATCGCCCTGGCCCAGCTGATGGTCGTCCTCGACGCGACCATCGTGAACATCGCGCTGCCCTCCGCCCAGGCCGACCTGGGCATCTCGGACGGCAACCGGCAGTGGGTCATCACCGCCTACGCCCTCGCCTTCGGCGGACTGCTGCTCTTCGGCGGCCGGATCTCCGACCTGTGGGGCCGCAAGCGCGCGTTCGTCACCGGCCTGATCGGCTTCGCCGCCGCCTCCGCGCTCGGCGGCGCCGCGGTCAACTCCGCGATGCTGATGGGCGCCCGCGCCCTCCAGGGCGTCTTCGGCGCCCTGCTCGCCCCGGCGGCCCTGTCGCTGCTCGCCGTGCTCTTCACCGAGGCGAAGGAGCGCGCCAAGGCGTTCGGCGTCTTCGGCGCCATCGCCGGTGCCGGTGGCGGTGTCGGCCTGATCCTCGGCGGTCTGTTCACCGAATACCTCAACTGGCGCTGGACGTTCTTCGTGAACATCCCCTTCGCCGTCGTCGCCGCCGCCGGCGCGATCTCCGTGATCCGCGAGCCCGCCGAGGGCCGCAACCCCTCGAAGCTGGACATCCCCGGTGTCATCCTGGCCACCCTCGGCCTGGTCTCCCTGGTCTACGGCTTCACGCGCGCCGAGTCCGACGGCTGGTCCGCGGGGATCACCGTCGGCCTGTTCATCGGCGCGGCCGTACTGCTGGGCGCCTTCGTGCTCGTCGAGCGCTCGGTGAAGGCCCCGCTGCTGCCGCTGCGCGTGCTCACCGACCGCAACCGCGCCGGCGTCTACATCTCCCTGGGCCTGGGCGCCATCGCGATGTTCGGCCTGTTCCTCTTCCTGACCTACTACCTGCAGGTCGTCCGCGGCTACTCGCCGGTCAAGACCGGTCTCGCGTTCCTGCCGATGATCGCCACGATGATCACCGGTTCCACGCAGATCGGCACCCGCCTGATGACCCGCGTCCCGGCGCGCTGGCTGATGGGCCCGGGCTTCCTGCTCGCGGCGGTCGGCATGGTCCTGCTCACCCAGATCGACCTGGACACCTCCTACGCCACGGTGGTCCTGCCCGGTCTGATGCTGATGGGCCTCGGCATGGGCACGGCCTTCATGCCCGCCATGAGCCTGGCCACCCACGGCGTCCAGCCGCGTGACGCGGGCGTCGCCTCGGCCATGGTCAACACCGCGCAGCAGGTCGGCGGCGCCATCGGCACCGCGCTGCTCAACACCATCGCCGCCAGCGCCACCACGGACTACTTCAAGTCCCACATGGCCGGTGCCACCAACCAGAAGATCCTCACCTTCCAGTCGATGGTCCACGGCTACTCCACCGCCGTCTGGTGGGCGGTCGGCATCCTGTCGCTGTCCGCGCTGGTCGCCGTCGTCTTCGTCAACGCCAACCCGGGCGGCGGCCCCGCCGCCGCCTCGACGGACGGCGAGACGGCCGCGGACGCGATCCCGGTGATGGCGCACTGAGGCCGTAGCGGCCGTAGCGGTTGAGTGAGCCGTAGCGGTTGAATGAAGGGCCCCCGCCGAGCACATCGGCGGGGGCCCTTCACATGTCCGGGCCATGGCCGGCCGGTGGCCGGCTCCGGATCACCGCAGCCAGGGCAGGTCCGCGCCCTCCGGCTGGAGCCCGGCGGCGATGATCCCGCACACCTCGCCGAACCGGACGACCTGTTCGGGCGTCAGCCGGTCGAAGACCGCGCCCCGGACCGCCTCCACGTGCCCCGGCGCGGACCGCCGCAACATCTCGAAGCCGGCGTCCGTCAGCACGGCCAGCTGCCCGCGCTTGTCCGACGGGCACTCCTCGCGCCGTACCCAGCCGCTCTTCTCCAGCCGGGCGATCGCGTGCGAGAGCCGGGACCGGGTGATCTTCGCGCTCTGCGCCAGCTCGGTCATCCGCATCCGGCGCCGCGGCGCCTCGGAGAGCTTGACGAGCAGGCCGTAGTAGACGTGCGGCATGCCCGCGTCGCGCTGCAGCTGCCGGTCGAGATAGTCCTCCAGCAGCGTGGAGGCGTGCTGG
The DNA here is from genome assembly GCF_020740895.1 of Streptomyces sp. UNOB3_S3. Taxonomy (GTDB): domain Bacteria; phylum Actinomycetota; class Actinomycetes; order Streptomycetales; family Streptomycetaceae; genus Streptomyces. The sequence continues at coordinate 10,440 of NZ_JAILXP010000153.1, read as the reverse complement.
TAGGCCCGCCAGGCCTCCTGCTCGGCGGCGGTGAGCCAGCGGGGCTCGGCGGCGTCGGCGTCGTCGGCGTCCTTCGGGTCAAGGCCCTCCGGGGGTCGGTTCGTCATGACATCCACTGTTTCACTCGCTGGTTCCCTCCGGTACGACGACCAGCCATTGCTTGAAGCTTAAATAATAAAGTTGTAAGGTCGAGGACGCTAGATGTTTGAGACTTCAAGCAACTTGAATCGGAGGCTGTCATGCCGGTCCCCGGGCGCATGCCCGCCCTCTACGCCTCCCACGGCGCCCCGCCCCTCGCGGACGACCCCACATGGCCCGGCCAGCTCGCCGCCTGGGCCGCGGACCTGCCCCGGCCCACGGCGATCCTGATGATCTCCGCCCACTGGGAGGAGGCCCCCCTCGCGCTGGGCGCCACCGAGACCGTGCCGCTCGTCTACGACTTCTGGGGCTTCCCCGAGCACTACTACCGCGTCCGGTACCCGGCACCGGGCGCCCCGGCCCTCGCCGACCGGGTCCGCCGCACCCTGCGGGGCGCCGGCACGCCCGTAGCGGACCTGCCCGACCGGGGGCTGGACCACGGCGCGTACGTCCCGCTCGTCGAGATGTACCCCGGCGCGGACATACCCGTCCTCCAGATGTCCCTGCCCACCCTCGACCCGGCACGCCTGCTGGAGATCGGCCGGCGGCTCGCCCCGCTGCGCGACGAGGGCGTCCTGATCGTCGGCAGCGGCTTCTTCACCCACAACCTCGCCGCCCTCCGCCACGCCGGCTCCGGCCCGCCCGGCTGGTCGGCGGAGTTCGACGCGTGGGGCCGCGAGGCGCTGGCGGCGAAGGACGTGGACGCGCTCCTCGACTTCGAGCGCAAGGCCCCGGCCGCCCGGCTGGCCCACCCCCGCACCGAGCACTTCGCGCCGCTGTTCGTGGCGATGGGCGCGGCGGGCGACGACCTCGGCGCCCAGAGCAGCGTCATCGACGGCTTCTGGGGCGGACTCGCGAAGCGGTCGGTGCAGTTCGGGTAGGCCTGATCGTGGCTACCCACCCGACCGGATCGGGCACAGGATGTCGGGTCCGGCAGGGTGGTCCCTTCCTAACGTGAGTGATCGAAAGGGAAGGAGTCCGGGATGCCGCTGGAACGGCTGAACCAGGCGATGGAGCACATCGAGTCACACCTCGACCAGCCGATCGACGTGGCCGAACTCGCGCGTATCGCGGCGACATCGGAGTACCACTTCCGCCGGCTGTTCTCCGCGCTGGCGGGCCTCCCGCTGTCGGAGTACATCCGCCGCAGGCGGCTGACCGTCGCGGGCGCGGAGGTGCTCGCCGGCGAACGGACGCTGCTGGACGTCGCGACGCGCTACGGCTACGCCTCGGGGGAGGCCTTCGCCCGCGCGTTCCGCGCCCACCACGGCGTGGGACCGGGCGAGGCCCGGCGAACGGGCGCCGCGCTGCGCTCCCAGCCCCGGATGTCCTTCCACCTCATCGTCGAAGGGGGCAGCAGTATGCGATACCGGATCGTGGAGAAGGACGAGTTCCGTGTGGCCGGAAAGAAGGCCCGTGTCCCGCTCGTGTACGAGGGGGTCAACCCGGCGATAGCCGAGTTCGTCCGGGGCATCGGGAAGGAGACGCTGGACCGCGTCTCCGCGCTGTCGGACCAGGAGCCGTCGGGGATCGTCGCGGTGAGCGTCCTGGACGACCCGTCGCGGGCGGAAGGGACCGAACTCGACTACTACCACGCCGTGGTGACGAGCGCCGAGGCGCCGGAGAGCGACCTGGACGACCTGGACGTGCTGTCCGTCCCGGCCGGGACATGGGCCGTCTTCGAGAACTCCGGCCCGTTCCCGCAGGCGCTCCAGTACCTGTGGCGGGACGTGTTCACGCAGTGGTTCCCCTCGAACCCGTACGAGAGCCGGCCCGGGCCGGAGATCCTGCGGGTGCGCCCGTCGGAGGACGGGACGCGGGCGGACGCGGAGCTGTGGATCCCGGTGGCGCGGTCCTGACTGGTCAACCCTGACTAGTACAGGACCTCGCCCATCGGGGAGCCGTCGCCGACGATGTAGGCGCGGATCGACGCCAGATACGCGTCACGGCCGACCCGGCCGTCGCCGTCGGTGTCGAGCGCGTCGAACGCGGCGGCGGCGTTCCCCGGCGGGTTGTTGAGCGCGGTGCGCAGCGCCGTGAACTCGGCCTTGTCCAGGGCACCGTCCCCGTCGGCGTCGACGAGGCCGAACAGCGAGCCGAGCGCGAACCGGCAGATGTTGTCGAACTTGTCGGCGCCCACCCATGCGTTGTACTCGTCGAAGGTCAGCTTCCCGTCGCCGTTCGCGTCCATCGCCGCCCAGGCCTTCCGGCCCTCGGCGCGGGCGGTGACGACGAGCGGGTCGTCCTCCGTGCGTTCGGTGGCCAGGACGGTCCGGTCGATCCGGGAGAGGTAGTCGTACGCCGTGATAACCCCGTCCCCGTCCGCGTCCATCATGGCGAAGACGCGTGTTCGCGCGGCGGTGGCGGCGATCGTACGGCTCACGGGGATCTCCTTCTGCTTCTGCTCGACGAGGGCTCGTCCGGCGCTTCCTACCCGGCGCGTTCGGGGGGCCATGCGACCGGCGGGAGCAGGGGCGCGCGTGACCGCGCGGCGGTCGGGGGCGCGCGGGTGATGCGCTTCGGGGCGCCTGGGCAGCGGATGCGCCATTGGGTAGCCAAGGGCCGACATATCCGCATAGGACGCCCTGGAGGGCATATGTTCGGTAGGCGCGGCACGGGGGTGGCCCTGGGTTCACTGTTGCTGGTGGGCTCGTCGGTGGTGTGGGCCCCGGCCGGCCAGGCCGGGACGGGCGGGGGCGGGAGCGACGGCATCACCTGCACGGGCAGCAGCACGAGCCACTACGACCCGCCGCTCACCCTGGCGCCCGGGCCGTCCCATGTCCACGCGGACATCGCCTACACCTGCACCATCGCCCCCGGCCGCACCGTCCCGGCCACCGGCTCCTTCGACGCGGACCTGTCGTCGGCGTCCTGCGTCGAGCTGACCGGTGGAAGCGGGGTGGAAACCGTCCGCTACGCCGACGGCCGCCGGTCGCTGATCGTCTACGACAGCGCCACGACCGTCCGCGCCGCGGGCGTCCTGCTCCTCGAACAGTCGGGCCGCGTCACGGAAGGACGCGGCAAGGGACACCCCGTACGACGGACCGTCGCGGGGCCACCCCGCGAACTCCCCACGGACTGCCTCACGTCCGGCCTCCGGGGCGGCGGCAACGGGGTTCAGCTGGAGGTCCAGCCGTAGGGTTCGGGGGTGCGTCCGGGACCCCCCGGGCGGTTCGGGGCGCCTCTGCCGGCGGCCCCGATCCCCCCGTCCCGGAGACCGGCGACGAACGCCGACCACGCGCCAATCTCCAGAACGAGGACGGGCCCATGGGGGCTTTTGCTGTCACGAACGGGAACAACACCGGGTAAGCCATCGGCGACTTCGACGCAGTCGTTTTCCAAGCCGCTACGGCTGGGCTTCCGCCAGCGCGCCAAACCCGCACCGGATGTCTCAGGCACTGGCATGCCTCCATGTCGTCGCGCCGAATCAGCCGTACTGCTTGAGCGCCCCCGTCAGCTCCCGGCCCTCCCTCGCGCCCTGCCGGAGCAGCACCGCCGCTGTCGTGTGCAGCTCGTTCCACGAGTGGGGGCGTCCGACGGCGGCCGCGTCAGGGAGGCAGTTCAGGGCGACCTCCAGCGACTCGGCCGCTTCCCCGGCCCCGGCCAGGCCGTGGGCCAGGCAGGAGCGGTACCACGTCTTGTCGCGGCGGTAGTGCTCGGCGAGCCCGTCGAGGCCCGTGGTGAGGTTGTCGATGGCGGCATGCCATTCCCGCACGTGCAGGTCGGCCATGCCGCGCTGAAGCGTGAACCACGTCTCGCCGTAGAAATACATCCACGGCGGTTCGTCCTCGGGGCGGTCGGCCGCGTGCGCGACAAGGGTCTGCGCTTCTTCCAGCAGCCGGTGCGCGGCGTCCCTCTCGCCGTTCTGCGCGTGCCCGCGCGCCGCCATTTGCGCGGCCATTCCCTGCACGCCCCGCGAGGCCTGGGGCGACGACCAGCGCGCGGCCTCGGCCAGGCGGACGCAGCGGGTTCCGAGCCCGCCGGACCACGCCATGTGGGCCTTCATGCTCAGCGTCGTACAGGCCATGTTCGCGTCCCCGGCCTCCAGGGCCCACTCGTGGGAACGGTCGTACCACGCCAGCGCGGCAGCGGATTCCCCCTGGTCCTGCGCCATCCACGCGAGGAATTGCGCGTGTTCGGCGGCGAGCCGGACGACTCTCTCCGAGAGCGGCCCCCTGGCTCCGGCGAAGAGGTCCATGACGGTACGGAGCTGCTGCCGCATGACGTCGACCAATGGCCGGGAGCCGATGAGATCCTCCGCCCGGCGGTGCTCCGCCAGCAGGCGGTCGAGCCAGTCCAACGTGGCGGTGTCCACGCGGGTTTCCGTTTTTACGGCGCTCGTGACGCGCGCGAGCAGATCGTCGTCCGGTCCCATTCCGGCCGAGAACAGGCGGGCCACCGGCCCCGATTCGACGGGCGCGTCCCGGCGCAGCAACTCGGCCGGAATCCCGAGCCCTTCGACGACCCTTTGCCGCACTTCCACGGAGGTCACCCGGCGCCTTTCGCGCTCGACGTCGGAGACGTCGGGCTGCGCCAGGCCGACCAATTGCCCCAGCCGGGTCTGGCTGATTCCGGCGAGCCGCCGGTACACGCGGAATACGGCCGCCCAGTCCTCCGCGGCCACCGCCGAGACGAGGCGGGGGTGTGCCCACAACGCCTGGATATGGTCCCCCATGTGGTCAATATAGGGCCTTCCCATAGGGCCTCGGGATGGCTTCGAAGTCGCCCCACCGGAACGGTTGGCCGTGCCAAGAGCCCACGACCGCGCAGGCGGTCGGGCGTGGCCAACGTCCGAGAGGAGCGTCATCCATGCACGAATCGGTGACCGACAGCGCCGCCGACGGCGACGCGCTGCGCGCGAAGGTGGCTGATGCCAATCACCAGAGCCGGCAGCGGCTCTCCGCCAGCGAAAATCCCCCCGAACCGCCGACCCCTCGTTGCGAAACGTGCTGGGACATCAAGCGCCGCCGCGCCGCCGCCCTGCGGGCCGACGACCGCGACGAGGCCGCGCGGATGACGGCCGCGATGGGGGTCCACCAGCGCCGGGCCCACTGAGCGACGGCGGAAACGCCGGCACCCTCCCTCAGCTCAGCAGCCCCGGAGGGTGCCGGACCCCCGTCAGGTGCGCGTACACGACCACGTTGCCCAAATACTCGTCCGCCTCCGCCGAGAAGCCCCCACCGCAGGTGATCACGCGCAGCTCCGCGCGGCCGTGGCCCGGCGGGCCGACCGTCCCGTAGACCTTCTCCGAGGGGAAGTCCGACCGGTCGTAGACCTCGATCGCGTCGATCGTGAAGACGGCCGTCAGCGCGTCCGCCCGGGCGACCTCCACCGTGTCGCCCTTCTTCAGCGCGCCGAGGTTGTAGAAGACGGCCGGGCCGTTGGCCAGGTCGACGTGGCCGGCGACGACGGCGGTGCCGGCGGCGCCGGGGGGTGTGCCGGCCGCGTACCAGCCGGCGAGGTTGCCGTCGTCCTCGGGCGGGCTGGTGAGCGTGCCGTCGGGGCCGAGGGTGAGGGGGGTCATGGGCGCGTCGACCTGGATGCCGGGGATGCGGACGCGCGTGGGGGCGGCCGACGGCAGGGGCGGTACGGCGTGGTCGTCGCGGCGCGGGCCGAGCAGTGGCTCCCCGGGGGTGGGGAACGCCTCGGCCCGGGACGGCTGCGGGGGCGGCTTCTGGTCCTTCGCCCCGTGTTCGATCAGCCAGCTGCCCGCCAGCAGCGCCACGGCCAGGACGACGGCGAGGGCGGTCTTGTGGCGCGAGTCGTGGGGACGGGGCGGGCACCCGCCCGGGCGCGAGGCGAACGGCGTACGCCCCGGCGCACCGCGCAGGCACGCGTTCGCCCAGCGGCCCGGGCCGGGGGCCGGGCCCCCGGCCCCCGGGCGCAGCGCGCGCGTCCGGGGGCCCAGGAGCGGTCCGGCCGGCACCGGGAACGGTCCTCGGTCCGGTCCGGTCAGGCCTGGTCGGGCTGGTCGGGCCGGTCGCCGCCGCCGCGGCGGCGCAGGAACCAGACGCCGACGACCGCCGACGTGCCCAGGACGGCCGCGCCGGCGATGACCTCGGCGGTGCCGGAGTCGTCGCTGGTGCCGCCGACGCCGGTCTTCATGCCGCCCTTCGGGGTCATGGGCGACATGCTCGGGGCGGCGGAGGGCGAGCCCTTCATGCCCGCGCCGGCCTTGACGACCAGGTCGCCGGTGGCCTCCTTGCCGTTGGCGCACTTGGCGCCGATCCCGTAGGTGCCGGGCTTGGCCGACTTCGGGACCATGAACTGGCCGACCACGTCCTCCTTGTGCGTGCCCGGCTTGAGCTCGAACGACGCCGGGCCGCCCACGGCGCTGGCGTCGCCCGTGCCCTTGCCGTCGGGGCCGCAGACGGTGGTGTTCACCGTGACCGTGGCGCCCGGCTGGACGGTGCCCGGGGTGACCTCGAGCTTCCCGAAGTGATCGGCGGCGAGCGCGGGGGCGGCGGCCGTCCCCAGCGCGGCTATGGTCAGCGCGGCCCCGGCGAGCACTCGTGCGTTACGCATGCTTCCTCCGTGAGCGCGGGCGCGGCACGCCGATGTGCCGCAGCGGGAGTCGGATTTCCGCGCTCCTCTCTGCCGAGGGAAACCGCGCCCGAGGGGGCCCGCACCCGGCGGAACGGGCCGCCGACGGCCCGGGGCGACCGGGGGCGGGGCCGTATGGGCAGGTCATCCTGGGGGCGCGAGATCATCCGGACGGCCTCCCCGCCGAGACTGCGAACGGGTGACCGATGGAATACCCTCGGTCACCCGTTCGAGGTCATGGGGGTCCGGTGCGGTCCGCGCCCCGAAGGGGCGCGGGGAACTGCGCGACCAGCCACGGACGGCCCGCCGCCGTACGACCCCACTTCCAGCGAAGCGCTACCGCGCCAGATCGTCCGGGCAGCCCGTACCGCGCGGCAGCTTGTACTTGGCCGCGATCCGGTACGTACCGGCGTGCGGGGCACGCAGCAGGGTCCAGTCGTCCTCCGGCTGGCCCGCGCGGGGCTCCTGGACCTTCTTGGCCAGACAGCCGTTGACATTGACCGGCGGATCGCCGTTCGGCCCGCCCTTGGGGGGCTGGATGTCCTTGCCCTGCGCGTCGACCAGGCCCAGCCACGGCGAGTACGGGACGCGGATCAGCACCGGGCCCGCCTTGTCCACCCTGACGGTCAGCCCCTCGGCGTCCGAGCGCTCCACCACGGCGGGCGGGTCGGCGAGCGGCGTGGGGTCCTTCACGGCGAAGACGCGCCAGTTGTCGTCGGACCAGACCTCGCGCAGATACGGCTGGCCGCTCTCGACGAGCTTGGCCTCCTCGACGGCCGCGTTGTCCGGCTCGTCCTTGGGCAGCACCACATAGGCCACGGCCCAGCGGCCGAGCCAGGCGCGGTAGCTGTCCGGGGTGAGCATGCCCTCCTCATAGAAGAGCGGGTTCCGCTTGAGGTCCGCCTGCCGGTTCCAGCCGCGCGCGAGATTGACGTACGGGGCCAGGGCCGACGCCTCGCGGTGGCTGCGGGCCGGGACGACCTCGACCCGGCCGCCCGCCGCGTCCAGCTTCTGGAGCTGGTCCACGAGGGGGGCGAGCTCCCGGGCCCAGGAGGCGGCGGGGGTGGTGTGGATGATGTCGCTGATGGAGTTGGCCAGCTGCCAGCCCGTGATCGTCAGTATGGCGAGCACGGTCGCGAGCCAGGCCCGGCCCCGCCTGAGTAGTTCCGCCCGAGGCGGCACTTCCTTCCCGGTCAGCGCGGCGACCAGCACCACACCGCCGAAGACCATGCCGAGCCGGGAGATGTTCGTACCGATCTGCGAGGGGATCAGCCAGACCAGCAGCACGCCCAGGACATAGAGCGCCGAGACGGCCCGTACCGTGCGCCAGGACGAGGGCGTCATGAACAGGCCGAAGATCCCGGCGAGCAGCGGCAGGATCGCCGAGGCGAAGGCCATGGGCTGCTGCCCGGAGAACGGGAACAGCCACGCCGACAGCGCCACCACCAGCACCGGGGTCACCCCCAGCGCGTACGCCGCCGGGCGGCGCCGGCCCAGCCACAGCGCCGCCGCCACGATGCCGACGAACAGGCCGGCCACCGGGCTCGACGCCGTCGCCAGCCCCGCCATCAGCCCCGCCAGCGCGGCCCGCGCCCAGCGGTAGCGGCCCGTGGAGCGCCAGCGCACCGGCCAGGCGAAGATCGCGGCCACCGCCGCCAGCCCGAACATCGCGCCGAGCCCGAAGGTCACCCGGCCCGATATGGCGTTGCACATCAGCGCGAACGTGCCGTAGAGCGCCGGCCACAGCGGGCGGCGCACGACCCGGCTGCGCACCAGCAGCAGCGCGATCAGGCCGGCCGAGACCGTGCCCGCGATCATCATCGTGGTGCGCACGCCGATCGCGGCCATGATGTAGGGCGAGACGACGCTGTACGAGACCGGGTGCATCCCGCCGTACCAGGCGAGGTTGTACGCCGAGGCCGGGTGCTGGAGCGCGAACTCCGCCCACGCGTCCTGCGCGGCGAGATCGCCGCCGCTGTTGGCGAAGATGGAGATCCAGAGGATGTGCAGCGCGGCGGCCACGAAGAGGGTGATCCCGACCGTCCCGGTGAGGGCGGCGTAGCGCCCGCCCTTGGCGTGGTGCGGGACGACGGCCCACGACGGACGCCGCCACGCGACCCCCCGGGCCACGGCGGGTCGCCCCCTCACGGGTGCGCCGGTGTCACCGGTGTCGTCCGGTCCTGCCGGACGCTCCGGGTGTACGGGCCGTTCCGGCCGTTCCGGCTGCTCCGGGTCTCTGGGCCGCGCCGGCCCCACGGTGGTCACTGCGGCTCTCCCCGTCTTCCCCCTGCGGTCTTCTCCCCCATCTTCACGCATGCTCCGGCTGTGATGAGCAAACCCTGGCGACGCTAGCACGCGTCGTCGAGCCGATCCGCGCGTCACGGTGACCACGAAAGCGGCTCCTGGCCCGTACCCACTCGTACGGACCAGGAGCCGCCGCAGCCGTTCTGCCCGGTCAGCCCAGGCGGGTCAGCTTGGCGCCGAAGGAGGGCTCGGCCAGCGCGGTCTTCAGCACGACCGGGACCTTCACCGCGTCGGGGCCGCTGCCCACGATCAGCTCGCCGACCTCCGTACCGGCCTTCGCCGTGTGCGGGATCTTCCGGCCGGCGTCGGACAGCGCGAACTTCGTGTCGAAGCCGTCCCAGCCGACGGCCGTGACGTCCTTGGTGGCGATGACGGGCGTCTGCCCGCCGAGACCGTCGTCGACGTGACCGACGACGTCGCCCTTCTTCACCACGGTGACCGTCTTCAGAGCGTTCTGGATCGACGTGAGCTGCTCGTAGCTCTTGTTCTTGACCTTGGTGAGGCTGTTGCTGGCGTCGGGGTCCAGGCCCTTGAAGTGCTGGTCCATGGTGGCGCCGACGATCAGGTACTCCTTGCCGTCGAGCACTCGGCGGGCCGCCCACATCAGCGTGCCGCCGGCCGCCGTGCTGGAACCCGTCTTGATGCCGAGGACGCCGGTGCCCTTCACCAGCAGCGAGTCGTTGTTGTTGTTGATGTGCGGGCCGCCGGGGATGTCGGCGTTGGGCTGCTGGGTGATGTCCCGGACGACCGGGTTCTTGATCATCACCTCGGCCAGCTTCACCTGGTCCACGGCCGTGCTCTTCGTCGTGGCCGTCAGACCGCTGGGGTCGGTGTAGGTGGTGTTGGTCATGCCGAGTTCCTTGGCGGCGTCGTTCATCTTCTTGACGAACGCCTCCTCGGAACCGTTGGTGTCCCACCGGGCGAGCAGACGGGCGATGTTGTTGCCCGACGGGATGAGCAGCATGCGGAGCATGTCGTACTCGGAGAACTCCTGACCGGCCTTGACCTTCGCCGTCGACTCGCCGTCGGCGTTGGACTCCTTCTCCGCCGTCTCGTCGGCCGTGATCTTGTTGCTGGTCTTGTCCCCCTTCTTCAGGGGGTGGTTCTTCAGGATCACGTAGGCGGTCATGACCTTGGCGACGCTGGCCGTCGGCACGGGCTTCTGCGGGCCGTACGTGCCCACGTCGCCGGCGCCCACGACCTTGGCCGCGGACTGGCCCTCGTCCGGCCAGACGAAGGGCGCCTTGCCGCCCTCGAAGGTGAACGACTTCTTCGCGCCGAGCGAGAGCTTCGGGTCGGGCAGCGGCCGGAAGGACTGCACGATCACGAAGATGACCCCGAGCAGCACGACGAGCGGCGTCCAGATCTTGACGCGCCGCACGGCCGTCCGCACGGGCGTCTCCGGCGGCGGCGGAGTGTTCGTCAGCTGCGCGAGCAGGTCGAGCGGCGCGGCGG
>NZ_JAILXP010000152.1 GCF_020740895.1 Streptomyces sp. UNOB3_S3 | reverse complement strand
CACCCACCCCGCGCCGCCAGGCGCGGAAACCCCCACCGGCGGTGAGCCGAAACACAGCTGACGCCCCGTCGACCGGTAACCAACAATGGCCCCCATGCGCCCTACGACCCGAAGGTCCCTCCTGACCGGCCTGGCGGCAGCCGCCGTCACCACCGCGGCCACCCGGACCGCCACCGCGACCTCCGCGGCCCCGGCGGCCACCGCCGTCACCGCCGCATCCGGCGACGAACTGTTCGCCTCGAACACCGCGCTCTACGTCAGCCCCCTCTTCAAGGAGGGCACCGACTGGGCCCGCCGCTACCGCCGCACCGGCCTGGACACCGTCCCGGGCCACTCCCGGGCGACCGCCCCGCTCACGGCCGTGGTCGCCCCGCACGGCGGCAACCTGGAGGACGGCACCAGCGAGCTGTGCCTGGCGGTCGCGGGCTACGCCCCGGAGGACCCGATGGCCCGGTACGGGTCCGGCCCCGCCTACGACTACTGGATGTTCGAGGTTCTCGCTACAGAAAGCCGCGCGGTCCAGCAGATGCACGTCACGTCGACGCACTGCGACGACCCCGCCGCGCTCGCGATCGTCGGCGGCAGCCGCCACGCGGTCTCCGTCCACGGGTGCAAGAACCCCGGCGGCTCCGGGTCGCAGAAGCTGATCCAGATCGGCGGCCGCGACGCGACGATGAAGAAGAACCTGTACGAAGCCCTCCGCGACCGGCTCGGCAGCGGCGTGACCCTCACGCTGCCCGACGGCGGCCTGGACGGCGACGAGCCGCTGAACATCTGCAACCGCACCTACAGCGGCGCGGGCGGGCAGCTGGAGCTCTCCACCGACCTGCGCAGGGCCATGTTCGGCGACTTCGCCTCCCCGGCCACGCGGGCCGCGACGTACGGCCGGTCCGCCGACGGTACGGCGGCCCGTTACTGGGACGGTTTCGTCGCCGCCGTCCGCGAGGCGATCGCCCGCACGGAGAAGAGCGGCGGCTGAGCGTCGACACCCCCGGGGGCGTGCCCGTCCCCGGGCTCTCTACCCTTGGTGCCCGCCAGCCTGTGGCGTGAGTGACGGACGTGAGGGAATGGAGACCTGCGGTGACGACGGGGGAGCCGAACGGCCAAGAACTGGTCGGGCAGACACTCGGCGGACGCTACCGCGTCACCGCCACGCTCGGCCGGGGCGGCATGGGCGTGGTCGCCCGCGCGGTGGACGAGCTGCTGGGCCGCGAGGTCGCCGTCAAGGTCCTGCGGGCCTATACCGACGCCTCCGCGCCCGAGCTGGCCGATCTGCGGGCCCGGATGCGGCGGGAGGCGCAGGCCGCCGCCCGTATCCGGCACAGCGGCGTGGTCACCGTCCATGACGTGACCGAGGAGCAGGGCCTCCCGGTCATCGTCATGGAACTCGTCGACGGCCCCTCGCTCGACGACGTCCTGGCCGAGCGCGGCACGCTGGAGCCGCACGAGGCCGCGGCCATCGGCGCCAAGCTGATGGATGCGCTCGACGCCGCCCACCGGGCCGGCGTGCTGCACCGTGACGTCAAGCCGGGAAACGTGCTGCTGGAGCGCGGCGGCAGGGTCGTCCTGACCGACTTCGGCATCGCGACCCTGGACACCACCGGCGACGACGCCATGGCCAAGCTGACCCGCAGCGGCGAGATCATCGGCTCCCTCGACTATCTGCCCCCGGAGCGCGCGCAGGGCACGGATCCCGGCCCCGCGTCGGACATCTGGTCGCTCGGCATGACGCTGTACGCGGCCGTGGAGGGCGCGTCGCCGTTCCGCCGTACGTCGGTGTGGTCGACGCTGACGGCGATCGTCAACGAGCCGCTGCCGGAGCCGAAGCGCGCGGGCGCGCTCACGCCCGTGCTGCGCGCGCTGATGGCGAAGGAGCCGGAGGACCGGCCCACCGCCGACGAGGCCCGGCAGATGCTGGAGCGGGTCGCGGCGGGACGGACGGTGAACCTCGGGCAGAAGTCCTCGGCGCCGCCGTCCCCCGCGCCGCTGCCCCCTGTCGCACCGACGCCGACCGCACTGTCGCCCGCCGCGCCGCCCCAGGCATTCGGCCCTCCGCCCACGGCGTTCCAGCCACAGCCACAGCCACAGCCACAGCCTCACCCGCAGCCGTCGTACGGCGGCGGATACGGCTACCCACAGCCCGCCGCTCCCTTCCCCGCCCAGCCCGCCGCGCCGGAGGCGGGCGGCGGCCGGGCACGGCGGGGCCGCAGCCGTGGGATCGTCGCGGGCGCGGCGGCCGCCGTCGTGCTCGCCGGTGGCGGTGTCAGCTACGCCCTGATGGGTGAGCACGACGACAAGCGCGGCAACGTGGCACAGCAGACGTCGCCCACGCCCGACTCCCCGTCGGACGGCGACATGGTCACCGCGCCGTCCGAAGGCCCCGTCGTGGACCCGTCCGGCACCCCCGTGGGGCCGACACCGAGCGCGACGCCGGGCAACGGCAAGAACGACAAGACGAGCCCTTCGGCGTCGCCGAGCGGCGGCAAGTCCCCGAAGGCGTCGCCCTCTCCGTCGTCGACGGTGTCGAAGAGCTGCCTCGGCTGGAAGCACTCGGACCCCAATCCCGGCACCTACGCCTATATGACCGGCACGTACAAGCTGGGGACCGGCCCGTACGCGGCCTGCCCCACGCTGCCCGAGGCGAAGTCCGGCGTGAAGGTCTGGTTCCACTGCTACGTCACCAACGCCTACGGCCACAAGTGGACGTACGTCCGCATCGAGGGCACGAAGACCATGGGCTGGATGTACAACGCCAACTTCACCCGCCAGAACGGCGCGGACACGCCCTGTTAGGGCCCCTTCGCCCGGTACCGGGTCCACGCGGAGAGGCGTGAACCCGGCGGGGAGGACGGTTCAGTCGGGGCAGGTTCCGTTGATGTTGACGCCCTCGCCGGCAAGGCCGTTCTGGATGGTCCTGCACAGGTCGCCGCCGGTCGACATGGAGGCGGCGGGGGCGGCCTGAGCTGCCGGGGCTGTGGCGACGGCTCCCAGGACGGCGAGGACCGTACTTGCTGCGAGTGCGAGGACGGTTCGTCGGGTGCGGCTCACGTGTCTCCTCCAATGCGGCCGGATGGGCTGCGGTGAGTCTTTCCCGCTCGTCGCGGAAGGCCGCCGGCGGGACGGGGCGCCAGGAGGTGTACGGGGTGGTGCGTAATGGCCTTGGCGGGTGAAGCCTCTTCCCGCAACCCTGTACAGGCTGTAGCGGATCGTTTCCGCAGCCCCACACGAGTGACATGCCGCATGCGGGCGCGGCGGCGGGGGCAACCCCTGCCCGGCCTACCCTGGAATCACGGGTGGTACATCCGTACGCCAGGAGGCCGTCATGACCAGAAAAGTCGCCGACTGCCGCAAAGCGCCGAGCGAATCCCACTGCACGCTGACGATCGCGGGCGAGGAGGAGGAAGTCCTCCGCGCTGCCACCGAGCACGCGGTGTCCGTGCACCAGCACGAGGACACGCCCGAGCTCCGCGAAATGATTCGCGGCATGCTGGAGGACGAAACGGCGCCGGGCGCCTGACCCGACGGGCCGGCCCCCGCGGCGCCCTCCCCGCCGCCGCGGGGAGGGGAGCGCGCGTGCGCGCGGGGCTCAGCCCTGGGCGCCCCGGCGAAGCCGCCCGGACCGGACCTCGCCTATGAACGAGGTCCAGGCCGCCGGCTCCAGCAGGATCGCGGGACCGGCCTTGTCCTTGGCGTCGCGGACGCCGATCAGCCCGGACCGAGTCGCGATCCCCGCGACCTCGACGCAGTTCTGTCCGGCGTTGCTGTAGGACGACTTCACCCAGGTGGTGGGCGTTTGTGCAACGGTTCGTATGCTAGGCATCGTTGATCTCTCGCGATAGTTGCTGAAGGAATCCCGGAGTCTGTTCAGGCGGCATGGCGGAGGCTCGGAGGGCGTTGAACTTACGGGAGAACCGTCCGACCTCGCGCGGCTTGTCCGACATGGACATGGCTCCCCAGGGCACGTCGACCTGGACGGTCGTGGGCAGCGATTCGCCGAGGTCGAGAACCGTGAAGTCGCTGTGGAAGCGATAGCCGATCTCGTTCGTTCTCAGGATCTGCACTGTCACGTTCTCGAGTTCCGTGAGCGCGATGATCTCGGCGTATTGCTCGCGCATCACATGGGAGCTTCCGATGGTGTGGCGGAGCGCCGCTTCCCCGAGGATCGCCCAGAACATCACGGGATCTTCCTGCCGGGTCAGCAACCGCTTTCGCATCATCCGTAGCCGGACGCTCTGCTCGATGTACTCGCTCGTGAACTCGTCGTGCATCTTCTCCATCTCGAAGACGGCGGTCGCGTAGCGCTCGGTCTGGAGCAGGCCGAGGACGAGCGTGGGGTGCCACGCCTTGATGGCGCGTGCGACGGACTCGACACCGAAGAAAGTCCGTACGGATGTGTGGACCGTGCTGGCGAAGGACGTCCACTCCTGGCTGCCTGACTCGCGGTGCAACCGGACGAGCGAATCGATGTGCTCTTCGTCGGTGATGCCGTACCGGTCGAGGAGATTCCGCAGGTGACCGGCTTGTTTGAGCGGGATGCTCCCGGTCTCCACGCGTTGTAGCTGCGCTTCGCTGAACCCCAGCCCTGCGACCGCCTGTTCGAGCGTCAGGTCTGCGTCGCGACGCAACCGGCGGAGTTCGATGCCGAGTTCGATCCGTCGAGCGGTCGGGCCGATCCGCGCGCCCACCCTCATCGCCTTCCGTGGTCGCTTGGTGCTGAGTCGAGTCTGGCACCCCGTGATGGCTTCGTGCACCCCTCTGTCTCCCCTGTGTGCGCCTCTGGCCTTGTCGTTCGCGCTGTCACCGTCGCCATGCGTGCTCCTGTCGGGGCCTTGGCATTTGCCGGTTTCGAAGCTAGTGGGGATTCGGTGCGGATTCGCTTGAATCCTAACTTCGCCACACGGCAGGGTGATTGGTGTGCCCGAACGAGGTGGCGCACCAACTCCCGTCAATCGCCCGAGGAGCCGCCATGCCCCCGTACCCCCTCACCGGAAACGCCGGTGAAGGACTCACCCGCGTACCGCCCCCGCAACTGCCAACGCGCCCGCGGCCCAGGCCGGGGATCGAGGAGGAGATCCGCGAGGCCGTCACCGTGGGGCAGCACCTGCCCGCCCCGGCGAGGGCGGACGTCCTGAGCGAACGACTCCTCGCCTACATCCGCGTCACCGCTGCCGCCGTCGAGGCGGCCGTGGGCGGGCGCCCGGCGGGGGACCCGGTCCGGGAGGACGCGCTGGCCGTCGTCAGGGAGGCCCGGGCGCGGCTGGGGCTGACGGCCGGTGACGGCTATGTGTCAGCGATTATCCGCATCAGGAGCCTCGGAAGAGGCGCCGAAGCGCTGCTGGAACAGCAGCAGTTGCTGCGGATCACCACGGCCGAGACCTCCGTCGCCGTACCGCACGCGTCAGACGCCGGCGTCATCGCCATCGGGGCAGCGGAAACCTGCACGACGTGCCACGAACTCGTTGAGAAAAGGCGTGAGTCGCAGGCGCGGAACGACTGGGCGGCGTCGCGCGAGGCGAACGGTCGCCTCGAAGAGCACCGCCACGCCGACCACGCTCCCGCGTAGACCGGTGACCGGAGGGGGCGGGGGCACCGCCCCCTCACCGGCGGTCGGCGGGAATTGACCTCCCATTCCCGCCGGGAATTGCACCATCCTCCAGGTCTCCCCGCTCCCTAGAGTCGTGATCACGGCGACCGACGACCCAGGAGGCCACGGCCATGACCAGCGACAACACCGACTTCCCCGCACTGCTCACCCGCGCCGCCGAGGCCGAGGTCACGAGCGACCCCAGCAGTGTCATCACGCTGCTGGCCGACTCCGACACCACCGGTGGTCTGATGACGAGCTACCGCTCGACGTTCGCCGAGGGGGCGCCCGGCGCGCCGGCGCACTTCCACACCCGGGCGGCCGAGATGTTCTACGTGATCGACGGCTCCCTCCAGGTGCTCGTGGACGAGGAGATCAAGGTGCTGGAGGCGGGGGACTTCCTCCTCGTGCCGCCGCGTACCCACCACGCGTTCGCGGCCGCGCCCGGGTGCGAGGCGGACGTGCTGATCACGTTCACGCCCGGCATGGCGCGCTTCGACTACATGCGGCTGCTGAACCGTGTGATGCGCGGGGAGGCGAGCCCGCAGGAGATCAGGGACTCCTCCGAGCGCTTCGACAACCACTACGTGAACAGCCCCGTCTGGAACGCCGCCCTCCGCGGCTGAAGGGCCCGACCGGGGCACCCGGGCACCGGAGCACGGTGGTGGAGCGGGTCACATGGAACACCGGCGAGCACAGCAAGGTGCTCTACCGGCGGCACAACCTCGTCCAGCGGGCGGCCGGCGAGACCGTGTCGCTGGTCGACGGCACCGTGGTGGAGGGGAAGTTCAAGGGCGGGCCGGTGGGTTCTCCAGGGGTCCAGGTCAGCCTCACCCCCCTGAGCTGCCTCACGGGCCGGGGCGTCGAGGTGATCGACGGCCCGACGACCCTCGTGTTCCTCTAGTTCCTCCGGCCGCACAGGGGTTGGGGCGGCCGCGCGGTCGCCCGTAGTGTCGTGTGGCACACGACCGCATCCGCGTGAGGAGCCGCTGTGGACGGGAAACGATTCGCCGAGAAGGTCGTCACCGGCGGCGGGTCCGGCATCGGTGCCGCCACCGCGTACCGCTTCGGGCGCGAGGGCGCCACGGTGATCGCCGTCGGGCGGACCGAGGACAAGCTGAAGCACGCCGCCGCGGGCGCCCCCGACGGTTCGGTGATCGTCCCGCGCGTCGCGGACGTCTCCGACGAGTCCGCGATCACCGCGCTGATCGCGGGTGTGGCCGAGGAGTACGGCCGGCTGGACGTGCTGGTCAACAACGCGGGCATCGGCGCGTCGGGAACCGTCGAGCAGACCGACACGGCCACGTGGCGCCAGGTCCTGGCGGTCGACGTCGACGGGGTCTTCTTCGCGTCGAAGGCCGCGCTGCCCCATCTGCGGCGCGTCGGCGGCTGCATCGTCAACGTCGGCTCGGTGTCCGGGCTCGGCGCGTCCAGCGGTCAGCCGCGCATGTTCTGAGTCAGTCGCACAGCGCGGAGTTGATCACGTCGACCTGCCTGAGGCCGCCGGCGCTGTCGGTCATCGTGTTGGTCATCAGCGCGGCGTGGCGGCCGTCGGCGGTGGCCGTGGTCAGCGAGCCGTAGCCCGGGACCGAGCCGGCGTGCCCCCATGCCGTGCCACCGCAGCGCAGGGCGAAGCTCTGCAGCCCGAGCCCGTAGCCGATGCCCTGGCCGAGGGGGATGGTCTTCTGCATCTCGGCCAGGCTCGCGCCGGACACGACCTTGCCGCCGAGGAGCGCCTGGTAGAACGTGGTCACGTCCTGCTGCGTCGAGATGAGCGCTCCCGCCGAGCTGTACGCGGACGGTTCGACCTCCGACGTGTTGTCGGTCCAGAAGAAGAACGGGCCGATCCTCGTGCCGTGGTATCCCGGCACGAACCGGACGGGGAGGGTGTGGTCCCCCGCCGAGGGGAAGGTGGTCTGGGTCAGACCGAGCGGTTCGATGATCCGGCCGGTGATCGCCCGGGCGACCGGCATGCCGGTGATCTTCTCGATGAGCATCCCGGCGATCTGGAAGTTCGTGTTGGAGTAGTGGAAGGCGGCGCCCGGCGCGGACGCCGGCGGGTGGCTCAGTCCCTCGCGCACCAGTGAGGACAGGGCGAAGGTGCCGTCCGGGTTCTGCGCGGTCGGTTGCCTGGACTCTGCGACTCCGCTGGTGTGCTGGAGGAGTTGCCGGACGGTGATGGCGTTGCCGTCGTAGCCGTTTCCGTTCACCACGCCCGGCAGGTAGCGCTCGATCGGTGTGTCGAGGGAGACCTTGCCCTCGTCGACCAGTTGCAGCACCACGGCCGCGGTGAAGGTCTTGGTCTGGCTGCCTATACGGAAGTGGAAGATGGGCTGGAGGGGTTTGTTGGTGTTGATGACAGCGGTACCGGAGGAGAGGTTCCAGGAGCCGGTGCTGTCACCGGCGTAGATCCCGGCGCCCGGTCCGGCTTGTGCCTGGTAGGAGTTCAGAGCCGCCTGGGTGGCCGGGTGGTCGGCGGCCTGCTGGGCCTGCGCGGAGGCCGGTAGCGCCAGCACGGCCGCGACCGCCATGCCGAGTGCGGTCGCGGGTATGCGTCTGCCGAGTTTCGTCGTCACGGATGTTCCTCGCCTGGATGGACGGGCACGGACGATCGAAGTCTTCGTATCGGGCGCGGCGCGGACGAGAGCCTCACCGGCCAAATATCCGGTCAGGGCCTGGTCGGCGCAGGGGTCAGGTCCGGTCGTCCAGCCGCCGCCTGTAGCCCACGCCCGGGCGGTCGCCGACGGTGATGTGGTCCGTGAGCGTGAAGCCGTTGCGTTCGAGAACGGTCCGGGAGGCCGGGTTGTCGAGGGTGGTGACGGCCGTGAGGGACGAGAGGCCGTACGTCGTGGCGGCCAGGCGGCACAGCGCGGCGACCGCGGCCGTCGCGACGCCCCGGCCCGCGGCCCGCTCGCCGATCCGGTAGCCGAGCTCGGCGGTGCCCCGCTCCACGTCCACGAGGTTCACGCGGCCGATCAGCCGGCCGCTGTCGTCGTCCAGGACGATGTGGAAGTGGATCGTGCCGGTCTCCTGCTCGGCGAGCAGGGCCTCGTGGCGGGAGGCGAAGCCGGTGAAGTACGCGTCGCCGCGGTCCGGTACGGACCGGGCGAAGTACGCGCGGTTCTCCAGCTCGAAGGCCAGGAGGGCGGGCGCGTGGTCCGCCCGGAGCCGTTCCAGTCTGATCATGTCCGGAGCGTAGGGAGCTCCCCGCGGATCCGCCATGGTCGGGAGCACTCCCGTCCCGGGGTATTATGGATGAGTCACGCGCCGCTAGCTCAGTTGGTTAGAGCAGCTGACTCTTAATCAGCGGGTCCGGGGTTCGAGTCCCTGGCGGCGCACACAGTGACGATGGCCTCACCGATCGGTGGGGCCATCGTTCGTTTCCGGCCCGGTGCGGGGCCGGCTACGCCGGGAAGCGGCGGCTCACCCATCGCCAGGTGAGCTCCAGCGCCACCGACGCCGCCACCGCGATGGCGACCGCCGCCCACGGCATCGTCGCCCCGACCAGCTTCAGCGCGAAGAAGCGCTGGAGCCAGGGCACCACGAGGACGACCAGGAACCCCGCCCCCATCGCCGCGACCAGCGCCACCCGCCACCACGCGTACGGGCGGGCGATGATCGCGAGCACCCACAGGGAGATCAGGAAGAGGGTCAGCGTCGCCGCGCTCGTCTCCGCGCCGAGCGTGTCCGCGCCGAGCCCGGCGTCCGCGTACTGGACACGGGCCAGCAGGTACGCGGCGAAGGTGGCCGCGCCCGCGATCAGGCCGGACGGGATCGCGTACCGCATCACGCGGCGGACGAAGTGGGGGCGGGCCCGTTCCTTGTTGGGGGCGAGGGCGAGGAAGAACGCCGGGACGCCGATCGTCAGCGTCGACAGCAGCGTCAGGTGCCGGGGGAGGAAGGGGTAGGGGACCCGGGTGCAGACGACCAGGACGGCGAGCAGCACCGAGTAGGCGGTCTTCGTCAGGAACAGCGTGGCCACGCGCGTGATGTTGCCGATGACGCGCCTGCCCTCCGCCACGACCGAGGGCAGGGTGGCGAAGCTGTTGTTCAGGAGCACGATCTGGGCGACGGCCCGGGTGGCCTCCGAGCCGGAGCCCATGGAGACGCCGATGTCGGCGTCCTTCAGGGCCAGGACGTCGTTGACGCCGTCGCCGGTCATGGCGACCGTGTGGCCCCGGGACTGGAGGGCGCCGACCATGTCCCGCTTCTGCCGCGGGGTGACGCGGCCGAAGACCGCGCCGCGGTCCAGGGCCGTGGCCATCGCCTCTGTCTCGTTCGGCAGCTTCCGGGCGTCGACGGGGGTCTCGGCGCCGGGCAGGGCGAGTTTGGCGGCGACGGCGCCGACGGAGACCGCGTTGTCGCCGGAGATCACCTTGGCGGAGACGTTCTGCTCGGCGAAGTAGCGCAGGGTCTCCGCCGCGTCGGAGCGCAGCCGCTGCTCCAGGACGACCAGGGCGGTGGGGCGCACGTCGTCGGTGACGCGGGGGTCGTCCAGGTCGCGGGCGGTGCGGGCGAGCAGCAGGACGCGCAGGCCCTGGGCGTTGAGCCCGTCGGCCTCGGTGAGCGTGGGGTCGCCGGCGGGCAGCAGGACGTCGGGGGCGCCGAGCAGCCAGGTGCCGGAGTCGCCGTCGGGGCCGTTGAGCGCGGCGCCGCTGTACTTGCGGGCGGAGGAGAAGGGCAGCGCCTCGGTGCAGCGCCAGCCGTCCGAGCCGTCGGGGTAGGCGTCGATGATCGCCTGGAGGCTGGCATTGGGCCGGGGGTCGGCCTCGCCGAGGGCGCCGAGCACCTGGCGCACGTACGACTCCCGGTCCTCGGCCAGTACGCGCAGCTCGCTGACGTCCATGCCGCCCTCGGTGAGGGTGCCGGTCTTGTCGAGGCAGACGACGTCGACGCGGGCGAGGCCCTCGATGGCGGGCAGCTCCTGCACCAGGCACTGTTTGCGGCCCAGCCGGATGACGCCGATGGCGAAGGCGACGGAGGTGAGCAGCACCAGGCCCTCGGGGACCATCGGCACGATCCCGGCGACCATGCGCCGCACGGCCTCCTGCCAGTCGTGCCGCTGGACGACGAGCTGGCTGAAGACGAGGCCGATGGCGGCGGGCAGCATCAGCCAGGTCACGTACTTGAGGATCGTGCTGATGCCGGTGCGCAGCTCGGAGTGGACGAGGGTGAAGCGGGTGGCCTCCTCGGCGAGCTGGGCGGCGTAGGCCTCGCGGCCGACCTTGGTGGCGGTGAAGGCGCCGCCTCCGGCGACGACGAAGGAGCCGGACATCACCGGGTCGCCGGGCTTCTTGAGCACCGGGTCGGCCTCGCCGGTGAGTAGCGACTCGTCGATCTCCAGGCCGTCGGCCTCGACCACTTCGCCGTCGACGGCGCACTTGTCGCCGGGGCCGAGCTCGATGACGTCGCCGAGGACGATCGCGCCGGTGGGGAGGGGGACGGGGGTGCCGTCGCGGCGGACGGTGGGCTTGACCTCGCCGATGACGGCGAGGGAGTCGAGGGTCTTCTTGGCGCGCAGTTCCTGGAAGATGCCGATCGCGGTGTTGGCGATGATGACGAAGCCGAAGAGGCCGTCCTGGAGGGGGCCCACGACGAGGATGATCAGGAAGAGGACGCCGATGATGGCGTTGAACCGGGTGAAGACGTTCGCCCGGACGATCTCCCGGGTGGAGCGCGAGGACCGTACGGGTACGTCGTTGACCTCGCCCCGCGCCACGCGCTCGGCGACTTCGGCGGCGCTCAGCCCGGGGTGCGCGGTTGTCACGATCTGCGAGGGATCGCTCATGTTCCGACGGTAACCGGACGGCTTCGCCCTTGCTCAGCCGGAGCCCAGCCGGTGCTCAGCCGGAAGTCAGCGCTCCCCGGCGTCCTGGGCGGCCTGCGCCGCCGCGTGCCGCTTGATCGCCGCGTCCCGCTTGCGGACGTACCAGATGCCGATCAGTCCCAGCCCGCCGCCCGCGAGGCATGTCCACACCCACCACAGGTGCCCGTGGTCCCGGAACCAGCCGTAGAAGGGCAGTTGCCCGAGGAAGAGGACGAACCACACGATCGTGCCGCCCGTGACCGTCGCGACGACCGGTCCCTCCAGGGGTTCGGGCGCTTCGTGGGTCGGTGTCCACTTCGTCATGTCGGCCAGCCTAGTGCGTCCGGGTGGGCGGGCGGCGGTGGAGCCCTTGCGCCACCGGGGTCTACGCGCGGAGATAGCCAAGTGGCCTTTGTTTATTCATACTGAATCGAACTGGATTTGATTGACTGCTTTTGTTTGATCGTACAGGAGAGATCAAAAGCAGCCCGTCCTTGATCCATTTGTTTTGTCCCGACGGCCTCCCCGGCCGCCCTCACGACTGAGGTCACGCATGCCCACCTCGGCCACCCCAGCCGTCGACGCCCCGCAGCCGTCCCCCATGCCCGCCACGCCCCCCACGGGGAAGAACGCCCTCGACCGGTACTTCCGGATCAGCGAGCGGGGCTCGTCCGTCTCCCGGGAGCTCCGCGGTGGACTGGCGACCTTCTTTGCGATGGCGTACATCATCGTGCTGAACCCGATCATCCTCGGGGCCGGTCACGACAAGTACGGCCACCAGCTGGACAACGGCCAGTTGGTCACGGCCACCGCGCTGATGGCCGGTCTCACCACCGTCCTCATGGGCGCGGTCGGCAACGTCCCCATCGCCTGCGCCGCCGGCCTCGGCATCAACGCCGTCGTCTCGCTCCAGCTCGCGCCCAAGATGAGCTGGCCGGACGCGATGGGCATGGTCGTCCTCGCCGGCCTGGTGCTGATGGTCCTGGTCGCCTCCGGTCTGCGGCAGCGCGTCATGGACGCGATCCCCGGCGGGCTGCGGCGCGCCATCGCGATCGGCATCGGCATGTTCATCTCGCTGATCGGTCTGGTGGACTCCGGCTTCGTCTCCCGCAACCCCGACGCCGCCCACACCACCGTCCCCCTCGCCCTCGGCCAGGGCGGCCAGCTCCAGGGCTGGCCGGTGCTGGTCTTCGCGGCGGGCCTGCTGCTGACGTTCGTCCTGCTCGTCCGGAAGACGCCGGGCGCGATCCTCATCGGCATCGTCGTGATGACGTTCGTCGCCATCGTGATCAACTCGCTGGTGAAGGTCCCGGACCTCGAGTGGGGCCTGTCCGTCCCCAGCTGGCCGGACAAGATCGTGGACACCCCCGACTTCGGGCTCGTCGGAAAGGTCAGCCTCTTCGGCGGCTTCCACGAGGTGGGCTGGCTGACCGGCTGCCTGTTCGTCTTCACCGTGCTGCTGTCCGGCTTCTTCGACGCGATGGGCACGATCATCGGCGTCGGCGAGGAGGCCGGGCTGACCGACGAGAAGGGTCAGCTGCCCAACATGGGCAAGATCCTGATGATGGACGGCGTCGCCGTCGCCGCGGGCGGCGCGGGCTCGGCCTCCGCCAACACCTGCTTCGTGGAGTCCACGGCCGGCGTCGGCGAGGGCGCCCGCACCGGTCTCGCCAACCTGATGACCGGCGGCCTCTTCCTCCTCGCCCTGGTCTTCACCCCGCTCGCCAAGATCGTCCCCTCGCAGGCCGCCACCCCGGCCCTGCTGGTCGTCGGCTTCCTGATCATGGCGTCCAACGTCCGGGAGATCGACTGGAGCGACTTCACGATCGCCATCCCCGCGTTCCTGACGATCGCCACGATGCCGTTCACCTACTCGATCACCAACGGCATCGGCCTCGGCGTCCTGTCCTTCATCGCGCTGCGCATCGCGGACAAGCGCGCCCGTGAGATCCCCTGGCTCCTCAACGCGGTCGGCGCCTGCTTCCTGATCTACTTCATGCTCGACCCGATCGAGCGGGCGCTGGGCGTGAAGTAGCGGCTGGATGTGGAGTAACGCCTGAGCGACGCGTCACGAGGGTGGGTACGGGCCGGTCCCGTACCCACCCTCTCGCCGTGGTGGGGGCCGTGCTCCCACGTGTGCCCCCGTACGCCCCAGTGCTCACTTTATTTAGTTCAGGTAATGAGTTAATCTAATAAACATGCCGGACCTGTCCAGCGCACCACACCACACCCCGCGCGACACACCAGACGACGAAGCCGCCGTGAACGCCCTGCGCTCCGCGGTGATGCGGCTGGGCCGCAGGCTCAAGCACCAGCGGGTCGACGAGTCGCTCAGCCCCGCCGAGATGTCGGTGCTGGGCACGCTCGCCCGCTGTGGCTCCGCCACGCCCGGGGAGCTCGCGCGCAAGGAGCACGTACAGCCGCCGTCGATGACACGCATCGTGGCGCTGCTGGAGAGCAAGGGACTGGTCCGGCTGGAGCCGCACCCGGAGGACCGCCGCCAGAAGGTGGTCCGCCAGACCGAGCAGGCCGAGGCCATGCTCGAGGAGAGCCGGAGGAAGCGGAACGCCTGGCTGGCGCAGCTGGCCGGGCAACTGGACGAGGACGAGTGGGAGGCGCTGCGCGCCGCCGCGCCCGTCCTGGAGAAACTCGCGCACCTGTAAGCGCACGGAGAAGGAGGCGAACCCACCTTGAGTACGGGACCCGGAGCAGACTCCGCACCCGCACCGAACCGCCACCACGACGCACGCACCACCTCTCTGCCGCACCTGGACCGCAGCCTCAAGGCCGCTTCCAAGTCCGGTTCCAAGGGGGGCACCTTCAGTTCGCTCCGGATCCGCAACTACCGGCTCTTCGCCACCGGCCAGGTGGTCTCCAACACCGGTACCTGGATGCAGCGAATAGCCCAGGACTGGCTGGTCCTCAGCATCACCGGCTCCTCCGCCGCCGTCGGCATCACCACGGCGCTGCAGTTCCTGCCCATGATGCTGCTCGGCCTCTACGGAGGCGTCATCGCCGACCGCTGCCCCAAGCGGAAGCTGCTGCTGTTCACCCAGGCCGCGATGGCCGTCACCGGCCTCGCGCTCGGCGTCCTCACCCTCACCGGGCACGTCCAGGTCTGGCACGTCTATCTGACCGCGCTCGCTCTCGGCCTCGTCACCGTCGTCGACAACCCCGCCCGCCAGGCGTTCGTCGTCGAGATGGTCGGCCCCGCCGATCTGCGCAACGCCGTCAGCCTCAACTCGGCGAACTTCCAGTCCGCCCGGCTCGTCGGCCCCGCCGTCGCCGGTGTGCTGATCACCGCCGTGGGCAGCGGCTGGGCGTTCCTCCTCAACGGGCTGTCCTTCGCCGCGCCCATCGCCGCGCTGCTGCTGATGCGCGCCTCCGAGCTCCACAAGGTCGAGCGCGCCCCGCGCGGCAAGGGCCAGCTCAGGGAAGGGCTGCAGCACGTCGCGTCGCGACCGGAGCTCATCTGGCCGATCGTGCTGGTCGGCTTCATCGGCACCTTCGGCTTCAACTTCCCCATCTGGCTCACGGCGTTCGTCAACGACGTCTTCCACGCCGACGCCAGCACCTACGGTCTGCTCAACACGCTGATGGCGGCGGGCTCCCTGGTGGGCGCCCTCCTCGCCGCGCGCCGCGGCACCTCCCGGATGCGGCTGCTGGTCGGCGCGGCCCTGGCCTTCGGCCTGCTGGAGATCGCCGCCGCGCTGGCGCCCTCCTTCTGGGCCTTCGCCCTGCTGCTCGTACCGATCGGCATGTGCGGCCTGACCATCAACGTCACCGCCAACTCCGGTATCCAGCTGGCCTCCGACCCCGCGATGCGGGGCCGCGTGATGAGCCTGTTCATGATGGTCTTCATGGGCGGTACGCCGCTGGGCGCGCCGCTCGTCGGCTGGGTCACGGACGTCTACGGGCCCCGGGTGGGCTTCCTGGCCGGCGGTGTCGTCTCGACGCTGGCGGCGACGGCGATCGGGCTGGTGCTCGTGCGGGCCGGCGGCATGCGGGTGCGGGTCGGCTTCCGCCGGGGACACCCGGTGGTGGCGTTCGTGCCGCGGCAGCCGACGGCCGAAGCGGGGCGGGTACCGGCGGTGGTCTGACGACCCTCCGCTCCCCGAGTGCCGGACGGGCCGGATCCAGCCCGTCCGGCGCTTGAGGACAAGGCGCAGCAGCCCGTCCGGCGCTTGAGGACAAGGCGCAGCAGCCCGTCCGGCACTCGGGGACAAGGCGCAGCAGCCCGTCCGGCGCTCGAGGACGACGCGCGTCGGCGCGGAGGGGGCCGGGGGCCTGCCCCCGGTCACGGGCGGTCAGACCCGCCGCGCCAGCACCTGCCCCGGCCACTCCTCGACGGTGAACGCCTCCGTGGGCGTGAACCCCTGCCCGGCGTAATAGGCCACCAGCCGCCCGTCGTCCCCCGCGTAGCAGTCCACCCGCAGCAGCGCCACGCCCCGCCGCCGGGTCTCCTCCGCCGCGTGGGCCAGCAGCGCCGCGCCCACGCCGCGTCCCGCGAAGCGGCGGTCGGTGACCAGCAGATGGACGTAGACCTCGGGCTCGCCGGCCGGGGCGACGTACGACGTCGGGCGGGGCGCGAGTGTCAGCGTGCCCGCCGGCACCCCGTCGACCTCCGCGATCCACGGCGCGCCCACCCGGACGATCTCCATGACCTTCGCGACCGCCTTCGGCTGGGCCGACCACGGCTCGGTGCCCCACTGCCCCGTACGCCCCAGGGACACCAGCCATTCCACGGCGCCGTCGAGCATCGCGAGTATGGCGGGGATGTCGTCCTCCCCGCCCTCCCTGATCCGCAAGGAGCCGGGCTCCGTCGACTTGATCTCCATATGCGGGACACTAGCCGTATGCGCCTGTTCGTCGCGGTGAATCCCCCGGAGCTGGCCGTCGCCGAACTCGCCTCGGCCGTCCACGACTTGCGTGCCCTGCCGGGCGCGGAGCGGCTGCGCTGGGCCGAGCGGCCCGGCTGGCACTTCACGCTCGCCTTCCTCGGCGAGGTCGACGAGGCGCTGCTCCCGGAGCTCACCGAGCGGCTGGGGCGCGCCGCGCACCGGCATCCGGCGCACGCGCTGCGGCTCGCGGGCGGGGGCCGGTTCGGGGACCGGGTGCTGTGGGTG
>NZ_JAILXP010000151.1 GCF_020740895.1 Streptomyces sp. UNOB3_S3 | reverse complement strand
GTTCAGTGCCGGGCCCCCCGGCGCCACCACCGCCGCAGCGCCCGCAGAGCTTCCCCGCCGGCCTCCCCGCCGTCCGCCCGGGTCCGGGGCGTGCAGTGCACCGGCAGCAGGCTCAGCCCCCATCCCCCGGCCGCGACCAGCCCCTCCACGAACCCGGCCCGGCCCGGCTGGAGCAGCAGCCGGAGGACGGCCCAGCACCACACCCCGGCCAGGAGGATTCCCACCGCCCAGCCGAGCGGCCCCAGGGGCGGCGGGCGCCCGGGCTCGTCTCCCCGGACCATCGTGTGCTTCAGGCGTTCTCGGCCTGGAACATCCAGTGGTGCTTCTCGAGGTCGCCCGTCAGGCCGATGAGGATGTCCTGGCTGACGGGGTCCGGGCCGGCGGTCGCCCCGATGCGCTCGCGCATCCGCGTGATCACGGCGTCGAGCGCCTCGACCAGGGTCCGTACGGCGTCGGTGTCCTTGGTCCAGCCGCCGCCGACCGGGCCGATGCCGCTGGTCTTCGCGACCGTCCCGGCCCGCCCGTCCGGGGAGACGCCGAGCGCCGAGGCCCGCTCGGCCACGGTGTCCGCGTGGACGCGGGCGCTGGCCACGACCTCGTCGAGCTGGAGGTGGATGGAGCGGAAGCGCGGGCCGATCACGTTCCAGTGGACCTGCTTGGCCACGAGGGAGAGGTCGACGAGGTCCACGAGCGCGCCCTGGAGGGCGTCTCCGACGGTCTTGCGGTCCGGCTCGGACAGCGGGCTCTTCACCACAGACATCCGCGTTCCTCCTGCTCCACAGCCTGCTCCGGGGAAGGGCGCGAAGAATGACCGGATCGCTCCCGCTTTCTCCGCTCTCCTCACCATTGCACCAGGGCCCGGGGAAGCCCGCACAACGCGGAGATCCCGGTCAGATCATCCGACCGGGATCTTTCTGAGGAACGGTTGCCCTCGAAACGGTGGTGCTCCGGACCGTCTCAGGCCGGATCAGGCGGCGACCACATCCACGGCCTCCGCCGGGGCCTTGATGGTCACGCGCTCCCCCGGAACGCCCGTCACGGACGTCACGGACACCGAATTGAACATCGGCCGCATCGGCGCGGGTACCGGCTCGCTCGCCGCCGCCGACTGCGCCAGCTCGGCCAGCGACAGCTCGTCGCTCACCTCGCGCATGACCTCGGACATCCGAACGTCCAGAGCGTCGCAGATTGCGGAGAGAAGCTCGGAGGACGCCTCTTTCTGCCCGCGCTCGACCTCGGAGAGATATCCGAGCGAGACCCGGGCGGACGAGGAGACCTCGCGCAGAGTGCGGCCCTGGCGTTGGCGCTGCCGACGCAGCACGTCACCCAGCAGGCGACGGAGCAGAATCATCGGTGGCTCCCTCCTTGGACCGCGAATCCGGTTCCTTCACGCCCCACCGTACCGCCTCGGGGTGCGGCCGTGCGGGGAGCTATGTCGTGTTCACTCAGGGCTGCAAACATCAATTCCCCCCGTTGTGTTCCGTATCCTTTGCCCCCGCGTTCCCCGCCAGTTCGCGGACGAGCAGCGCGAGGACCGCCCGTACGCTCTCGGCCCGGATGCCCGCCCGGTCGCCGTCCAGGGACAGCTCCCGTACGACGGCGGTGCCGTCCGGTCCCTCGACGGCCACGAAGACCGTGCCGACGGCCTTGCCGTCCTGTGGCTCGGGCCCGGCCACCCCCGTGGTGGCGAGCCCCCAGTCCGCGCCCAGCACGGCCCGTACGCCGTGCGCCATCTGCCGTGCCACGTCCGCGTCGACGGCGCCGCGCTCGGCGAGCAACGGCCCGTCCACGCCCAGGACGTCGCGCTTGACCTCGGTGGCGTAGGCCGTGACCGAGCCCCGCACCGTGCGGGAGGCGCCCGGTACGGCGGTCAGCTCCGCGGCGACCAGCCCGCCCGTGAGCGACTCGGCGACGGCGAGGCTGTGGCCGCGCGCCTCCAGCGCCGCGAGCGCCTCGGCCGCCGGCCCGCCCCCCGGGCCGCTCACCGCCCGGACTCCCGCGCCCGCGCGGCCCGCCGCAGCCGGAACGCCTGCCCGATGTACTCGAGGCCGGTGGAGACGGTCAACACCACCGCGACCGCCATCACCCAGAAGCGCAAGGTCGCCAGCGGGCCGACCAGCGGCAGGATGTACATGCCCACGCCCACGCCCTGCGCGAGCGTCTTCAGCTTCCCGCCCCGGCTGGCCGGGATGACCCCGAGCCGGATGACCCAGAAGCGCATCAGCGTGATGCCGATCTCGCGGAAGAGGATCACGCCCGTCACCCACCACGGCAGGTCGTCCAGGGCGGAGAGACAGATCAGGGCGGCACCCATGATCGCCTTGTCGGCGATGGGATCCGCGATCTTGCCGAAGTCGGTGACCAGGTTGTACGTCCGCGCGAGATGACCGTCGAAGAGATCGGTGATCATGGCGATCGCGAACGCCGCCCAGGCGAAGGAGCGCCAGGCCTCGTCATAGCCGCCGTTGTGCATCATCAACAAGACGAATCCGGGCACCAGGAGCAGGCGCACCATGGTGAGGATATTGGCGATGTTCCACAACCCGGCCGGCCGGACGCCCTTCGCCGGGGCCGGACCTCCTGTGGCGGAGGCCGGGAGTCCGCTCATCTGCCCGCCTCCTCGGTACACCCGCCCTCGATCCCGAGCGGCTCGGCGACGAGGTCCACGCCCTCGCTCGCCACCACCTTCGCCGTGACCATCCGGCCCGGCTCCAGCAGGTGGTCCGTGCCGAGCAGCACCTGGCCGTCGGTCTCCGGCGCCTGGTGGGCCGCCCGGCCGATCACGCCGTCCTCGTCGTCCACGCGGTCGACGAGTACTTCGATCGTCTCACCGATGCGCTCCTCCGCGCGCTGCGCGGTCAGCTCCTCGGCCAGCCGGGAGATCCGCTCCAGGCGCTCCGCGACGATCTCGGGGGCGAGCTTGTTCTCGTACGTGGCGGCCTCGGTGCCGTCCTCGTCGGAGTACCCGAAGACGCCGATGGCGTCCAGTCGCGCCCCCACCAGGAAGCGCTCCAGCTCGGCCACGTCCTCCTCGGTCTCGCCGGGGAAGCCGACGATGAAGTTGGAACGGGCGCCCGCCTGCGGCGCCTTGCCGCGGATGGTGTCGAGCAGCTCCAGGAAGCGGTCGGTGTCGCCGAAGCGGCGCATCGCCCGCAGCACCTTGGGGGCCGAGTGCTGGAAGGAGAGGTCGAAGTAGGGGGCGACCTTCTCCGTCGAGGTCAGCACGTCGATCAGACCGGGCCGCATCTCGGCCGGCTGGAGGTAGCTGACCCGGATCCGCTCCAGGCCGTCCACGGCCGCCAGCTCCGGCAGCAGGGTTTCCAGCAGGCGGATGTCGCCGAGGTCCTTGCCGTAGGAGGTGTTGTTCTCGGAGACCAGCATGATCTCCTTCACCCCCTGCTCGGCCAGCCAGCGCGTCTCGCCCAGCACGTCGGAGGGGCGGCGCGAGATGAAGGAGCCGCGGAAGGAGGGGATGGCGCAGAAGGAGCAGCGCCGGTCGCAGCCGGAGGCGAGCTTCACGGAGGCGACGGGGTTGCTGTCCAGCCTGCGGCGCAGCGGGGCGCGCGGCCCGGAGGCCGGGGCGACGCCCTCGGGCAGGTCCTCCGGAGGGGTGTCCTGCGCGTGGCCGGGGAGGGCCACACCGGCCGCCTCCTGGCGCTCGGCGGGGCTGATCGGCAGCAGCTTGCGGCGGTCGCGCGGGGTGTGGGCGGCGTGGATGCCACCGGAGAGGATGGTCTGGAGCCGGTCGGAGATGTCGGCGTAGTCGTCGAAGCCGAGCACGCCGTCGGCCTCGGGGAGCGCCTCGGCGAGGTCCTTGCCGTAGCGCTCGGCCATGCAGCCGACGGCCACGACGGCCTGGGTGCGGCCGTGCTCCTTGAGGTCGTTGGCCTCCAGGAGGGCGTCGACGGAATCCTTCTTCGCGGCGTCGACGAAACCACAGGTGTTGACGACGGCCACATCGGCGTCGGCGGCGTCCTCGACGAGGTCCCAGCCATCCGCCGCCAAGCGGCCTGCCAGCTCCTCCGAGTCCACCTCGTTACGGGCGCAGCCAAGTGTGACAAGAGCGACGGTACGGCGTTCGGGCATAGGGCTCAGCCTACTTTGTCCCGGCGCCACATCCGCTGCCGAGTGGCCGACGGGCGCGGAGAGCCTGATCACCCACTGGCTCCTCGCGCCCGTCGCGGCGGCCTCTCCGGCGGGTTCCGCCGCAGGTCAGCCCGCCGAAGGGTCTCCCCGGGTGTAGCTCAGTCGCTGGACCTGGCCGTCGGAGCCCAGGTTCTTGACCTCTTTGCCGTTCACGAACAGTTGCACGGCTCCGGCGTTGCCCAGGACCAGGTCGATGCGCTTGTTGTCGGTGAAGGTCTTGGACGCGCCCCGGGCGAGGACGCCCTCCTCCAGGAGCTTGCCGTCGCCGTCCTTGGCGGACATCCAGGTCTGGCCGTTCTCGGCGGTGAGCTTGACGGTGACCTTGTTGGCCGGGGCGCCGGCGATGGCGCTGGCCGAGGCCTCCCCCTTGGGGCCGGTCTTGGGCTCGGCCTTGGGGTCGGTCTTCGCCTTGCCGGGGACGGCCTTGGCGCTGGACGCCGTGGACGGCTTGCCGGAGGCGGGGTCGGCGGAGACGGGGCCGCTCTTGGCCCCGCCGTTGAAGAGCGTGAAGCCCACGAAGCCGACGACCGCGACGATCGCCGCGACCATCGCCGCGGTCCAGTTGGGCCGCCGGGGTTCGGGGCGGATGCGCTCGGCGTCGAAGAGCGGGGCCGCCGGGGTCGGCGCGGGGCGCCCGCCGTGCTCGGCGTCGTACTGCGCGACGAGCGGCACGGGATCCAGGCCGACGGCGCGCGCGAGGGTGCGGATGTGCCCCCGCGCGTAGACGCGGCCGCCGCAGCGGGTGAAGTCGTCCTGTTCGATCGCATGGACGATCGGGACACGTACGCGGGTGGTGGAACTGACCTCGTCCACGGTCAGTCCGGCACTGATACGGGCTTGCTGAAGGATTCGTCCGACGGAGGGCCGGTCCTCCTGCCGGTCCTCCTCGGAGCCGGGGATCCGGTCGTCCTCTGAAGAGTTGCCGATGGACACGTGGGCGCCTTTCGAGCGTGCAGCCACCTGCTGGAGATTCAGTCTAGGGGGCATGCGAAACGGTCGGGCAAGCGGGAAGCCGGACTTTGTAGGCCATCAGAAGGCTCTGCGATCACGACGGTGGCACATCGCCCCTCCCCTCTCGCTCAACTCCACTCGAGCCCGAGAGAAACGGTTGACCAGGGACCTTTTCCAGCTGCCGCTGCCCGGCCGCTACGCCTGGTCCTCTCCTCGGATGATCGCGAGCACGCCGTCCAGCTCATCGGGCTTCACCAGCACGTCACGCGCCTTGGAGCCCTCGCTGGGGCCCACGATGCTGCGCGATTCCATCAGGTCCATCAGTCTGCCCGCCTTGGCGAATCCCACACGCAATTTCCGCTGGAGCATCGAGGTCGAGCCGAACTGGGTGGAGACGACCAGCTCGGCGGCCTGGCACAGCAGATCGAGGTCGTCGCCGATGTCCTCGTCGATCTCCTTCTTCCGCGCCGTGCCGACCGTGACGTCGTCGCGGAAGACCGGCGCCATCTGGTCCTTGCAGTGCTGGACGATCGCGGCGACCTCGCCCTCCGTGACGAAGGCGCCCTGCATCCGGATGGGCTTGTTGGCGCCCATGGGCAGGAAGAGGCCGTCGCCCTTGCCGATCAGCTTCTCGGCGCCCGGCTGGTCGAGGATGACGCGGCTGTCGGCGAGGGAGGAGGTGGCGAAGGCGAGCCGGGAGGGCACGTTCGCCTTGATGAGGCCGGTGACGACGTCGACGGAGGGCCGCTGGGTGGCCAGCACCAGATGGATGCCGGCGGCGCGCGCGAGCTGGGTGATCCGGACGATGGAGTCCTCGACGTCGCGCGGGGCCACCATCATCAGGTCCGCGAGCTCGTCGACGATCACCAGCAGATACGGGTACGGCGACAGCTCGCGCTCGCTGCCCTGCGGCGGGGTGACCTTCCCGGCGCGCACGGCGGCGTTGAAGTCGTCGATGTGCCGGAAGCCGTAGGCGGCCAGGTCGTCGTAGCGCAGGTCCATCTCGCGCACGACCCACTGGAGGGCCTCGGCGGCCCGCTTGGGGTTGGTGATGATCGGGGTGATCAGGTGCGGGATGCCCTCGTAGGCCGTCAGTTCGACGCGCTTGGGGTCGACCAGCACCATCCGGACGTCCTCGGGGGTGGCCCGGACCATGATCGAGGTGATCAGGCAGTTGATGCAGGACGACTTTCCGGAGCCGGTGGCGCCGGCGACCAGGATGTGCGGCATCTTCGCCAGGTTGGCCATCTCGTAGCCGCCCTCGACGTTCTTGCCCAGCGCGACGAGCATCGGGTGGTCGTCGCCGGCGGCGTCGGCCAGCCGCAGGACGTCCCCGAGGTTGACCATCTCGCGGTCGCTGTTGGGGATCTCGATGCCGACCGCGGACTTGCCGGGGATGGGGCTGATGATCCGCACATCGGGGCTGGCGACGGCGTAGGCGATGTTCTTGGTGAGCGCGGTGATCCGCTCGACCTTGACGGCCGGGCCCAGCTCGACCTCGTAGCGGGTGACCGTCGGGCCCCGGGTGAAGCCGGTGACGGCCGCGTCGACCTTGAACTCCGCGAAGACGTTGGTCAGCGAGGCCACTATGGCGTCGTTGGCGGCGCTGCGGGTCTTGCCCGGGCCGCCGCGCTCCAGCAGGCCGAGCGAGGGCAGCGCGTAGGTGATGTCACCGGCGAGCTGGAGCTGCTCGGCACGCGCGGGCAGACCGCCGGGCACGGGCTCGGGCGCGGGCTTGGTCAGGTCGGGGACGCTGGCCGGTACGGGCGGGCGGCTCGCGGCGGCGTCGGCGGCCTCGTCCGCGGTGGGCTTCCGCCGCCCCGCGACGCGTCCGCCGCCGGCCCGTCCGCCGTCGGTGGCAGCGCCGGAGACGGCGCTGCTGAGGTCGGCGACGAGCGGGGTCGGCGGAACGCCGTGGAGCACGGCCCCGTCCAGGGAGGCGGCGGCCGCCGCGGCGAGGTCCACGGCGTCCGGCTCCCGGTCCCCCGGGGGTGCCACGGCGGCGCGGCGCGGCTTGCGGCGCCGCTCGAGCGCCTCCTCCTCGGCCTCTTCAGGGCCGGTGGGCGCGGCGGTGCGGCGGGGGCGCCGGGCGGGCGCGGCGCGCCACTCGTCGTCGTAGTCGTCGTGGTCCGGGTATCCGGCGACGGCCTCGTGCCCGTACTCCCCGGGGTGCGGCTCGATGACCCCGAGCCGTATGCCGAGCTCCCTCAGCCGGCGCGGGATGGCGTTGACGGGGGTGGCCGTGACCACGAGCAGCCCGAAGACGGTGAGCAGCGCCAGCAGCGGTACGGCGAGCATCTCGCCGACCGTGAAGAGCAGGGGCTTGGAGGCGACCCAGCCGATCATGCCGCCGGCGTCCCGCACGGCCTGCCAGCCGGAGCCCCGGCCGGGTGAGCCGCAGGCCACGTGGACCTGCCCGAGGACGCCGAGGACCAGCGCCGTCAGGCCGATGACGATCCGTCCGTTGGCCTCGGGGCGCTCGGGGTGGCGGAAGAGCCGGAGCGCTATGACGGCCAGGAGTATCGGTACGACGAGGTCCAGGCGGCCGAAGGCGCCCGTGACGAACAGCCGGATGAGGTCGCCCACGGGTCCGTCGAGGCTGGACCAGGTGCCGACGGCGACGACGAGGGCGAGGCCGAGGAGGAGCAGCGCGAGCCCGTCCTTGCGGTGGGCGGGGTCGAGCCCCCTGGCGCCCCGGCCGACGCCGCGGAAGACGGTGCCGGCGCCGCGCGCGAGTCCGCGCCCGGCCTTGCGGGCACCGCCCGGCGGGCGCTTGGCGGCGGCCTTCTTGGCCGGCGCCTTGCGCGCGGGCGGCCGGCTCGCGGGCCGGGCCGGGGACTTCTTCGCGGCGGTCTTCTTGGCGGGAGCCCCGGCGCGCCCGGCGCGCTGCTTGGAGGTGCCCGCCGTGCTCTGGGAACCCTTGCCGGACGTACGTGAGGCCATGGTGCCGAGGTTACCGGTGTCGGCCGCGCGGTACACGTGCGACCGGGCGTTCACCCGTTCGTGTCGACGGGCCGTAGTGACGGGGGTGACACAGCGTCAAACCCCGGTCGCCGCCGTGCCGGAGCGACCGGGCGGCGCGCTCGGCGCGGTCAGCTCTGCGAGGGCACCGGGCTGGCGCCGCTGCCGGCTCCGGGCTCCAGCGCGTCCAGGGCGCGCCGCAGTCCGGTGAGCTTGCGCTCCAGATGGGCGGCGGTGGCGACGGCGGCGGCGTCGGCGGACTCGTCCAGCTGTTTGGAGAGCGCCTCGGCCTGCTCCTCGACGGCGGCGAGCCGCGCGGAGAGCTCGGCGAGCAGCCCGGCGGGCTCCTGGGGTTCGAGCACCCCGACACGGCCGGAGTGGCCGCCGTTCTCCAGCTGGAGGCGCAACAGGCTGGCCTGCTCGCGCAGCTGGCAGTTCTTCATGTACAGCTCGACGAAGACCGAGACCTTGGCGCGCAGCACCCAGGGGTCGAAGGGCTTGGAGATGTAGTCGACCGCGCCCGCCGCGTAGCCCCGGAAGGTGTGGTGGGGGCCGTGGTTGATGGCGGTGAGGAAGATGATCGGGATGTCCCGGGTCCGCTCCCGCCGCTTGATGTGCGCCGCGGTCTCGAAGCCGTCCATGCCGGGCATCTGCACGTCCAGCAGGATGACCGCGAAGTCGTCCGTCAGCAGCGCCTTGAGCGCTTCCTCCCCTGACGATGCCCGTACCAGCGTCTGATCGAGCGCGGAGAGAATGGCCTCCAGCGCCAGCAGATTCTCCGGCCGGTCATCGACCAGGAGGATCTTGGCCTTCTGCACCATGCCCCGTCCTCCTCGTCCCGGCTTGGGGTCTCCCCGGCTCGCGGAGCCGGGGGAAGCACCGGGCGCCGCCCCGGGGGACGACTCCCTTGCGCCGCCCGTCCTTGTGCCGGTCATGGTAGCCGCACCCCGCCCGTCGCCACACCCTGTCACCGCGATGTCACTGTGCACGTAGCAGAAACGCGGTGGGGGACCAGAAGGTTCCCCGAATACCGCGCTCCCACACGCCTTCGGCCACACTGAGTCAGCAAATTGTCAAATAGTGAACGAGATTCCGTCACTCTGCGCGCATCCACTGCTCCATCACCGTGAGAAGATGGTCAGTATCTACAGGTTTCGTGACATAGTCGGACGCTCCGGCGTCGATGCTCTTCTCCCGGTCGCCCTTCATCGCCTTCGCCGTCAGCGCGATGATGGGCAGCCCCGCGAACTGCGGCATCCTGCGGATCGCCGTCGTCGTCGCGTAGCCGTCCATCTCCGGCATCATGATGTCCATCAGGACCACCACGACGTCGTCGTGCTGCTCCAGCACCTCGATCCCCTCGCGGCCGTTCTCCGCGTAGAGCACCGACAGCCCGTGCTGCTCCAGCACGCTGGTGAGGGCGAACACATTGCGGATGTCGTCGTCGACGATCAGCACCTTCTCGCCGTTGAACCCGCCGCTGAAACCGCCTCCGTAGCCGGTGTTCGCGTCGGCGCCGAAGCCGCCGTGCGTCGACTCGCCCCCGAAGGCGACCGGCAGCGACCGGTCCGCCGAGGACTCCGGGGACGGCGCGCCGGGCAGCCGCGCGCCCGGCACCGCCCCGTCGCCCTGCCCGTCCCAGGCCGGGGCGGACGCCCGCCCGGCGGCCTGGGCGGCCCGGCGGCGGCGCAGGAAGAGCCCCGCGGCCTGACGGGCGGGGGAGGCGTCGCCCTCCGCCGCGCCGTGCCCGGACCCGGGCATCTCCTGCCCGGCGACGACGCCCTCCCCACCCGGCTGCGGATAGCCCTGGGGCGGCAGCTCACCGGGGTTGAGCGGCAGATAGAGAGTGAAGGTCGAGCCCCGGCCGGGCTCGCTCGCCGCGTCGATCTCACCGCCGAGCAGCCGGGCGATCTCCCGGCTGATGGACAGGCCCAGGCCCGTACCGCCGTACTTGCGGCTCGTCGTGCCGTCGGCCTGCTTGAACGCCTCGAAGATGACGCGCATCTTGCTCTGCGCGATGCCGATGCCGGTGTCGGTGACCGAGAAGGCGATCATCTCCCCGTCGGCGTCCCGCAGCGAACCGGCCTCCAGCAGCTGCTCCCGGATGCTGTCCGGGACCTCCGCGCCGGCCGGGCGGATCACCAGCTCGACGGCGCCGGTGTCCGTGAACTTCACCGCGTTCGACAGCAGGTTGCGCAGCACCTGGAGCAGCCGCTGCTCGTCGGTGTGGAGCGTGGTCGGCAGCTCCGGCGAGACCCTTACGGAGAAGTCCAGGCCCTTCTCCGCCGTCAGCGGCCGGAAGGTCGCCTCCACGTAGTCGACGAGCTGGACGAGCGCGATCCGGGTCGGGCTGACGTCCATCTTGCCCGCCTCGACCTTCGACAGGTCCAGGATGTCGTTGATCAGCTGGAGCAGGTCCGAGCCCGCCCCGTGGATGGTGTCGGCGAACTCGACCTGCTTCGGCGAGAGGTTGCCCTCGGCGTTGTCGGCGAGCAGCTTGGCCAGGATCAGCAGCGAGTTGAGCGGCGTGCGCAGCTCGTGCGACATGTTGGCCAGGAACTCCGACTTGTAGCGCATGGAGACCGCGAGCTGCTCGGCCCGCTCCTCCAGCACCTGCCGGGCCTCCTCGATCTCGGTGTTCTTCACCTCGATGTCGCGGTTCTGCCGCGCCAGGCGCTCGGACTTCTCCTCCAGCTCGGCGTTGGAGATCTCCAGCGCCTTCTGCCGGTTCTCCAGCTCCGCCGACCGCTCGCGCAGCTGCTCGGTGAGCTCCTGCGACTGCTTGAGCAGCACCTCGGTCTTGGTGTTGACGCTGATGGTGTTGACGCTGGTGCCGATCATCTCGGCGATCTGGCTG
The DNA here is from genome assembly GCF_020740895.1 of Streptomyces sp. UNOB3_S3. Lineage (GTDB taxonomy): Bacteria > Actinomycetota > Actinomycetes > Streptomycetales > Streptomycetaceae > Streptomyces. The sequence continues at coordinate 5,635 of NZ_JAILXP010000151.1, read as the reverse complement.
AGGAAGTCCTTCTGGATCTGCGCGAACGGCTGGAAGGACGCCAGCTCGATCACGCCGAGGACCTGCCCCTCGAAGAGCACCGGCAGCACGATCACATGGGCCGGCGGCGCCTCGCCCAGCCCGGAGGCGATCTTCAGATAGCCCGGCGGCACGTTCTCCACGAGGATCGTGCGCTTCTCCTTGGCCGCCGTGCCGATCAGCGACTCGCCCGGCAGGAAGGACGTGGGCATCGACCCCATCGAGTAGCCGTACGAACCCAGCATCCGCAGCTCGTAGGCGTCCGGGCCGCTCTCCCCCTCGTGGGGGTCGGCCGGCATCGCCAGGAAGAACGCGCCGTGCTGCGCGGAGACCACCGGGGTCAGCTCGCTCATGATGAGCCCGGCGACGTCCTCCAGGTCGCGACGGCCCTGCATCAGGCCGGAGATCCGGGCGAGGTTGCCCTTGAGCCAGTCCTGCTCCTTGTTGGCCAGGGTGGTCTCGCGCAGGTTGGCGATCATCGTGTTGATGTTGTCCTGGAGCTCCAGGATCTCGCCGGCCGCGTCGACGTCGATCTTGAGGTTGAGATCGCCCCGGGTCACCGCGGTGGCGACCTCGGCGATCGCCCGCACCTGACGGGTGAGGTTCCCGGCCATCTCGTTGACGGACTCGGTCAGGTCGCGCCAGGTGCCGTCCACGTCCCGCACCCGCGCCTGGCCGCCCAGCTGGCCCTCCGTACCCACCTCACGGGCCACCCGGGTCACCTGGTCGGCGAAGGACGACAGCTGGTCCACCATCGTGTTGATGGTCGTCTTCAGCTGGAGGATCTCACCGCGCGCGTCGATGTCGATCTTCTTGGTGAGATCGCCCTGCGCGATCGCGGTGGTCACCATCGCGATGTTGCGGACCTGGCCCGTCAGATTCGACGCCATCGAGTTCACCGACTCGGTGAGGTCCTTCCAGGTGCCGCTCACACCCGGGACGCGCGCCTGGCCGCCGAGGATGCCGTCGGTGCCCACCTCGCGCGCCACGCGCGTGACCTCGTCCGCGAACGACGACAGCGTCGTCACCATGGTGTTGACCGTGTCGGCCAGCTGCGCCACCTCGCCACGCGCCTCGACGGTGATCTTCTTGGTCAGGTCGCCGTTGGCGACCGCGCCCGCGACCTGCGAGATGTTGCGCACCTGGATGGTCAGGTTGTTGGCCATCAGGTTGACGTTGTCGGTGAGGTCCTTCCAGATGCCGGTGACGTCCCGCACCCGGGCCTGACCGCCCAGCTGACCCTCCGTACCCACCTCGCGGGCCACGCGCGTGACCTGCTCGGCGAAGTCCGACAGCTGGTCGACCATGGTGTTCACCGTGGTGACGAGCTCGAGGATCTCGCCCTTGGCGTCGACCGTGATCTTCTTCGACAGGTCGCCCTTGGCGACCGCCGTGGTCACCTCGGCGATGTTGCGCACCTGGGACGTCAGGTTGTTGGCCATGAAGTTGACCGACTGCGTGAGGTCCTTCCAGGTGCCCGAGACGCCCTGCACCTCCGCCTGGCCGCCCAGGATGCCCTCGGTGCCCACCTCACGGGCCACCCTCGTCACCTGCTCGGCGAACGAGGACAGCTGGTCCACCATCGTGTTGAGGGTGTTCTTCAGCTCCAGGATCTCGCCCCGGGCGTCCACGTCGATCTTCTGCGACAGATCGCCGCGCGCCACCGCCGTCGCGACCTGCGCGATATTGCGGACCTGCGCGGTCAGGTTCTCCGCCATGCCGTTCACCGAGTCGGTGAGGTCACGCCAGACGCCTGCCACACCCGGCACCTGCGCCTGACCGCCGAGCCGGCCGTCCGTACCCACCTCGCGGGCCACCCGGGTCACCTGCTCGGCGAAGGCCGAGAGCTGGTCGACCATGGTGTTGATGGTGTTCTTCAGCTCCAGGATCTCGCCGCGCGCGTCGACGTCGACCTTCTGCGACAGATCGCCGCGCGCCACCGCCGTCGTCACCTGGGCGATCTGCCTCACCTGCGAGGTGAGGTTGCCCGCCATGAAGTTGACGGAGTCGGTCAGCTCCTTCCAGGTGCCGCTGACGCCCGGCACCCGCGCCTGACCGCCCAGCCGGCCCTCCGTGCCCACGTCCCGCGCCATCCGCGTCACCTGCTCGGCGAACGACGACAGCTGGTCCACCATGCCGTTGACGGTGTTCTTCAGCTGGAGCATCTCGCCGGACACGTCCACGGTGACCTTCTGCGACAGGTCACCGTTCGCCACCGCCGTCGTCACCTGGGCGATGTTGCGCACCTGCCCGGTGAGGTTGCGGAAGGCCGTGTTCACCGAATCGGTGAGGTCCTTCCACGTACCCGCAGCACCCGGCACCGCCGCCTGACCGCCGAGCTCGCCCTCGACACCGATCTCCCGCGCCACCCGCGTCACCTCGGCGCCGAAGGACTGGAGCTGGTCGACCATCCCGTTGACGGTGTTCTTCAGCTCCAGCATCTCGCCGGAGACGTCCACGGTGACCTTCTGGCCCAGATCGCCGTTCGCCACCGCCGTGGTCACCTGAGCGATGTCCCGGACCTGCCCGGTGAGGTTGCGGAACGCGGTGTTCACCGAATCGGTGAGGTCCTTCCACGTACCCGCCGCGCCCGGCACCTGCGCCTGACCACCCAGCCGGCCCTCGGCACCGACCTCGTTGGCCACCCGCGTCACCTCGTCGGCGAAGGTGCGCAGCGTCTCCGTCATCTGGTTGATCGTCTCGGCCAGCTGCGCGATCTCGCCGCGCGCGCTCACCGTGACCTTCTGCGAGAGGTCGCCGTTCGCGACCGCCGTCGTCACCTGCGCGATCCCGCGCACCTGGGCCGTCAGATTGCCGGCCATCAGATTGACCGAGTCCGTGAGGTCCTTCCAGACGCCCGCGACACCCGGCACCTGCGCCTGGCCACCCAGCTCGCCCTCGGTGCCCACCTCACGGGCCACCCGCGTGACCTCGGAGGCGAAGGACGACAGCTGGTCCACCATCGTGTTGACCGTGTTCTTCAGCTCCAGCATCTCCCCGGCCACGTGCACCGTGACCTTCCGGGAGAGATCGCCCTTCGCGACCGCCGTCGTCACGAGAGCGATATCACGCACCTGGGCGGTCAGCCGGGACGCCATCGTGTTGACGGAGTCCGTCAGGTCCTTCCACGAACCCGACATACCGCGCACCCGGGCCTGCCCGCCGAGCTTGCCCTCGGTGCCGACCTCGCTCGCCACGCGCGTCACCTCGTCGGTGAACGCCGACAACTGGTCGACCAGCCCGTTGACCGTACGCCCGACCTTCAGGAACTCGCCGCGCAACGGGTGCGCGGAACCGTCCGCTCCCTGGGAGCGCAGGTCCATCCGCTGTTCCAGATCGCCCTCGGCCACCGCCGACAGCACCCGGCCCACCTCGGACACCGGTCGCGCCAGATCGTCCACCAGGGCGTTGCAGGCGTCGATCGCCGCCGCCCAGGACCCCTCGCAGGCGCCGAGCTCCAGGCGCTCCGTGAGTTTCCCCTCACGGCCGACGACGCGCCGCACCCGGTTCAGCTCGCCCGTGAGCTGGAGATTACGGTCCGCGACCTCGTTGAAGACGGCGGCGACCTCGGACATCACCCCGTCCCCGGGGACCGTCAGCCGCTTGCGGAAGTTCCCGTCCCGCATCGCCTCCAGGGCCGACAGCAGCCGGTGCAGCGCGGCGGCGTCCACCTCGATCGTCCCGTTGGGCCGGGCCCGTCCGCCCTTCGCGCGCGTGCTACCGCCCCGCGCCGTCGCGCCAGACTCCACCGTCGTCCCTCCCGCAGGTTCGATCATCCTCGTCGGGCTTCCGCTTCGAGCTTTCCCAGTGTTTCACCCCGGCCCAACCAGGCCATAACAGTCGGCAGCATCGCACACGGTCCACCGGCACCCCCAAGTGTGGAATCCCTGTGCACCGGCATCCGCGCACACGGCGAAGGTAAGTAACCTGGCATCCGGCCGGGCAAGGAGGGGCGCTGCACATGGGTGAGCAGATCGCCGAAACATTGATGAGGAGACCTGTGATCACCGCGCGGGCTGCCGCCACCTTCGAGCCGGTCGGACGCTCGGTAGCGGCCGCACGGGCCTTCGTCCGGGACACCCTCCAGGGCTGGGGCTTCCTCGACGTCATCGACGACGCCGTCGTCCTCACCAGCGAGCTGGTCACCAACGCCGTCGTCCACGCGGGCACCGCCGCCGAAGTGCTGTGCGTCCGTACGAGCGCGGGCGTGCGCGTCGAGGTCGCCGACCGCTACCCCGAGCGCGAGCTGCCCCTGCAGAGCCCCGGCAGGACCTTCGGCGGCCTCGACCGCGAGGGCGGCCGCGGACTGCTGCTGTGCGCCTCCCTGGCCGCCCGCTGGGGTGTCGAGTACAGCGCCACCCACAAGACCGTCTGGTTCCGCCTCGACCTGCCCGACCGCCCGGCCGGCACCCGCTCCGCGGGCCCCGCCCTCCCCGCCGAGGCCCTGCCCGTCGCCGACGCCCGCGTCCGCGTCGCCGTCATCCAGATCGACCACCAGGGCGCCGTCAGCGCCTGGAACGACGACGCGCACGAGCTCTTCGGCTTCACCCCCAAGCAGGTCATCGGCAAGCCCCTCACCGACCTCGCCGCCTGGCCGCACACCCCCGGCACCTCCACCGGCATCGAGGAGGCCCTGCGCCTCTCCCGCTGGGAGGGCTCCTACGGCATAAGGGGCGCCGACGGCCGCATCGTCCCCGTCTACGCCTCCCACCTCCGCGTCCGCGACAACGCCGGCGCCCCCTCCACCGTCTGCCTGCTCGTCCGCGACGAGGAGCGCGCCGTCCTCCAGACCCCGTCGCGCTCCGGCGCCGCCGACGCGGCCACCACCGAGCGCGGCGCCGTCACCGACCCGTTCGAGGTCTTCATCGGCTCCCCCGCCCCCGACGACCTCGACGGCCTCCTCCAGCGCACCGTCGAGCGCGCCCGCGACATGCTCGACGGCGACTCCGCCTATCTCCTGCTGGCCACCGACGACGAGACCGAACTGGAGGTCCGCGCCTCCACCGGCCTGCCCTCCACCCGCCAGCGCTTCGCCCGCGTCCCCGTCGAGGCCGGCACCGGACGCTACGGCTCCGCCCGGATGCCCGCCGTCCACGACGACCTCACCGTCGTCCCCGGCGCCGTCCCCCTCCTCGCCGACACCGGCATGCGCTCCGTCGTCACCGTGCCCCTCAAGGTCGAGGGCCGCCTCACCGGCTCCCTCGGCGTCGCCGCCGAGTCCCCGCGCCGCTACGGCAACGAGGAGGCGCTGCGCCTCCAGTTCGCCGCCGACCGCATCGCCCTCGCCGTGGAGTCGGCCCGCCTCGGCGAGCTGGAGCGGCTGCGCCGCGGCTCGCTCTCCTTCCTCGTCGAGGCCTCCGACCTCCTCGCCGGCACCCTCGACCGCGACCAGACCCTGGCCCTGATGGCCCAGATGACCGTCCCCACCCTGGCCACCTGGTGCGCCGTCTACACGATCGCCGACCAGAGCTCGGACCCCGAGCTCTCCTACGTCCTCCACGAGGACGAGGACCGCATCGACGGCCTCAAGGCCCTGCTGTCCAAAATCGCGCCGCCGGACCCCGTCCCCACCCCCGGCGCCCGCGTCTGGGCGGCCCCCACCGAGGCCGCCCAGACG
>NZ_JAILXP010000150.1 GCF_020740895.1 Streptomyces sp. UNOB3_S3 | reverse complement strand
GTGGTGGTGTGGGGGAGGTCGATGAGTCCGCCCCAGCGGTCGGGGAGTTCGAGGGCGGCGACGCGTCCGAAGGCCCAGAGTTGGGCGGCTTCGGGGTCGGGGACCTCGCCGGGGGCGACGGCGACGGCGCCCTGGGTGATGGTCCAGAGCGGCGCATGGAGATCGGCGTCGCCGAGGGCCTGGGTGAGAGCGAGAGTGGCGGTGAGTGCGATGGGGAGCGTGGGGTGTTCGGGGTGCGTACCGCCGGCGAGGCCGAGGAGGGAGACGATGCCGGTGACCGGCTGGTCGTGGTGGGCGGTGAGGAGGGTGGTGAGGGTGGTGCGGTCCGCGACGGCCGGGTCGATGGTGAGGTGGGTGACGGTGGCGCCGTGTGCGGTGAGGGTCTGGGTGAGGTCGGTGTCGTGGCCGGTGGGGGAGATGAGCAGCCAGTGGCCGGTGAGACGTGCCGAGCTCGAGAACGACAGGCTCTTCCAGACGATGTCGTACGACAGCTCGTCCTGCGGGGACCCGGCCCGGCTCTGCGGGGCGGGCGCCTCCAGCCAGTAGTGCCGGCGCTGGAAGGGGTAGGTGGGGAGGTCGGTGCGGCGGGCGCCGGTTCCCTCGAAGGCGGCCGGCCAGTGGATAGGTGCGCCGTGGGTGAAGACCTCGGCAGTGGAGGTGAGGAAGCGGCGGAGGCCGCCTTCGTTGCGCCGGAGCGTGCCGACGGCGGTGATGCCGTCGGGGAGGGCGGGGACGAGGACGGGGTGCGCGCTGGTCTCGATGAAGAGGGCGTAGCCATCCGCCTGGAGCAGCTCGACGGTGTCGTGGAAGCGGACGGTCTGACGCAGGTTGCGGTACCAGTAGTCCGCGTCGAGGGCCGTGGTGTCGATCGGGGCGCTGTCCACTGTCGAGTAGAAGGGGACGGACGCGGTTTGCGGGCGGATGTCGGCCAGTGCGTCGAGCAGTTCGGTGCGGATGGCTTCGACGTGGGTGGAGTGGGAGGCGTAGTCCACCGCGATGGTGCGGGCCCGGATCCCCTCTGCCTCGCAGGCGGCGACCAGTTCCGTGAGGGCGTCGGGGTCTCCGGCGACGACGGTGGCGGAGGGGCCGTTGATCACCGCGATCTCAAGTCGGCCGTCCCACTTGGCGAGGCGGGTTTGTACCTCGGTCGAGGGTTGGGCGATGGCGGCCATGCCGCCGTGTCCGGCGAGTTCGCGGGCGATGATCTGGGCGCGCAGGGCGACGATCCGGGCGCCGTCTTCGAGCGACAGCGCTCCGGCGACCACGGCTGCGGCGATTTCGCCTTGTGAGTGGCCGATGACGGCATCCGGCTCGATGCCCATGGACTTCCACAGCTCGGCCAGCGAGACCATGACGGCGAAGGAGGCGGGCTGGACGATGTCGACGCGGCGCAGGGCGTCCTCGTCGGCCAGGACGTCGGTGAGCTTCCAGTCGACCAGCCCGGCCAGTGCCGCCTGGCAGCGGGCCATGGCCTCCGCGAAAACAGGTGACTCGTCCAGCAGTGGGACGGCCATGCCTGCCCACTGCGTCCCCTGCCCGGGGAACACGAACACTGTCTTTCCGTCCGTGCTCGTGGCAACGCCGGACACGACATCGGCGGACGGCTCACCCGCCGCCACAGCCTCAAGGGCGGCCCTCAGCGTGGCCGGATCCTCGGCCAGCACCACGGCCCGGTGCTCGAACACCGACCGCGTAGCGGCAGTCGAGTACCCGAGGTCCAGCGGCCGTGCCGCGTCCACATGGTCGATCAACTGCTGGGCCTGCTGCCGCAACGCGTGATCGTCACGCCCCGAGACGATGAGCGGGACGAGCGGCACATCCTGCGTCTCATCCGGCTCGTCGGCCTCGGCCGGCTCGGGTGCCTGTTCCAGGATGATGTGGGCGTTGGTGCCGCTGACGCCGAAGGAGGAGACGGCGGAGCGGCGGGACCGATCGTGGTGAGGCCAGGTCATCGGCTTGGTGAGCAGCGAGACGGCTCCCGCGTCCCAGTCGATCTCGGTGGAGGGCTGGTCGCTGTGCAGGGTGCGGGGCAGTTCGCCGTGCTGCATGGCCATCACCATCTTGATGACCCCACCCACACCCGCGGCGGCCTGGGCGTGCCCGATGTTGGACTTCAACGAGCCGAGCCACAGCGGTCGTTCGGCCGGACGGTTCTGCCCGTACGTGGCGAGCAGTGCCTGCGCCTCGATGGGGTCGCCCAACCGCGTGCCGGTGCCGTGGGCCTCGACCGCGTCGACGTCGCCCGTGCCGAGCCCGGCGTTCTCCAGCGCTCGCCGGATGACGCGCTGCTGTGAGGGCCCGTTCGGGGCGGTGAGGCCGTTGCTGGCGCCGTCCTGGTTGACGGCGGAACCGCGCACCACGGCCAGCACCCGACGGCCGTTGCGCAGCGCGTCGGAGAGCCGCTCGACCGCGAGTACGCCCGCGCCCTCGCTCCAGCCCGTGCCGTCCGCCACGTCCGAGAACGCCTTGCAACGCCCGTCGGGCGCCAGCCCGCGCTGTCGCGAGAACTCCACGAACATGCCCGGCTCGGCCATGACGGTGACGCCGCTCGCGAGCGCGAGGTCGCACTCGCCGTTGCGCAGTGCCTGCACCGCCAGGTGGAGGGCCACCAGCGAGGACGAGCAGGCCGTGTCGACCGTCACCGCCGGGCCCTCCAGCCCGAGCGTGTAGGAGACCCGGCCCGAGGCGACACTGGCGGTGCTGCCCGTCAGCAGGTATCCCTCGTAGCCCTGTGCGGACTCATGGAGCCGAGGACCGTACTCCTGCGTCATCGCGCCGACGAAGACACCGGTCTGGCTGCCGCGCAGGGTGTGCGGGTCGATGCCCGCCCGCTCCAGCGCCTCCCAGGACGTCTCCAGCAGCAACCGCTGCTGGGGGTCCATCGCCATCGCCTCACGCGGCGAGATCCCGAAGAAGCCGGCGTCGAACTCGCCCGCGTCGTGCAGGAACCCGCCCTCACGGGTGTACGTACGGCCGACCGCCGCAGGGTCCGGGTCGTAGAGCCCGGCCACGTCCCAGCCCCGGTCCACCGGGAACGGGGAGATCGCGTCGGTGCCCGAGGCCACCAGGTCCCACAGGCCCTCGGGCGAGGTGACCCCGCCCGGGAAACGGCAACCCATCCCCACGATCGCTATCGGCTCGTCGGCCGGGATCGCGGCGCGTGCGCGACCCTGCTCGTGGGACGGGCCGAGGAGCAGATCGCGGAGGTGGCGGGCGGCGGCGAGAGGCGTCGGGCAGTCATAGATCAGGGTCGCCGGGACGCGCAGGCCGGTGCGGGCCCGCAGCTCGTTCTTGAGCTCGACACCGGTGATCGAGTCGACGCCCAGGGCCTTGAACGTGACCTCGGCCTGAACGGCCCCGGCGGACTCCGAGCCGAGGACCTTCGCAACGCTCTCCCGCACGTGCTGGAGCAGCCGCTCGATCTGACCGTTCCCGTCCAACTCGGATAGCGCGTGCCGGAGGTGGGAGGAGGGGTCGTCGTCCTGTCGCTTGTCGACGGTCGGTGACGTGGGCGTGTCGCCGTCCGGCGCCCAGTAGCGCTGGCGCTGGAAGGGGTAGGTGGGGAGGTCGGTGTGCTGGGCGCCGGTGTCGTCGAAGGCGGCCGGCCACTGGACGGGGGCGCCGTGGGTGAAGGCGTGGGCGGCGTTGGTGAGGAAGCGGTGGAGGGTGCCTTCGTTGCGGCGCAGTGATCCGACGGCCACGACTCCGTCCGGCAGGGCGGGGAGGAGCACCGGGTGCGCACTGGATTCGACGAACAGCGTGTAGCCGTCGGTCTGGAGCAGTTGGACGGTGTCGTGGAAGCGGACGGGCTGGCGGAGGTTCTGATACCAGTACGTCGCGTCGAGGGTGGTGGTGTTGATGGGGGCGGCTTCGACGGTGGAGTAGAACGGGATGGAGGCCTTTTGCGGACGGACGCCGTCCAGGATCTGGATGAGTTCGTCGCGGATGGGTTCGGTGTAGGCGGTGTGGGAGGCGTAGCCGATGGGGACGCGGCGGGCGCGGATTCCTTCGGTCTCGCAGGTGGCGAGGACCGTTTCGATCTGGTTCAGGGGTCCGGCGACGACGGTGGACTGCGGTCCGGCGATGACGGCGATGCTGAGCTTGTTGCCCCAGCCCGTCATGCGCTCCTCGGCCTCGGTGAGGGGTAGTGCGATGGAGACCATGCCGCTGTGGCCGGTCAGTTCGCGTTCGATGAGGCGGGCGCGCAGGGCGATGACCCGGACGCCGTCCTCCAGTGACAGCGCGCCACAGACCACAGCTGCGGCGATCTCGCCCTGCGAGTGCCCAATGACCGCGTCCGGCTGGATGCCCATGGATTTCCACAGTTCGGCCAGGGAGATCATGACAGCGAAGCAGGCGGGCTGGACGACGTCCTCGCGTTCCAGCGAGGGCGCGTCGTCCGTCTGCCGGATCAGGTCGGTGAGCTTCCAGTCCAGGTGCTCGGCAAGCAGTGTCTCGCACCGCGCCATGCTGGCGGCGAACACCGGGGATTCGTCGAGGAGCTGGGCGGCCATGCCGGCCCATTGGGTGCCCTGCCCCGGAAAGGCGAACACGGTCCGTACGTCCCCGGTGGCCACTCCGGCCAGCGGTGACTGACCTGCCGCCACGGCCTCCAGACCCGCCCGCAGCGCCGCGCCGTCCTCGGCCAGCACCACGGCCCGGTGCTCGAACACCGACCGCGCGACGGCCGTGGAGTACCCCAGATCCAGCACCCGCGCCGCATCCACCCGGTCCATCAACCGCAGCGCCTGCTCCCGCAGCGCACCACCATCCCGCCCGGACAGCACGACCGGCACCGAGCCCAGCTCCCGCGCGCCGTTAATGCGCGGATCTACGACAGCCGGCGCCTGCTCCAGCACCACATGCGCATTCGTCCCGCCCATCCCGAACGACGACACACCCGCCACGCGGTGTCCCGTCCACGGCGCCAGGCTCGTCTGCACCCGCAGGTTGAGCTCGTCCAGGGGGATGGCGGGGTTGGGCGTCTCGTGGTTGAGGGTCGGCGGGAGCACGCCCTCGCGTACGCACAGGGCGGCCTTGACCAGCCCGGCGATGCCCGCGGCGCCTTCCAGGTGTCCGATGTTGGTCTTGACCGAACCCACCGGCAGCGGGCTGCCCTGCGGGCGTACGGAGCCGAGCACCGCGCCCAGGGCCGCCGCCTCGATGGGGTCGCCGACCGGGGTGCCCGTGCCGTGGAGTTCGACGTAGCCGACGTGGCGCAGCTGCTCGGGGCCGACTCCGGCCCGGTCGTACGCCGTGCGCAGCACGGCCTCCTGGGCCTCGCGGTCGGGGGCCGTCAGCCCGGTGCCGCCGCCGTCGTTGTTGGCGGCGGTGCCGCGGATGACGCAGTGGACCCGGTCGCCGTCGGCCAGCGCGCGGTCCAGTGGCTTGAGGACGACGCAAGCGCCGCCCTCGCCGCGCGCGTAGCCGTTGGCGCGGGCGTCGAAGGTGTAGGAGCGGCCGTCGGGGGACAGTGCGCCCATGAGTTCCATGCGGGCCGTGCTGTCCTCGGCGAGGATCAGGCTCACCCCGCCGACGAGGGCGAGTTCCGTCTCGCCGCGGCGCAGGCTCTCGCAGGCCAGGTGGACGGCGACCAGCGAAGAGGACTGGGCGGAGTCCACGGCCAGGCTCGGGCCGCGGAGCCCGAGGAAGTAGGAGAGGCGGTTGGCCGTCATCCCGCGGTTCAGGCCGGTCGCGGTGTGGCCGTTGAGGGGGGTGCCGGTGTGGTGGAGGAGGGTCGCGTAGTCGTCGGCGGCCACGCCGACGAAGACTCCGGTGTCAGTGCCCGCCAGGCTGCCCGGGACGATGCCCGCGTCTTCCAGCGCGCTCCAGCCGAGTTCCAGCATCAGCCGCTGCTGCGGGTCGGTGGCGGCGGCCTGGCGCGGGGACATGCCGAAGAAGGCGGCGTCGAAGTCCGCGGCGTTCTCCAGGGCGCCGCGCACGCTGCCGTCGGGCTGCCGCTCGACGGCGCTGCGGCCGGCGGTCAGCAGCTCCCAGAATTCATCGAGGCCAGGTGCTCCCGGGAGGCGGCAGGACATGCCGACAACGGCAATGTCGCTCGGCTGCTGCACACCATTGTTGGGGGCCATCTTCGGGGCCATGAAATCTCCAGGTCGACACGGCAAGGCTGAGATGCTGATGAATCAGTGATTCGGTGAATGGTTCGGGGTCAGGGAGCTGTGGGATTCGCGGGGATTCGGGGTGGTTTTCCATGCGACCTGCCGGATGCGTTCCGCGGCACGTCCTCGCCTGCCCCCACTGCGGCGCCGCCCTGACCCGGCGCGACCGGGCACTGCTCTGCGCCGCCGGCCACAACTCGGCCGGCCGGGGCCCCGGCTGCGGGGCCCCGGCCGACACGGTGCTCAACCGACTGTCACCCCTGACGCCCGTGCCCAGTCCTCCAGGACGTCACAGGCGTTGTCCACCCCGCGCTCCTGCGCGACCAGCCGGCCCAGCCGCTGAGCGCGGTCGGCCATCCGGGGATCGTTGACCGCCTGGCGCACGCTGGCCGCCAGCTCCTGGCGGCCGGTGCGGGCGAAGCGGGTGAAGGGCACGGGCCGCGCGCCGACCCCGAGCTCGGCGAGCCGGGCGGCCCAGAACGGGTGGTCGGCGAAGACCGGGCAGATCACCTGCGGCACCCCGGCGCGCAGTACCTGCGCCGTGGTGCCCACGCCGCCGTGGTGGATGACCGCGGCCATCTTCGGGAACACCCCGGCGTAGTCCACGTCGTGGAGCCGGAAGACGTCATCGGGCAGATCGTCGTCCGGGCCGTCGACCATGACCAGCCGCCGCCCGGCGCCGCGTGCCGCGTCGATGGCGTACTCCAGCGCTTGCCGCTGGTCGTGGAGCGACCAGGTGCTGCCGAAGGTGAGCGCGACCGGCGCCGGGCCGTCGTCGAGGAAGGCCTGGAAGTCCGCCGGGGCCTGCCACTCCTGGTCCCAGTACCAGAAGCCGGTGACATGGGCCCGCCGGGGCCAGTCGGCGGGCTTGGGCAGCACGCTGGGGCTGAACGGGTACAGGTACGGGCGCTCGTGGCCCAGGCGGGGGAACGGTGACGTGCGACCGAACGGCGGCAGGTCCATCCGTGTGCGGTAGCCGTCGATCTCGGGCCGGCGCCAGGCCCACTCGTCACGGGCCGCCTGCCAGTGGGAGTAGCGGTTGTAGAGCGGCGTCAGCGGGCCCATCCGGCGCTGGTGGGACTCCACGGCCGGGAAGGACCAGGTGGAGGAGTTGGGCCACCAGCACACGGACGCCCACGGCGCGGGCGGGTGCCCGTAGGCGGCGGCCAGGGTCAGCGGCGCGTTGACGATGAAGTCGGCACCCTGGGCCGCTTCGTGGACCGCGTCGACGACGACCTGGTCGTACCCCTCGGGCGCCTTGGGCAGGTTCTTGAGCAGATCCCTCATCAGCGGGCTGCGCCGCAGCGAGTCCCTGACCTCGGGCATGCTGAAGAACCCGTCGGGGTCGCCCGGGGTGACCTTGTATTCCAGTCCGGCCCGCTCCACCAGCTTCTGCAGGGAGGCGGGCGCGGCGAGGGTGACCTCGTGGCCGCGTTCGCGCAGTCCGACGCCCAGCGCGATGAAGGGCTGCACGTCGCCGCGCGAGCCGATGGCCAGCAACGTTACGCGCACGGCACCGTCCCCCTGTCCCCCGTTGCGTCCCCTGCTGTGGACCTCGTCGTGTCCCCTGGTGTGGCCCCCGTTGTGCCGCGCATCCTCACTCCGCTCCGCCCGAGGACACCGCCACCAGCGTCTCGAAGTCGCGCGGGATCCACGCGGGGATGCCGCCCTCGGCGTTGGTGCCCTTCTCGATGAAGGCGAGGTTGTGGTAGACGTGCAGGCCCGCCACGTTGCGGTCGGCGTAGCCGGGCCGGTGACCGGAGGCGGCCGGCCGCTCCTCGTGCTGGATGGAGTCGATCAGCGACTTGAGCAGGCCGAGGCTGGTGGCGCTGTCCTGGCGGGGGTCCTCGTTACCGCCGAAGCCGGGCCAGTAGGCGGTCCACAGGTCCTCGATGACGTAGAGACCGCCGGGGCGCACATGCGGGAACAGTGCCTGGAACGACGTCCGGACGTGTTCGTTGATGTGGCTGCCGTCGTCGATGACGATGTCGAACGGCCCGTACTCCTCGGCGATCGACGCCAGGTACTCCGGGTCGTTCTGGTCGCCCTGGAGGGTGGTGATGCGCTGTCCGTCGAAGTGGGACTTGTCGACGATGTCCAGGCCGTAGATCTCACCGCGGTGGAAGAAGTGCCTCCACATGCGCAGGGAGCCGCCGCCCCACTCGGGGTGCTTGTAACCGCCGATGCCGATCTCCAGGACGCGCACCTGCTCGTTGCGGTAGTCGCGGAAGTGGCGGTCGTAGTGCGGGGTGAACCAGTGCAGCGAGCCCCACTTGGGGGTCAGATAGCGCGAGGCCAGCTCGCTGAGGTCGGGCTTGCGGGAGTGGCAGCCCGCGAGCACGGTCTCGGTGCCCTGCTGGGCGGCGAGGAAGTGGGTGCCGATGTGCTCCGCGCCGGAGGCGGCGTCTCCGGCGTCGTCTCCGGCGCCGCCCGAGGTCTCGGCGACGTACGGGAAGAGCGTGGTGCCGCGCACGCCCGCCCCGCGCTCCCGTACCGGTCCGAACAACTCCCGCACGAGCTCGGCGAGTTCGTACTCGACGCGCATGGCGATGAACGCCTCGTCCCGGCCGGCCGGGCGCACCGGTCCGCCCTTGGCGACGTACAGGTAGTGCGGCTCCAGCGCGGTGCCGTCGGTGTGGACGGCCAGCTCCACGAGGACCGGAGCGTCATTGACCGGGGCCGGGCAGCGCGAGGTGATCTCACTCAGCAGTACCCGGGTGATGTCGGCCGGGCTGTGCCGGGCGACCAGTTCCTTCAGCGCGGCGTCGTGCCCGCCGGCTGCCCCGATGATGTCGCGGAGCAGTGCTGTCTCGACTGATGTAGCCACGAGTTGCCTTCCAGGGTTACCGAGGTTACCGAGTTGTCTGGTGCTGCTGCTGGTGACGGCGGTACCAGCGAATGGTTTCTTCGAGGCCCGCCCGCAGGGTGCGGGGTTCAAAGTCGATGACCTCGAACATCCGGGAGAGGTCCAGGCGGCGCCCGGTGACGCCCACCGGGCGGCTGGGGACGGTGCGGATGCGCTCGGGGCGGCCCAGTGCGGCGGTCACCATCCTGGCAAGGTCCAGGATGGCGGTCTCCTCCGTGGTGCCGATGTTCAGCACCCGGTGCCTGGCCGTTTCGACCATGCACAGCGAGGCCCGCACCAGGTCGGCGACGTGCACGAAGGACCGGGTCTGGCTGCCGTCTCCCCAGATCTCGATCTCTTCGCCGGCCTCGGCCTTGGCCAGCATGCTGGGGATCACCCGTCCCCGGGACGTGTCGAAGCTGTCGCGGGGGCCGTAGACGTTGGCCGGCCGCACCAGGAAGACATCGGTCCCGAACTGCCGGCGATGCAGGCCGGCCAGGATCTCCGCGTAGGTCTTGGACAGAACATAGCCGTTGTCGGTGTACCGCATGTGGGCGCGGTAGTCGTCGTCCTCGCTCGTCGCCGAGGTCAGCGGTGCGCAGTACACCTCCGACGAGCTCATGACGACGGTTTCGCCCGCGCCGAAGTCCCGCACGCAGTTCAGCAGGTTGGAGGTGATGCGCTGGTTGCTGTCGAGGATGTCCGCGGAGTGCTCGTGCTTGAACCGGGCATTGCCGTCCAGCCCCGCGCAGTGCACCACGGTGTCGATGGACGGCGCCAGGTACTTGAACGCGGCCCGGGTCTCGTTCGCGTCGCACAGGTCGACCGCGACGAAACGGATCCGCTCCGACCCGGGCAGGGCGGCCAACTCCTCCTTTATACCCGGTCGTTCACCGCGATGCAGGGCCAGTACCGTGGCGCCGCGCGCGGCGAGCTGTTCGACGAAGTGCGAGCCGATGAATCCCAGCGCGCCCGTCACGAGGGCCGTACGACCCGCCCACTGACGGTCCGTCACCTAGCCTCCCGATGCCGCTCGGGGGATTCCGCCCCGGTCGTCCCGGTTATCCCGGTCGCCCCGGTGAGGAGAACGGCCTGCACCGGGCACAGGTCCGCGGCCTGGCGGACCGCCTGCCAAAGATCCTCGGCGGGCTCGGGGTCGACCGCCCGGCTCACCCCCTCGTCGTCCTGCTCGAACACCTCGGGCGCCGCCAGTTCGCACTGGCCGGCTCCCATGCACCGGTCCTCGTCTACTGCCACCCGCATGCGCGTACTTTCTGTGTAGGTCACCACTCGGCCGGCCGCCCCGCGGCACAGCCGGTCATCACGTGCCGGTCACCACTCGACAGGCAGCTCGTGCAGCCCGAAGATCGTCGCGTCGGGCTTGACCCGCAGCGCCTCGACGTCCGTGGCCAGCCGCAGGGTCGGGATACGGCGGATGACGGCGCCGAGTGTGACCTCCAGCTCCATCCGGGCCAGGTTCTGCCCCAGGCACTGGTGCGGGCCGTAGCCGAAGGCCACGTGGTGGCGGGCCGAGCGGTGGATGTCGAAGGTGTCGGGGGAGGGGAACGCGTCCTCGTCACGGTTGCCGGAACCGAGCGAGATGATCAGGCCGTCCCCGGCCCGGATCGTCATTCCCCCCAGTTCGATGTCGGCGGTGGCCGCGCGGCGCATCCCGTCCACGATGGACAGGTAGCGCAGCAGCTCGTCGATGGTTTGAGGCAGCAGCCCCTCGTCGGCGCGCACCTCGGCCAGGGTCTCCGGATGCTGAAGCAGCGTCAGGATACCCAGCGCGGCCATGCTGGCGCTGGTCTCGTGGCCCGCCGCCAGCAACAGCACGGCATTGTCGACCACTTCGTTGTGCTGGATCTCGCCGGGGACCAGCCGGTTGACGATGAGCCCGCTGAGCAGGTCGTCACCCGGCGTCTCGGTCTTGGCGGTGACCAACTTGTCCAGGTAGTCGCGGAGTTCGAGGAGCGCGGTGAGTGAATCGGCGTCCCCGCCCACGCGGGTGGCGATCTCGCTGCGTTCCTGGAAGAACTCCCGGTCCTCGTACGGGACGCCGAGGAGCGCGCAGATCACCAACGTTGACATCGGCAGCGCCAGTTCGGCCACCAGGTCCGCCGGCGCCGGTCCGGCGAGGAGCTTGTCGATCAGGTCGTCCACGAGCTGTTCGACGCCCGGTCGCATGGATCTGACCCGGCGCGTGCTGAACTCGGAGATGAACATGCGGCGCAGGACGTTGTGCTCGGGCGGGTCCATCGTCAGCAGCGAGCGGAAGCCCTCGCCGTCGCTGTCGGCCGCGGACAGCCGGGGCAGGGCGGCCGGTCTGATGGTGACGCGGGAATCCGCGAGAAGCGCCCGCACATGTTCGTGCCTGGTGATGATCCAGGTTCGCGAACCGTCCCAGACCCGTGCTCGGGCAATCGGTTCGGATTTCCTTAACTCAGCGTACTCGGTAGGTATTTGGAACGGGCAGGTACGGGCCAAAGGCCATGCCGTTCCTGCCTCTTCCGGTGTTAGTCCGGACCTGGCCGAAGCGCTCAAAACTCCCCCTGTTCGTCGGCGGACCTTGGTTATCGGACCGCCGTGCGAACAACAGGCAAGCACGGTGATGATCAGGACGCAACGTCTATTCTCCGCCACGTGAGCAAGGTCACTGGCCAGGTGACAAGTTGCTGGTGGGGGAGTGTTGATGGGTCTTCATCGGCCACTTCGGCTTGTGCTTCTCGGTCAACTCCGTGTATGTTCCACCATGATCGACGATCGGAAGATCCGGTGAGCAGCCAGACGCTTTTTCCGTCCAAGCTCCCGTAATCCAGATGCTGCGACACAAGCGGCGATCGTCGGAAATCCGGCTGTAACCCACCCGTTTTCCGGATGCATCGGACCCGGGTAGTGCTGCCTATGGGGGGCGATTTTAATGAGCACCACTTCTCGTGACGCGACCCTGTATCTCGACCTTCTTAAGAAGGCCGTCGCGAACACAATTTATGAGGACCCTTCCCACGTCGCCGGCTTTATCACCGACGCCTCCTACGTGGCGGAGGCGCGTGAGTCCGGCGAGGACTTCCCGGTCGTGGCACACACCATGATCGGCCTCAAGCGGCTGGACAACCTCCAGCACTGCCTGGAGTCCGTCATCCGTGACGCCGTCCCCGGCGACTTCGCGGAGACCGGTGTCTGGCGCGGGGGCGCCTGTATCTTCGCCCGCGGCGTGTTCCGGGCGCACGGCGTGCGGGACCGCGCGGTATGGGTCTGCGACTCGTTCCAGGGATTCCCCCGGACCCTCGACGACGACCACGAGCTGGACAGGGACATCGACCTGGAGCAGTACAACCAGGTGCTCGACATTCCGACCGAAGTGGCCACGGTGCGCGAGAACTTCGAGCGCTACGGGCTCCTGGACGAGCAGGTCCGCTTCCTGCCCGGCTGGTTCAAGGACACCATGCCCACCGCCCCCATCGAGCGGCTCGCGGTACTGCGGCTCGACGGCGACTCGTACGCCGCCACCACCGACGTCCTGACCCACCTGTACTCCAAGGTGTCGGTCGGCGGCTATGTCATCGTCGACGACTACTGCATCCCGGCGTGCCGGCAGGCGGTCCACGACTTCCGGGACCGGCACGGCATCACCGACGAGATCCACCAGATCGACCGGCAGGGCGCGTACTGGCGGCGCTCCGCCTGACCCGGCCCCGGCCGGCAGCCCGCAAGGCGTCACACGGACAAGGGAGGGACGGAGCACGATGCGCCCACTCGGCATCGAGGGGGCCTGGGTGCTGGACCCCGTCATTCACACCGACCACCGGGGCCAGTTCCACGAGTGGTTCCAAGGCGAGCGGTTCCAGCAGTCCACCGGGCATCAACTGCCGCTGGCACAGGCGAACATCGCGGTGTCCCGGCGTGGCGCGCTGCGCGGGATCCACTTCGCCGAGATCCCGCCCGGCCAGGCCAAGTACAGCGCGTGCGTGCGCGGAGCGGGCCTCGAAGTGATCGTGGACATCCGTACCGGATCCCCGACCTTCGGCCGCTGGGAGGCGGTCCCGGTGGACGACCGCCGGCACACCGCCGTGTACGTCTCGGCCGGGCTGGGCCGGGCCTTCCTCTCCCTCACCGACCACACCACCCTCATGTACCTGTGCTCCTCCGGCTACAACCCCGGGCGCGAGCACGCCATCAACCCGCTGGACCCGGACCTGGCGATCGACTGGCCGACGGACATCGAACCGCTGCTCTCCGACAAGGACGCGGGCGCCCCCGGTCTCGCCGAGGCGGAGCGGCTCGGCCTGCTCCCGTCCTACCGGGCATGGCAAGAGCACCACGCGCCGCCGCGCGGCGCGTAGCTCCGCTCGAGGCGCCACCCGTCGCGGGCGCCGGAGAGGCGACCTGAGTCACCCCTCAGCCCAGAACGCCACGGAGGACCCACCGTGAACGACACCCCGCCGGAACGCTCAACAGCCCGTCGCCCCATGAAGGGCATCATCCTCGCCGGCGGCAGCGCCACCCGGCTCCGTCCGCTGACCGGCGCGCTGTCCAAACAGCTGCTGCCGGTCTACGACAAGCCCATGATCTACTACCCGCTCTCGGTCCTCATGCTGGGCGGCATCCGGGACATCCTCGTCATCTCCTCCCACCAGCACATGGACATGTTCAAGGCGATGCTGGGCGACGGCTCCCGCATCGGCCTGAACCTCGACTACGCCGTCCAGGACGAGCCGCGCGGTATCGCCGAGGCGTTCCACATCGGCGACAAGCACATCGGGGACGACCGGGTCGCCCTCGTCCTGGGCGACAACGTCTTCCACGGCCCCGGCTTCTCCACCGTTCTCCACCACAGCATCCAGCGCCTGGACGGCTGCGAACTGTTCGGCTACCCCGTCAACGCCCCCGAGCAGTACGGTGTCGCCACCATCGACGCACGGGGGCGCCTGCTGTCGCTGGAGGAGAAGCCGCAGCGCCCGCCCTCCAACCTCGCGGTGACCGGCCTGTACCTCTACGACAACGACGTGGTCGAGCTGGCCAGGGACCTCAAGCCGTCCGCCCGCGGCGAGCTGGAGATCACCGACATCAACCGCGCCTATCTGGAGCAGGGCCGGGCCCGGCTCACCGAACTGGGCCGCGGGTTCGCCTGGCTGGACATGGGCACCCACGACTCCCTCCTCCAGGCCGGCCAGTACGTCCAGCTCCTGGAGCAGCGCCAGGGCGAACGCATCGCCTGCATCGAGGAGATCGCCCTGCGCATGGGGTTCATCGACGCCGACACCTGCTACCGGCTCGGGCAGGAACTGACCGCCTCCAGCTACGGCGGGTACCTCATGGACGTGGCCTCGCGCTTCGCCGTCGGCCGGGCCGGCTGACCGCACGACAGATCCACCACGACACCCACCACCACGACACCCACCACCACGACACACATCACCACGACACACAGAAAGGCGGTCGACGGATGCGCGTCCTGGCGACCGGGGCAGCCGGGTTCATCGGCTCACACTTCGTCAGAAGCCTCTTGTCGGACGCGTATCCGGCGCTGGCCGGCGCTCACGTCCGGGTCCTCGACAAGCTCACCTACGCCGGAAACCGCGACAACCTCGCACGGGTCGCCGACCACCCGCGCCTGGAGTTCCGGCACGGTGACATCTGCGACCCGGCCACCGTCGCCGAGGCGATGCGCGGCACCGACCTGGTGGTGCACTTCGCCGCCGAGTCCCATGTCGACCGCTCCATCAGCGACTCCGCCGCCTTCGTCACCACCAACGTGCTCGGCACCCACCGCCTCCTCCAGGCCGCCGCCGACGCCGGCGTGGAGCGCTTCGTCCACGTCTCCACGGACGAGGTGTACGGCTCGATCAGCGAGGGCGCCTGGCCCGAGGACCACCCCCTGGCCCCCAACTCGCCCTACGCCGCGTCCAAGGCGTCCTCCGACCTCCTCGCCCTGGCCTTCCACCGCACCCACGGCCTCGACGTCCGGGTGACCCGCTGCTCCAACAACTACGGGCCCTTCCAGCACCCCGAGAAGGTCATCCCGCTGTTCGTCACCAACCTCCTCCAGGGACGCCGGCTGCCCCTGTACGGGGACGGTCTCAACCGCCGTGACTGGCTGCACGTGGACGACCACTGCCACGGCATCGCCCTGGTCGCCGATCGCGGCCGGGCCGGCGAGGTCTACAACATAGGCGGCGGCACCGAGCTGTCCAACGTCGACCTCACCAAGCGCCTGCTCGCCATCGTGGGCGCCGACTGGTCCGCCGTCGACCACATCTCCGACCGCGCGGCACACGACCGCCGCTACTGCGTGGACACCCGGAAGATCACCGAAGAGCTGGGCTGGGCACCCCGCACCGACTTCGACCGCGGACTGGCCGACACCGTCGCCTGGTACCGCGACCACACCGACTGGTGGCAGCGCCTCAAGGCCTGACGTGCCTCAAGGCCTGACGTGCCTGAAGGCATGACGCACCCGAGGGCCCGACACCACCCGAAGGCCCGACCCCGCCATCGCCGCCGGACCCCGGCGAAACAGTGCCCCGGACCATCACCCCACGGAACCCCACGGAACCCCACGGAACCCCACGGAAGGACCCCACACGGCGTGACCGCCCCGACCGCCACAGGCGACCTCTGGCTGCGCCGCTACCGGCAGGTCGCCGACCCGGCCGTCCGGCTGGTCTGCTTCCCGCACGCCGGTGGCAGCGCCAGCGCCTACCTGCCCTTCGCCCGGACGCTCCCGGACTTCGTGGAGGTCCTGGCCGTCCAGTACCCCGGCCGTCAGGACCGCCGCCAGGAGCCCTTCCTGGAGTCCGTCGACACCCTGGTGGACCACGTCCTGCCGGACCTGGAGCCCTGGCTCGACCGTCCGCTGGCCCTGTTCGGCCACAGCCTGGGCTCGCTGCTCGCCTATGAGACGGCCCGCCGCCTCATGGCACGCGGCCCCGGTGCCCCCGCCCACCTCCTGGTCTCCGGACGGGTCGGCCCGACCGTTCCCCGCGGGATCACCACCCACCTCCTCGGCGACGACCAGCTGATCGCCAAGGTGGCCGAGTTGCGGGGCACCGACCCGCGGGTACTCGCCGACGAGGAACTGCTGCGCCTGGCCCTGCCCGTCATCCGCAACGACTACCGGGTCGCCGCCTCCTACACCTGGCGCCCCGGGCCGCGGCTCGCCTGCCCGCTCACCGTCCTGACCGCCGTGGACGACCCCCACGTGCCCGCCGACGGAGCCCGCGCCTGGCACCAGCAGACCACCGGCCCCACGGCGTACCACTCCTGGCCGGGCGGTCACTTCTACCTCAACGAGCACACCACGGCCGTGTGCCGGGTGATCGAGGACGCCCTGCGGCCGCTCGCCGCGCCACCGCGGCCCGCCCCGCCGTCCGTCACAGAATGAGAGAGCCCCGATGACATCCCGTTGCCCGGTCACCCGCACCCACCCGTTCAGCACCCCCACCGGCGTGGAGATGGACCCCCTCTACGCCCACCTGCGCGAGCGGGAGCCGGTCTCGCGGGTCCGCATGCCCTACGGCGGCGAGGCCTGGCTGCTCACCCGCCATGCCGACGTGCGGGCGGTCCTCGGCGACCAGCGGTTCAGCATGGAAGCCGGCGCGGGCAAGGACGTCCCCCGCCC